>NZ_JBVHUE010000010.1:122145-126775 GCF_055565515.1 Streptomyces sp. NPDC028419 | reverse complement strand
TGCCCTCCGGGGGCGCCTCAAACGCCGGCGAGGCTCCATATCCGCCCCCGGAACGTCAGCCGCCGGTGCCCGGGTCGGCGCCGGATCCACCGTCCCCGGCAAGGCCCCATCCTCCAGCCTCGCCGGCGTTTGAGGCGCCCCCGGATCCACCGCTCACTCCACCGTCCCCGGCAAGGCCCCACCTTCCAGCCTCGCCGGCGATTGAGGCGCCCCCCGGAGGGGTCCGCCCCCGGGACGTCAGCCGCCCGTGCCCGGGTCGGCGCCTTGGCCGCCGGATCCGCCGCTCGCGTCGTCGTCCCCGGCGCCGCTCCTGCTCGGGCTCGGGCCCGGGCTCTTGCCGGTGCCGGTGCCGGTGCCGGTGCCCTTGGTCGTGGGCAGCTGGGACCCGTAGTCCACGGTCTGGTCCTGGGCCGGGGCCGCCAGCGGGAACTGCTGCCCCCAGTCGGTCAGCTCGACCCGACCGGCGCCGCCCGCGCGTTCCATCCGCAGCGGGTACGGGGTGCCCTCCAGGGAGACGGCGAGCTTGCCGCCCTTTCCGCCGTCCGAGGTGAGCAGGACCGCCTTGGTGGGGCCGACCTTCGTGTACTCGGCGCCCTTGGCGAGCTTCCCGCCGATGCCGAGCAGCCCGTCCAGCAGGACCTGCATGTCGGTGAAGCCGCGGAACTGCTTGTAGGAGGGGTCGGCCGCGGGGACCTTGACGAACTTGTCGCCCAGCTTGCCGGCCGCCTCCGACTGCCCCCAGAAGGCCGCGTCGGCCTTCAGGTAGAGCTGCTCCCCCACCCGCAGCAGCCGGAAGGTGTGGTCCTTGGACTTGACCTCGCCGGAGCCGCCGTCCGACTTCAGCCTCATGTCCAGTGTGAAGGACTTGCCGCCGCTGACCAGGGTGCCGGCCAGGTGCACCGCCTTGGCCTCCGAGGCGGCCGCGCGCGCCTTGGACTCGATCTTGTCCGCGGACAGCTTGCCGACCCCGTTGGTGCCCTTGTCGGGGTCCTCCCCGCAGCCCGTGGCGGCGATGGCCAGACCCGCGCAGATGACCCCGATGGCGGTGGTCCGGCGCAGCCGTGCGGCAGGGAAGGTGGCGGTCACGGGCGGGTGCCTCTCGTCGGTCGTCAGCGAGCAGCAGGCAGCGTACCCGCACGTCGTGCGCGACCCCGGCCCGGGCGGAACGCCCCACCAGGGCGGTTCGCGGCGGTACGGGCTAGCCTGAGGGCGGCAGGAATCTTGATCGACGCTCCAGGAGGCGCTCGGATGGTGGCAGGCGCCCCGCGGATCTTTGTCTCGCATCTGTCGGGCGTACCCGTCTTCGACCCCAACGGCGACCAGGTCGGCCGGGTCCGCGACCTGGTGGCGATGCTGCGCGTGGGCGGACGCCCGCCCCGGCTGCTGGGTCTGGTCGTCGAGGTGGTGAGCCGGCGCCGCATCTTCGTGCCCATGACCCGGGTGACCGGCGTGGAGTCGGGGCAGGTCATCACGACCGGCGTGGTCAACATGCGGCGCTTCGAGCAGCGCCCCACCGAGCGGCTCGTCCTGGGCGAGTTGCTGGACCGCCGGGTGCGGCTCGTCGCGGACGACGAGGAGGTCACCGTCCTGGACGTGGCCATCCAGCAGCTCCCGGCCCGGCGCGACTGGGAGATCAACCGGATCTTCGTCCGCAAGGGCAAGGCGGGCGTGATGCGCCGCCGCGGCGAGACGCTGACCGTGGACTGGTCGGGGGTGACCGGCTTCTCCCTTGAGGAGGACGGGCAGGGCGCCGAGAACCTGGTCGCCACCTTCGAGACGATGCGTCCCGCCGACCTCGCGAACGTGCTGCACCACCTGACGCCGAAGCGGCGCGCCGAGGTGGCCAACGCCCTCGACGACGACCGGCTGGCGGACGTGCTGGAGGAGCTGCCCGAGGACGACCAGGTGGAGATCCTCGGCAAGCTCAAGGAGGAGCGCGCCGCGGACGTGCTGGAGGCGATGGACCCGGACGACGCGGCCGACCTGCTCTCGGAGCTGCCCGAGGACGACAAGGAGCGGCTGCTGACCCTGATGCGGCCGGACGACGCGGCCGACGTGCGGCGCCTGCTGTCCTACGAGGAGCGCACGGCGGGCGGTCTGATGACGACCGAGCCGATCGTGCTGCGGCCGGACGCCACGGTCGCGGACGCGCTGGCGCGCGTACGGCAGTCGGACCTGTCCCCGGCGCTGGCCGCGCAGGTGTACGTGTGCCGCCCGCCGGACGAGACGCCGACCGGCAAGTACCTGGGCACCGTGCACTTCCAGCGGCTGCTGCGGGACCCGCCGTTCACGCTGGTGAGCTCGCTGGTGGACACGGACCTGCCGCCGCTGCGCCCGGACGCCTCGCTGCCGGTGGTGACCAGCTACCTCGCCGCCTACAACATGGTCGCGGTGCCGGTGGTCGACGAGAGCGGCTCGCTGCTGGGCGCCGTGACGGTGGACGACGTACTGGACCACCTGCTGCCCGACGACTGGCGCGAGACGGACTTCCACTCAGAGGAGGCCGGGCGTGGGCACTGACCGGGGCCGCGATTTGGGGCGGGAGCGCCGCCGGGAGCAGATCAGGGAGCGCCGCGAGCAGTCCCGGGCGCAGGCGCGCGAACACGGGCGGGAGCACGGTTTGTCGGACCGGCTGGACGAGGTCGCGGGTCGGGTGCGGGCGGAGCGGGCGGACCGGCACGACCGGGCCGAGCGCGAGGCGCGCGAGGGTCGGGCCGAGCGGATGAAGGCCGGCCAGGCGACCGGGTCGAGCGCGCTGACGCGTTCGCGCGTGCGGCTGGACCTGCCGCGCCCGGCGCGCCGGCGGCTGCTCCCCGAGTACGACCCGGAGGCCTTCGGCCGGCTGTCGGAGCGGGTGGCGCGCTTCCTCGGCACGGGGCGGTTCATCGTCTGGATGACGGTGGTCATCATCGCCTGGGTGCTGTGGAACATCTTCGCGCCCGACCCGTGGCGGTTCGACCAGTACCCCTTCATCTTCCTGACCCTGATGCTGTCCCTCCAGGCGTCCTACGCCGCTCCGCTGATCCTGCTCGCGCAGAACCGCCAGGACGACCGCGACCGGGTCAACCTGGAGCAGGACCGCAAGCAGAACGAGCGCTCCATCGCGGACACGGAGTACCTCACGCGGGAGATCGCGGCGCTGCGGATGGGCCTCGGCGAGGTCGCGACCCGCGACTGGATCCGGTCGGAGTTCCAGGACCTGATCAAGGAGATGGACGAGCGCCGGCTCTTTCCCTCCGAACGTGACGAAGGCGACCGCTGAAGGGCTTACCGACGGCGCGCTACCGAGCCGTACCATCGGGGCATGGCTACCGACACAAGCTCCGCCGCCGCGCCCGACCCGGCCGGGCCCGATCAGGACGCGATCCTGGACGCGCTGGCGACGGTGAACGACCCCGAGATCCACCGGCCGATCACCGAACTCGGCATGGTCAAATCGGTGGACGTGGGCGACGGCGGAGCGGTCGCCGTCACCGTCTACCTCACGGTGTCGGGCTGCCCCATGCGCGAGACCATCACCAAGAACGTCACCGAGGCCGTCGAGCGGGTCCCGGGCGTCACCTCGGTCGCCGTCACGCTGGACGTGATGAGCGACGAGCAGCGCAAGGACCTGGCGAGCAGCCTGCGCGGCGGCACCGCCGAGCGCGAGGTGCCCTTCGCCCAGCCCGGCTCGCTGACGCGCGTCTACGCCGTCGCGTCCGGCAAGGGCGGCGTGGGCAAGTCCTCGGTCACGGTCAACCTCGCCGCGGCGATGGCGGCCGACGGCCTGAAGGTCGGCGTCGTGGACGCGGACATCTACGGCCACAGCGTGCCGCGCATGCTGGGCGTCGAGGGCAAGCCGACCCAGGTCGAGAACATGATCATGCCGCCGTCGGCGAACGGCGTGAAGGTCATCTCCATCGGCATGTTCACCCCGGGCAACGCGCCCGTGGTGTGGCGCGGCCCGATGCTGCACCGCGCGCTCCAGCAGTTCCTGGCGGACGTGTACTGGGGCGACCTGGACGTCCTGCTGCTCGACCTGCCGCCGGGCACCGGTGACATCGCGATCTCGGTGGCGCAGCTGGTGCCGAATGCGGAGATCCTGGTCGTCACCACCCCGCAGCAGGCCGCCGCCGAGGTGGCCGAGCGGGCCGGTTCGATCGCCGTGCAGACCCACCAGAAGATCGTCGGCGTCGTCGAGAACATGTCCGGGCTGCCCTGCCCGCACTGCGACGAGATGGTCGACGTGTTCGGCACGGGCGGTGGCCAGGCGGTCGCCGACGGCCTGACGCGGACCATCGGCTCCACGGTGCCGGTGCTGGGCCAGATCCCGATCGACGTCCGGCTGCGCGAGGGCGGCGACGACGGCCGGCCGGTGGTGCTGGCCGCTCCCGACTCTCCCGCCGGTGCGGCGCTGCGGGCGATCGCGGGCAAGCTGGGCGGCCGCGCGCGCGGCCTGTCGGGCATGTCGCTGGGGATCACCCCGCGCAACAAGTTCTAGTACGGCCGGGGCCTGAGGGTCCGGGGGTACGCGAGAGGGGCGCCACCGCTGCGGTGGGCGCCCCCTCCCTCGCCCCTCTCCCCCACCACTCTCCCCCGGCTCCCCCGACCGAGAAACCGAACACCCCAGCTCCCCCCCCCCCACCCCCCA
>NZ_JBVHUE010000010.1:112995-122135 GCF_055565515.1 Streptomyces sp. NPDC028419 | reverse complement strand
TGTGCCTTCCTTGGGGGCCCCCCCCGCAACACATTTTTTGTTACGCCGGGTCTCGGTGGGTCGGGGTGCGACCGGGGGTCCCCCCCCCGTTGCGTTCCCCCCCCTCTCGCGTACCCGTCGCTACGCGTACGTGCCCAGGTCGCCGATGACGGAGAAGCCGAGCCCGTAGGCGCTCATCCCCCGGCCGTAGGCGCCCAGGTGGACGCCGCCCGGGGTGGAGCCGGCCAGCACCCAGCCGAACTCCGACTCGCGGTAGTGGAAGGGCGTGGGCTCCCCGTCGACCGGCAGGGAGAGCGTGGACCAGTCCTCGCCGCCGAGGTCGTCGGCCAGCTCCCAGGCGGCCTCGGTCTGCTGGTCGAGCCAGTCGCCGCGCAGGGTGTGGTCCATCTGGCCGGGCCAGGTGAAGGCCAGCAGCCCGGAGCCGGCCAGCCAGGCCGCGGAGGAGACCGAGGTGGCCTCCAGGACGCCGGTGCCGTCGGCGCTGCGGCGCAGCGGGTTGCTCGCGACGGTGACGACCACCGCGAAGCGCTCCTTCTCGCCGGTGGCGATCTCGCCGCGGACCGAGGGCTCGTCGCCGTGGCCGGTGGAACCGTGCTCGACGGTTCCGTCGGCGGCCGTGCCCACCTGCATGAGCCAGCGGGGGCCGGTGAAGGCCGCGTCCAGCCCGTACCAGGGGAAGGAGGCCCGCAGGTAGCCCTCGGCGGCCCGGCGGGCGCTCGGGACGGGCATGGACGGTGCGGGGGCGGCCCCGGCCTGCGGGGGCTGCGGGGCCGGTGCGGCCTGGGGAGCCTGTGCGTCCTGGGGAGCCTGTGCGGCCGCCTCGGCGGCGGCTTCCGGGGTGGTCGGGGCGGGCGCGGTGTGCGCCTCGGCGGACTGCGCCCCTACCCGACTACTGCTCGTCGTCTCCATCGGTGCGGCCTCTCGTTCCGTGGGACCCGGAACGACCCTCCCCCCTGCTGCGCTGGGGGGACCCCCTCCCTGGGGCGTCGGCGTCCGGACAGATGGAGAGGATAGCCATCGGACCCCGCGCCGCCCGGCAGGCCGAGGTGTCAGGCGGGTCAGGTGGCGTCGGCGTCGAAGGGGGCGCGCTGCTCCGGCGCGGGCGGCGCGGCCCGCTTCACCAGGTCGGGCCCGCCCGCCGCGGGCGCGGCGCCGGCGGCCGGCGCGGCCGGGGCGTCACCGGGGACGGGGTCCGCTTCCTTGCTGTTGACGGCGTCCGTGACGTCGTTGAGCTCCTTGCGCAGGTCGAAGCTGCTCCGGATCTCCTTGAGGTCCTCGTTCTCGGTGAGCTGCTTGCGGATGAAGGTCTTCGGATTCAGGTCCTCGAACTCGAAGTCCTTGAATTCCGGACCCAGTTCCGAGCGGATGTCCTGCTTGGCGCTGTCCGAGAACGCCCGGATCTTGCGGATCACGCCGGACACGTCCTGGATCACCTTCGGGAGCTTCTCCGGGCCGAAGATGAGGATGGCCAGCACCACGATGGTGACCAGTTCGAGTGCGCCTATGTCGTTGAACACGTTGCCGCTCCTCGGCTGTCATCCTGCGGGCCTGGACCACGGTACCCGGCCGGCTCCACGGGCCGACACCTCGCTCCCCGTTTCCCCTGCCGGTCATCCACTGTTCGCCGAACCCAGTACGAGTTCCAGCGTGCGCTCCTTGCCACCGCGCAGCACGGTGAGGCCGAGCGGGTCACCCGGCCGGTGGGCCCGCACCTTGATGATCAGCTCGTCCCCGCCGTGCACGCGCTGACCGTCCACCTTGATGATCACGTCACCGGACACGATCCCGGCGCGGGCGGCGGGGCTGCCCGCCGGGACGGCCGGCTTGCCGTCGGCCGCCTTGTCCCCGACCCGGGCGCCGTCGCCGGTGTACTTCATGTCGAGCGTGACGCCGATGACCGGGTGGGTCGCCCGGCCGGTGCGGATGATCTCCTCGGCCACCCGCTTCGCCTGGTTGACCGGGATGGCGAAGCCGAGACCGATGCTGCCGCTCTGGCGCGCCGGGTCCTTGTCGCTCGCGTCCTGGTCCGCGCCGCGGATCGCGCTGTTGATGCCGATGACCCGGCCCAGGGAGTCGAGCAGCGGGCCGCCGGAGTTGCCGGGGTTGATGGGCGCGTCGGTCTGCAGGGCGTCGACGTAGCTGACGTCGCTGCCGTCCCCCTTGTCCCCGCCCGCGGTGATGGGCCGCCCGGTGGCGCTGATGATGCCCGCGGTGACCGTGTTGGACAGGTCGAAGGGTGCGCCGATGGCCACCACCGGGTCACCGACCTTGACGTTCTCCGAATTGCCGAGGGCCAGCGGCCGCAGGCCGCGGACCCCGTCGACCTTGACCACGGCGAGGTCGTAGCCGCCGTCCCGGCCCACCACCTCGGCGCCCACGCTCTCGCCGGTGCTGAAGGTGACCGTTATCCGCCGGGCGTCCGCGACGACGTGGTTGTTGGTGAGGATGTGGCCCTGCCCGTCCAGCACGAAGCCGGTGCCGGTCCCGTTGCCCGCGCCGCCCGCGACGTGCAGGGTGACCACGCCGGGCAGGGCGGTCGCGGCGATGCCGGCCACGCTCTCGGGGGCCCGGCCCTTGGGCTCCACCCCGGCCTGGGGCAGCTCCAACCGGGTGCTGCTCTGCCGTTCGGCCAGGACGCCGAGCCAGGCGCCGACGCCTCCGGCGAGCAGGGCGCTGCACACGGCCAGGGCCACCAGGTGCCGCATCCGGATCCCCGGACCCTCCTGGCCCGCGTCCGGCAGCTGGTACGGGGCGGTGCTCCAGGGGTCGTAGCGGGGCGCGGGCGCGTCAGCGGGTACGTCCTCGGGGGCTTCCCCCTGTGCCGTGAGCGGCGCCGCCGCGGTGTCCCGCGGTTCCTCGCCGCCGGTCCGGGGGCCCGGTACGCGGTGCTCCTGCGCGCCGGTCCCGTCGGGGCGGCTCCACCACCGAGGGGCCGGCCGCGCTGGAGCCGGATCGGTCGGAGGGTGGGTGTCGGACATGAGCGCTCCCCGCGTGCCTCGCGCGCCCCGCCGGGCGCACCTGGCGAGGATTCAACCAGGTCGCCCCGCGGGACGGCAGAGGCGGGCGGGGCTATCACCCCCGCGCGCCGGCACCGCGCCTCAGCGGGTGAGCGACACCGGGCGCGGTGACAGGCTCGGCGCCACGGGCGGCAGCGGCGTCGCACGCGGAGCCTGGGGTTCCAGCACCGACGTCAGCCGGGGGCCGAGGGTCGCGCTCCCGGCCGGGGCCCGGGGCCGGTCCCGGATGACCGCGTCGACCACGGACAGGGCGCCGCCGGTGGCACCCGGCTGGGTGGCCGGGGTGACGCTGGCACCGCCCTCACCACGGGCGTTGGGCTCGAACTGGTCCAGCGGCAGTGCGCCGCCGAGCGCGAGGGCGGCGAGCGAGACGGCTCCCGCGGCGACGAAGGCGAACCGACGGCGGGGGCGGCCCACCTCGTGTATCCGGAAGCCCTCTTGCGGGCGGGGCGCCTGGAAGGCGTACCCGAAGGTGGCGAAGGGATCGGTGGCGCCGGCACGGGTGGTCGGGGCGGGCGGTCCCGGCGGGGCGGCGGGACCGTCGGATCCACCTCCCGGCAGGCCCTGGAGCCGGGCGAGCAGCCCGGCGGAGAGCGGCGGCGGCGCGCTCTCGACGAAGAGGGTCTTCAGCCGGCGCTGGGCGTCGGCCTCGGCCTTGCACTTGGCACAGGTCGCCAGATGGGCGAGGACGCGCTCGCGCACGTCGTGGCTCAGCTCCCCGTCCACCAGGGCGGCGAGCCGGTCGCCCAGGTGGTGTTCCGCTGCGGACGGACTGACTCCGCTCACTCCACTCCGCCCTCTCCCCCCACGAACGGGGCGCCCACGGCCACACCCGCCAGCGCACGCTGCTCCGCCCGCGCTTCGGGGGAACGGTGCTTGAGCGCCTTGCGCAGGTGCGAGCGGCCACGGTGGATCCGGCTGCGGACGGTGCCGAGCTTCACGCCGAGGGTGGCGGCGATCTCCTCGTACGACAGACCTTCGATGTCGCACAGCACCACGGCGGCGCGGAACTCCGGCGCGAGGGTGTCCAGCGCCTGCTGGACGTCCGCGTCGAAGTGCGTGTCGTGGAGCACCTGCTGCGGGTTGGGCTCGCGGCTCGGCAGTCGCTCGGCGGCGTCGTCGGCGAGCGCGTCGAAGCGGATCCGCTGCTTGCGGCGCACCATGTCCAGGAAGAGGTTGGTGGTGATCCGGTGCAGCCAGCCCTCGAAGGTGCCGGGCGTGTACGTCGACAGCGAACGGAAGACGCGGACGAAGACTTCCTGGGTGAGGTCCTCGGCGTCGTGCTGGTTGCCCGTCAGGCGGTACGCCAGCCGGTAGACCCGCGCACTGTGCGTGCTGACGATCTCCTCCCAGGAGGGAGGGGTCCACGCCTGGGAGCCCGCATCGGCGGCAAAGGTCGCGGTGGTTGCGGTGGCAGCGGTGTGGATACGGTCAGCGGTGTTGATCACGGATTTCGGCTCACCCGCCGACCAGAAGAGGCGTCTGATGACGCCGCCACGATCCACAGGCGCAGCCGCACCTCCCCTGTCGGCTCTGGTGGTGTCCAGTGGAGCCCCTACCATAGCCACCCCTCCCGTCAGCTCTGGATAAGCATTTTTGCAGTAACTTTGCACGGGTCCGAGGTCCTTGACCGCCGATCTGCCCGGCGCCGTCCCCTCTATCCCGCCTCTTCCCCTCACAACGCCCGGTCCCATCTGCGGGTTCCCGACGTCAGCGGATACAGTCACCGTTGCGCCAACTATGGGGACAGGAGAGGGTCATTAGCGGCAACCGGCAGACGAGCTGGGCGTTCGCCGACGCGTTTGTCGCCGAGGACGACGCTCTGCGGTGGGCCCGCGACCGGGCGAGGGAAGCGGGCTTGCGCTCGGTCTCCCCCGGCACCGGGGCCGCGCTGCGCCTGTTGGCCGCCACCGCGGACGCCAAGGCGGTCGCGGAGATCGGCACCGGTACCGGTGTCTCCGGCATCCACCTGCTCCACGGACTGCGCCCCGACGGGGTGCTGACGACCGTGGACCCCGAGCCGGACCGGCAGGCCTTCGCCCGCCAGGCCTTCCGCGCCGCGGGCTTCGCGGGCAACCGCGCGCGCTTCATCCCCGGCCGGGCCCTGGACGTCCTGCCGCGGCTCGCCGACGGCGGCTACGACCTGGTCTTCTGCGACGGTGACCCGGCCGAGTCCCTCGACTACCTCGCTGAATCGTTGCGCCTGCTGCGACCGGGTGGGCTGGTGTGTTTCGAGGGAGTCTTCTCGGACGGCCGTACGGTCGACTCCTCGGCCCAGCCGGTGGAGGTGCTGCGGGTGCGCGAGCTGCTGCGCACGGTCCGCGAGAGCCCCGCGCTGGAGTCCGCGCTGCTCCCGGTGGGCGACGGCCTGCTGTGCGCGGTACGCCGCTGAGCCGTACGCCGCTGAGCGGACGGCGGGCGGGTTCCGGACATGCCGCTGCCCCGCCGTGGTGACCACGGCGGGGCAGCGGTGAAGATCAGGAAACGGAACCCTGATATCTCAGATAACGCGGACGCGTCAGCCGACGACCTTCTTCAGGGCGTCACCGAGGGCGCCGGCCTCGTCCGGGGTCAGCTCGACGACAAGCCGACCGCCGCCTTCAAGCGGAACGCGCATGACAATGCCCCGCCCCTCCTTGGTGACCTCGAGCGGGCCGTCGCCCGTCCGCGGCTTCATGGCCGCCATGCTCGTTCCCCTTCCTGAATCCAGCTCATCGTCAGCCGACGGCCCCATTCAGGCGCCTAATACCCGGCATCGAACACATTGCTTCCCGCCATTATCCCGCATGTCAGGACCCGATGACCAACATCAGCCGGGAACGCTTGTGCAACGCGCTCGACCAAAACCACTCATTTCGGCGATCCGCCTGCGATACTTCGCCCCCGCCCGGCCCACCGAGCACCCGGTTTGTTTGACCTACATCACATACCCGGTGGCCCGTACGGTCCGCCATGCTGGGACTTCTGCCCGCGACGAAGGGGGATCCCCACCATGTCCGACAGCGTGCTCTACGAAGTGACCGACGGACTCGCGACGATCACGATCAACCGCCCGGACGCGATGAACGCGATGAACACCGAGGCCAAGGTCGCGCTGCGGGACTCCGTCCTCGCCGCCGCGGAGGACTCCGGGGTACGGGCCGTCCTGCTGACCGCGGCGGGCGGCCGGGCGTTCTGCGTCGGCCAGGACCTGAAGGAGCACGTCGGCTTCCTGGCGGCGGACCGCGAGAACGGCTCCACGCTCACGATGAGCACCGTCTCGGAGCACTACAACCCGATCGTGCGGGCGCTCACCACCATGGCGAAGCCCGTGGTGGCCGGGGTGAACGGGGTGGCCGCCGGGGCGGGCTTCGGCTTCGCGCTGGCCGCGGACTTCCGGGTGGTGGCCGACACGGCCTCCTTCAACACCTCCTTCGCCGGGGTCGCGCTGACCGCCGACTCCGGGGTCTCCTGGACCCTGCCGCGGCTGATCGGCCAGTCGCGCGCCGCCGACCTGCTGCTGTTCCCCCGGTCGGTGCCGGCGCGGGAGGCGTACGAGCTCGGCATCGCGAACCGGCTCGTCCCGGCGGAGTCCCTGGCCGCCGAGGCCGCGGCGGTGGCGCGGGCGCTGGCCTCGGGGCCCACGGTGGCCTACGCCGCCCTGAAGGAGTCCCTGGCGTACGGGGCCTCACACGGGCTGGCCGAGGCCCTGGAGAAGGAGGACGTCCTCCAGACCCGCGCCGGCTCCTCCGCCGACCACGCCATCGCAGTAGCCGCCTTCCTCGCCAAGCACCCCCCCGAGTACACGGGCCACTGACCCCACCGGGAGCGCCTCAAACGCCGGCGAGGCTGGAGGGTGACGGGCCCGGCCCGAGCCGACCACACCCAGCCCGCCCGACGAGGTGGGCGCACCAAACCCAGCCCGCCCGGCGATTGAGGGCCCGCCGGAGGCCACACCCAGCCGCAGAACACCGACCCGCGGAACCCCTCCGGGGGCGCCTCAAACGCCGGCGAGGCTGGAGGGTGACGGGCCCGGCCCGGGCGCACCAAACCCAGCCCGCCCGGCGATTGAGGGCCCGCCGGAGGCCCCACCCCGCGGGACGCCCTCCGGGGCGCCTCAAACGCCGGCGCGGCTGGATCGGCGGCCGGGCCGCCGGGTCACTGGTCGCGGGA
This sequence comes from Streptomyces sp. NPDC028419, assembly GCF_055565515.1. Taxonomy (NCBI): domain Bacteria; kingdom Bacillati; phylum Actinomycetota; class Actinomycetes; order Kitasatosporales; family Streptomycetaceae; genus Streptomyces; species Streptomyces sp. NPDC028419. The sequence goes on along the minus strand of NZ_JBVHUE010000010.1, from coordinate 114,966 downwards.
GACGCAGGTGGCCAGGTGGTCGTTGACCAGGCCGCAGGCTTGCATGAGGGCGTAGGCCGTGGTCGGGCCGACGAAGCGGATGCCGGCCTTCTTCAGGGCCTTCGCCAGGGCCACGGACTCCGGGGTCACGGCCGGAACCTGGGTGGTGCTCCGGGGCGCCGCCGCGGGCCGCTCCGGGGCGTGGGACCAGATCAGCTCGTCCAGCTCCCCCGCCCCCCACCCGGCCAGAACCTTCGCATTGGCCAGCGTCGCCGCGATCTTCGCCCGGTTCCGGATGATGCCCGGGTCGGCCAGCAGCCGCTCCGCGTCCGCCTCCCCGAACTCCGCGACCTTGGCGATCTCGAAGTCCGCGAAGGCCTTCCGGAACCCCTCCCGGCGCCGCAGGATGGTCAGCCAGGACAGCCCGGACTGGAAGGCCTCCAGGCAGAGCCGCTCGTACAGCGCGTCGTCCCCGTGGACCGGCCGCCCCCACTCCGTGTCGTGGTAGGCGACGTAGTCCTCGGTCGACAGCGCCCACGGGCAGCGCAGCCCCCCGTCCGGCCCCGCGACGGCGGCACCCGGCACCGGTGTCACCGCTCGCCCTTGGTCAGGTCGGGCCCGGCCGCGGCCGCCGGGGCCACCCGCGCCGCCTCCAGCTCCGCGATCCGCGCGTCCCGCTCGGCCAGTTCCGCGCCCAGGCGCGTCAGTACGTCGTCCACCTCGGCCATCCGGTACCCGCGCGGCGCCACCGGCAGCCGCAGCGCGTCGATGTCCTCCCGCACCACCGGCCGGGTCTCCGGCAGGCCGTCGGCGACGATCTCCGGATCCACCTCGGGCAGCACCGCTTCGCCGCCGCCACCGATCACCGCGAGGGTGACCCCGGCGACGACCACGACCAGCGCGATCAGCAAGAACCAGAACACGAGCAACTCCCCTGAGAGACTGCGGCCACGGAGTCGATCGTGCCATGAGCCGGCCGCGTCCATGCGCGCGCGGCGGTTAAGGTCGCTGGCGGGGCGGCGAGGGCCGCCGGAGGAGGAAACACGGGATGCTGCGACTGGGCAGGCGCGAGTTCGACACCCACGAGCCCGTGATCATGGCGATCGTGAACCGGACCCCGGACTCGTTCTACGACCAGGGCGCCACCTTCCAGGACCGGCCCGCGCTCGACCGCGTCGAGCAGGCCGTGGCCGAGGGCGCGGCGATCATCGACATCGGCGGGGTGAAGGCGGGCCCCGGCGAGCACGTGGACGCGGCCGAGGAGGCCCGCCGCACGGTCGGCTTCGTGGCCGAGGTCCGGCGCCGCCACCCGGACGTGGTGATCAGCGTGGACACCTGGCGGCACGAGGTCGGCGAGGCCGTCTGCGAGGCCGGCGCGGACCTGCTGAACGACGCGTGGGGCGGGGTGGACCCGAAGCTCGCGGAGGTCGCGGCCCGCTACGGCGCGGGGCTGGTCTGCACGCACGCCGGCGGCGTGGAGCCGCGGACCCGGCCGCACCGGACCTCCTACGAGGACGTGATGGCGGACATCCTGCGCGTGACGGTCGGGCTCGCGGAGCGGGCCGTGGCGCTGGGCGTGCCGCGCGAGTCGATCATGATCGACCCGGGCCACGACTTCGGCAAGAACACCCGCCACTCGCTGGAGGCCACGCGGCGCCTCGGGGAGATGGCCGGGACCGGCTGGCCGGTCCTGGTGTCGCTGTCCAACAAGGACTTCGTGGGCGAGACCCTGGACAAGCCGGTCAAGGAACGACTGCTGGGCACCCTCGCCACGACGGCCGTCTCGGCCTGGCTGGGCGCGCAGGTCTACCGGGTCCACGAGGTCGCGGAGACCCGCCAGGTCCTGGAGATGGTGGCGTCGATCCAGGGCCACCGCCCGCCCGCCGTCGCCCGCCGGGGCCTGGCCTGACGCGGAACGCGGCGGGGGGGGGGGGGGGGGGGGGGGGGGGGGGGGGGGGGGGGGGGGGGGGGGGGGGGTTTTGGCTCTTCCTC
>NZ_JBVHUE010000010.1:0-112985 GCF_055565515.1 Streptomyces sp. NPDC028419 | reverse complement strand
CGCACCTGCCACCCTCGCTCAGCCGGACTGTTTGACAAAGCCATGATCGCCCCCCCCCCCCCCCCCCCCCCCCCCCCCCCCCCCCCCCCCCCCCGCGCCGGGTGCTACTTCCCGACTTCCTTCGTCACCAGGGCGATCGCCTCGTCCACGTCGTCCGTGACGTGGAAGAGGTACAGGTCCTTCTCCGAGGCCTTGCCCTGGGCGACCACGGTGTTCCTCAGCCAGTCGATCAGCCCGCTCCAGTAGGTCGTGCCGAACAGCACGATCGGGAAGCGGGTGATCTTCTGCGTCTGGACCAGCGTCAGCGCCTCGAACAGCTCGTCGAGCGTGCCCAGGCCGCCCGGCAGGACCACGAAGCCCTGGCTGTACTTGACGAACATCGTCTTGCGGACGAAGAAGTACCGGAAGTTCAGGCCGAGGTCGACGTGCTGGTTGAGCCCCTGCTCGAAGGGCAGCTCGATGCCGAGCCCGACCGAGATCCCGTTGCCCTCGCGGGCGCCCTTGTTCGCGGCTTCCATCGCGCCCGGACCGCCGCCGGTGATGACCGCGAAGCCCGCGTCGACGAGGGCCCGGCCGATGGCCACGCCCGCCTCGTAGTCCGCCGAGTCCGCCGGGGTGCGGGCCGAGCCGAACACGCTGATCGCCGGCGGCAGCTCCGCCAGGGTGCCGAAGCCCTCGATGAACTCCGACTGGATGCGCAGGACCCGCCAGGGGTCGGTGTGCACCCACTCGGAGGGTCCCGCGGAGTCCAGCAGCCGCTGGTCGGTCGTGCTTCCCGCCTGGACCTGGTCACGCCGTCGCAGTACGGGACCCAGCTGTTGCTCCGCCGGCTTGCCCCGGCCGCCCTCAGGGTTGCCCATGATGTGCTCCCTCCTGCTGATCGTTCGGATCAGGGTAGGCGCACAAAGGTGACGAGAAGCGGAATTCAGGAGGTCAGCCAGGCACGGAGTCGGTCCTCGCAGTGCAGGATCGCCTTCGCGCTGACCCGTTCGTCGACCTTGTGGGCCAGCAGCGCGTCTCCCGGGCCGTAGTTGACGGCCGGGACGCCCAACGCGCTGAAGCGCGACACGTCCGTCCACCCGAACTTCGGCATGGCCCGACCGCCGACCGCCGCCATGAACGCGGCCGCCGCCGGATGCGACAGGCCGGGCAGCGCCCCGCCGGAGCTGTCGTCCACCACGAACTCCGTGATCGCGCAGTCGGCGAAGACCTCGCGGACGTGCGCGAGCGCCTCGGCCGCGCTGCGGTCGGGGGCGTAGCGGAAGTTGACCGTCACCGCGCAGGCGTCGGGGATCACGTTGTTGGCGACGCCGCCCTCGATCCGTACGGCGTTGAGGCCCTCGTGGAACTCCAGCCCGTCGATGACCGGGCGGCGCGGCTCGTACGCAGCGAGCTTCGCGAGGATCGGCCCGGCCGCGTGGATCGCGTTGGACCCCATCCAGCTGCGCGCGGAGTGGGCGCGCTCGCCGGCCGTGTGCAGGATCACCCGCAGGGTGCCCTGGCAGCCGCCCTCGACCTCCGCGTTGGAAGGCTCCAGGAGGACCGCGAAGTCGCCGGTCAGCCAGTCCGGGTGGGCCTCGGCGACCTTGCCCAGGCCGTTGAGGTGGGCGGCGACCTCTTCCTGGTCGTAGAAGACGAAGGTGAGGTCCCGGTTCGGCTCGGGCACGGTGGCCGCGATCCGCAGTTGGACGGCGACCCCGGACTTCATGTCGGTCGTGCCGCAGCCCCACAGGACGCCGTCCTCGTCCAGCCGCGAGGGGACGTTGTCGGCGATCGGCACGGTGTCGAGGTGCCCGGCGAGCACGACGCGCTCCGCGCGGTCGAGGTGCGTGCGGGCCACGACGTTGTTGCCGAAGCGGTCGACGGTGAGGTGCGGCAGGCGTCGCAGGGCCAGCTCCACGAGGTCCGCGAGGACCTTCTCGTCGCCGCTCACGGAAGGGATGTCGACGAGCCGGGCGGTCAGCTCGGCAGCGTCCAGGGTGAGGTCCAGCTCGGATTCGGACATGGCTCCGACCCTAATGCCCCACCTCGACCGGAAGGCCGGACCGTCCGGCCGATGGACGAGTCGAACGGCTCAAGTACGGTGGGCCGCGTGTCCGAGACTCACCACACGGCTCCCCGACCGCGTCGTCGCCGCCGCCCGTACAGGCTGGCCGCGGCGCTGCTCGTGCTGCTCGGGCTCGCCGGTTACTACCTCGTCCAGAACGAATCGACGGGCGGCGACGGCGCCCCGCACTGCACCGTGGTGGCCGCCGGGCCGGGCGGCGGGGAGGCGCGCGGTTCGTACTCCATGAACCTCGAACAGGCCCGGTACGCGGCCACGATCGCGGCGGTCGGCACGGCCAGGAAGATGCCGGAGCGGGCGGTGACGATCGCGATGGCCACGGCCATGCAGGAGTCCGCACTGCGCAACCTCGACCACGGGGACCGGGATTCGCTGGGCCTCTTCCAGCAGCGGCCCTCGCAGGGGTGGGGCACCCCGGCGCAGATCATGGACCCGGTCTACTCGGCCGGGATCTTCTACGACCGCCTCAAGGAGGACGTGCCCGACTACGCGGACCTCCCGCTCACGGTGGCCGCGCAGAAGGTGCAGCGCAGCGGTTTCCCGGACGCCTACGCGAAGCACGAGTCGGACGCCGTCCTGCTCGCGGCGGCCTTCACGGGACGGGCCCCGGGGGCCCTGAGCTGCTCGGGGCCGCTCCCGCAGGAGACGGGGGACGCGACGCGGGTCAAGGCGGAGCTGGTGAAGGTGTTCGGCAGCGCGCTGGCACCGAAGGCGGGCCCGCCCGCCTCCCGGGTCGCCGCGCAGCGGGCGCCCGCCGACGACTCCGAGGTCACCCTGTCCGTCTCGGGGAAGGACTACCAGGGTCCCGCCGACCAGCGGCGCGGCTGGGAGCTCGCGAGCTGGACGGTGGCGCACGCCGCCGAACTCGGCGTCCAGCGGGTCTCCTACGGCGACAAGGCGTGGATCGCGGGCAAGAACAAGGGGCGGTGGATCGACAAGCCGCCGGGCACGTCCGGTGACGGCGACCCGCGCAACGCGGGCCCGGACGACGTGCGGATCTTCGTCGCCCCACTGAACCGCTGAGCCGCTGAACCGCTGAGCCCCTGACGGTGCGAACCGGCCACCGGCCGGGCCGTTGCCGGCCGATCAGCGCACCCGGTCAACCGTGCGGGACGTCACCCGCACGGGGCCGGTGCGCAGCGGCGCACTTCGGTGCGCGAGGGGGGCAGAAGGCCAGCTCATCGCACATCTGATGCGCTTGTCACCGAAGCGGATAAAACGACGCGTTGCCAAGCCTTTACCCACCCGCTCCGCAACTCAGGGCGCCCCCGAGGGAGTTGTGCACGGCGTACTCAGCCCGCACGACGACGCTTAGGAGCACCATGTCCCTCCCCCTGACCCGCCGGATCGCCCGTGCCGCACTGCTGCTCGCAGCCGGAGCGGCGCCCGTGGTCGGCGCGGCCGGCTCGGCGAGCGCCGTGGGCCTGGAGTCGGCACCCCAGCTGGGTTCGCTGACCGCCCTGGACTCAGCGGGCCTCGGCCACGCCGTGGACGGTGTCGCCGGCAAGAGCGGCCTGCCGACGGACGCGCTCACCGGGAAGCTGATGGGCGGCCTGCCCACCGACACCGCCCCGGCCGCCGCGCCCGCGCCCGCCGCACCCGCCGCCGACGCACCCGCCGCCGACGCGCCCGCCGCGCCGGCGCCCGCCCCCGTCCCCGCCCCCGCCTCTGCTCTGCCGACCGACGGGCTGCCCGGGGCGGCCGCCCTCACCCCCCTCCAGTCGCTGCCGCTGGGTGGTCTGCCGCTCGGCGGCTGACGCCCGTACGCGGGACGCGGGACGCGGAACGCCGAAGGGGCCGGGAGCACGAACTCCCGGCCCCTTCGGGCCGTACCGACCGCGGTGGTCGCCGGCGGCGGCCTCAGCCGAGGCGCTTGACCGCCGCGGCCACCCGCTCGTCCGTCGCCGTGAACGCGACGCGCACGTGGTTCGCGCCCGCCTCGCCGTAGAAGTCGCCGGGGCAGACCAGCACGCCGAGTCCGGCGAGGTAGGCGACCGTCTCCCAGCAGGGCTCGTCGCGCGTCGCCCACAGGTAGAGGCTGGCCTCGCTGTGCTCGATCCGGAAGCCGTGCGCCTCCAGGGCCGCGCGCAGCGCCTCGCGGCGGGCCGCGTAGCGCTCGCGCTGCTCCCGCACGTGCGCGTCGTCGCCCAGCGCGACCGCGGCCGCGGCCTGCACCGGGGTAGGCGTCATCATCCCGCCGTGCTTGCGGATCTCCAGCAGCTCGGCGAGGACGGCGGCGTCACCGGCGATGAAGGCCGCCCGGTAGCCGGCCAGGTTGGAGCGCTTGGAGAGGGAGTGGACGGCCACCAGGCCGTCGTAGGAGCCGCCGCTCACCTCGTCGTCCAGTACGGAGACGGGCTCGGCGTCCCAGCCCAGCTCCAGGTAGCACTCGTCGCTGAAGACCAGGATCCCGTGCTCGCGCGCCCAGGCCACGATCCGGATCAGCTCCTCCTTGGCGAGGACCTTCCCGGTCGGGTTGGACGGCGAGTTCAGCCACAGCAGCTTCAGCCCGGTCGGGTCGAGCTCGGTCGGGTCGTCGTAGACCACCGCCTCGGCACCGCACAGCAGCGCGCCGACCTCGTAGGTCGGGTACGCGAGGCGCGGGTAGGCGACCTTGTCGCCCGCGCCCAGGCCCAGCTGGGTCGGCAGCCAGGCCACCAGTTCCTTGGAGCCGACCACCGGCAGCACGTTGCGGTGCCCGACGTTGCTCGCGCCGAGGCGCCCGCGCACCCAGTCCGTGATCGCGTCGCGGTACGCGGCCGTGCCCCACACGGTCGGGTAACCCGGGGAGTCGGCGGCCGCCACCAGGGCGCGCTGGATCAGGTCCGGCACCGGGTCCACGGGGGTACCGACGGACAGGTCGACGATGCCGTCCGCGTGCGCGGAGGCGGTTGCCTTGTACGGCTCCAGCTTGTCCCAGGGGAAAGCGGGAAGGCGAGCGGATACTGCGGCCACGGTGGTCTCTGCTCTCTCTCTGCGTGCTCTGCGTACCGGTGCGTGCACGGACGGGCCGTGCGCACCGGATTCGGAAAACACCTCGGTCCCGTGCGGCGCGTTCGCCGTACGGGACCGAGGGACGCGCCCGCCTAAGACGGTCAGTGCTCGCCGTTCATGGGCGGCAGCGCGGCGATGAAGGAGTGGTCGCGCTCGATCAGGCCGAGCTTGGAGGCACCACCGGGCGAGCCGAGCTCGTCGAAGAACTCGACGTTCGCCTTGTAGTAGTCCTTCCACTCTTCCGGAGTGTCGTCCTCGTAGAAGATGGCCTCGACCGGGCAGACCGGTTCACACGCACCACAGTCGACGCATTCGTCCGGGTGGATGTACAAGGACCGCTGGCCCTCGTAGATGCAGTCGACGGGGCACTCTTCGATGCATGCCTTGTCCTTGACGTCGACACAAGGCTCCGCGATGACGTAGGTCACGCTCTCGTTCCTCCTCGGTAGGGCTTTCCATATCGCGCGGGAGCGCGGCGTCGTCGATGCCCGCATCTAGTATCTCCGTTCCCGGGCACGATCCGAACAGGAGGGGCGGAGACAGCTGTGGAAATCACTGCCGGCGCACTGATGGAAATCCGTATCACCCAGGCTGACGTGGGCAAACGGGTCTCTGTACGACGGGTGGAGACCGCATCGGGCCGGTCTGTCACGTTCACGGACACCCTGGGTGTGCTCACATCGTGGACCGGTGGTGTGCTGCTGATCACACAAAAGAACGGCAAGAGCGTCCGTATCGCGGAATCCTTGCTGGTGGCGGGCAAGGTCGTGCCGCCCGCGCCGGCCCGCCGCAGGGGCCCTTCGGCCACTTTCGAGGAGCTGTCCCGCTCCGCCGCGCGGGCCTGGCAGCCCCTGGAGAGCGAGGCGCTGGGCGGGTGGACGCTGCGGGCGGCCGCCGGGTTCACCCGGCGGGCCAACTCGGCGCTCCCGCTGGGTGACCCGGGAATGCCGGTCGAGGAAGCACTCGCGCGGGTGACGGCCTGGTACGCGCGGCGCGGACTTCCCGCCTACGTCCAGGCCGCGACGGGCGCCCTCGGCACCCAGGAGCTGCTCTGCGCGGAGCTGGAACGCCTCGGCTGGGTCCGCGAGGTCTCGGCGCAGACGCGGATCGCCGCGCTCGCGCCGATCGGCGACCTGGACGCGGACGTCAGCGGCGTGGAGTTGACGCGCGCGTGCGACGAGGAGTGGCTGGGCCGGTACGGGCGTACGGGCGCCCTCGCCCCGGTCGCGCGGCAGGTGCTGTCGGCGGGCCCCTCGGTGTGGTTCGCGAAGGTCGCGGGGCGGGCGATCGGGCGGTGCGTGGTGGACGGCCGCTGGGCCTCCTTCGCGGCGGTGGAGGTCGATCCCGCGCACCGGCGGGAGGGGCTGGCCACCTCGGTGATGACGGCGCTCGCCCGGCGCGCGCTGGACGAGGGCGCGTCGGCGGCGTGGCTCCAGGTGGAGGACGACAACGCCGGGGCGCTCGCGCTGTACGACCGGCTCGGCTTCGCGCCGCACCACTCCTACCACCACTTCCGGGCGCGGTGATGGGGTTCCGCGAGGAGTTCGCGGCGGAGGCCCGGGCGGAGCGGCCCGACCTCGCGCTGCTGTGCCTCTACCTGGCCGCCGAGGCGGATCCCGCGCTGGACCAGCGGGCCGTCGACGAGGCGCAGATCGAGTTGGACCGGCTGGCCGGGCTGCTGCCCTACGGGCTGCGCGGGGCGCGGGCCTGGGCTTCGGCGGTGACGGAGCTGCTGGGTGGGCGGATGGCGTTCCACGGGACCCCGGCCGACTACGACCGGCTGTCGTCCTCGCTGCTGCACGAGGTGCTGCGGCGGCGGCGCGGGCTGCCGATCCTGTTGTCGGTGGTGTGGCTGGAGGTGGCCCGGCGGGCCGGTGCGCCGGTGTACGGGCTGGCCCTGCCGGGGCACTTCGTGGTCGGCTTCGGGGATCCCGAGGAGGGGGTCGTGGTGGATCCCTTCGCGAGCGGGGCCGCGTTGGGGGCCGGGCCGGCGGAGCTGGCGGAGGGGCCTCGGCTGGCGGCCCGGACGCTGGACATCGTCCTGCGGATCCTGAACAACGTCCGGGCCTGGGCCTCGACCCGGCCCGAGCACTCCGGGGTGGCGCTGTGGGCGCTGGACCTGGCGCTGCTGCTTCCGTCGCATCCGGCGGCGCTGCGGTACGAGCGGGCGCGGCTGTTGGTCGAGCGGGGCTCCTACACGGAGGGTGCGGTGGAGCTGGAGGGGTACGCGGTGGTCGTCGACGCGATAGACAAGGAGGCCGCGTCCCGCATCCGAGCCGAAGCCGTAGCCGCCCGAGCCCGCCTGAACTGACCCCGCCAGCCCCCCAACACGCGCCAGACTCGCCTCCGGCGGCGCCTCAAACGCCGGCGAGGCTGGTGGGGGCCGATGCAGCCGACTGGGCCGAACAAATCCAGCCCCGCCGGCGTTTGAGGCGCGGGGCGCGGGGCGGAGCCCCGCCAAAGGCCGACACCGCCGAACAGACCCAGCCCCGCCGGCGATTGAGGCGCGGGGTGCGAGGCGGAGCCCCGCCAAAGGCCGACACCGCCGAGCAACATCCAGCCCCGCCGGCGTTTGAGGCGCGGGGTGTGGGGCGGAGCCCCGCGAGAGGCCGACACCGCCGAACAGATCCAGCCCCGCCGGCGTTTGAGGCGCGGGGCGCGGGGCGGAGCCACGCGAGAGGGTGATGCCGCCGAGCAACATCCAGCCCCGCCGGCGATTGAGGCGCCGGGTGTGGGGCGGAGCCACGCGAGAGGGTGGTGCGGCCTGCCGGAGGCGCGGGTGGCAGGCTGCTGGGGGTGGCTACAGCCAGCCCTTGGTGCGGGCGATGGTTGCCGCTTCCTGGCGGTTGCGGGCGGCCAGTTTCTGGATCGCGGTCGAGAGGTAGTTGCGCACCGTGCCCTGGGACAGGTGCAACCGGGCCGCCAGTTCGGCGTTCGTCGCCCCGCCCTCCGCCCCCCGCAGAACCTCCCGCTCGCGGTCCGTCAGCGGGTTCGCCCCCTCCGCCAGGGCCGCCGCCGCGAGCGTGGGGTCGATGACCCGGTCCCCCGCGAGCACCCTCCGTACCGCTTCGGCCAGTTGCGCGGCGGGCGCGTCCTTGACCAGGAAGGCCGAGGCCCCCGCCTCCATGGCCCCGCGCAGGTAGCCCGGCCGGCCGAAGGTCGTCAGGATCACGATCTTGAGCCCCGGCACCCCGTCCCGCAGCAGCGCCGCCGCCTCGATCCCGGTCAGCCCCGGCATCTCGATGTCCAGCAGGGCCACGTTCACGTCGTGCGCCCGCGCCGCGGCCAGCACCTGGTCCCCGCGGGCGACTTGGGCGACGACCTCGATGTCCGACTCCAGCCCGAGCAGCGCCGCGAGCGCCTCGCGCACCATCGACTGGTCTTCGGCGAGCAGGATCCGGATCGGCGCTGGGGTCATGACGGCGATCCTAGAGGGACCTGCGCGGCCAACCGGAAGCCGCGGTGGGCGGTCGGGGACACCGGGCCAGCGGTCAGCGTGCCGCCCACCGCCACCAGCCGTTCCGTCAGGCCGGTCAGGCCGTTGCCGGGCGTGCCGGGGTCGCACTTGCCGTCGTCGGTGACCGTCAGCTCCATCACGGGTCCGGCCAGCGTCTGGCGCACGGCCAGCCTGATGGTGCACCGCGCGGCCCCGCTGTGCCGGACCACGTTGGTGACCGCTTCGCGCAGCGCGTAGGCCAGCGCGGACTCGGCCTCCTCGGGCAGTTCCACCTCCGGTTCGGCGGCCGGCAGGTCGGCGGCCACGCCGGCCGCCGTCAGCGCGGTCCGGGCCCCGGCGAGTTCGCCGGGCAGGGTCGGCCGCCGGTAGCCGCTGACCGCTTCCCGTACGTCGGTCAGCGCCTGCCGGCTGACCTGCTCGATGTCGGCGATCTGCTGGGCCGCCCGGTCGGGGTGCTCCGGGAGCATCCGCCCGGCCAGTTCGCTCTTGAGCGTGATCAGGGAGAGCGAGTGCCCGAGCAGGTCGTGCAGGTCGCGCGCCATCCGCAGGCGCTCCTCGTTGGCCGCGAGCTGCGCCACCGTGGCCCGCGCCTGGCGCAGTTCGACGGTGGTGGCGATCATCTGCCGGATGCCGACCATCGCGAAGCCGCCCAGGAAGGCGGGTACGAGCAGCCCGGCCAGGAAGTCCCGGCCCGCGGGCACGGCCAGCGAGGTCAGCGTCAGGAGCGCGGTGGCGGCGGGCACGGCCCAGCGCGAGAGCCGGCCGGGCAGCGCGGCCCCGGAGGAGACCGAGACGTACACGAAGAGGACCAGCCACTCCCGGCCCAGGCACAGGGACAGCGCGATCGCCTGCGCGGACATGACCGCGAGCGAGATCAACACCCGTTGCCGGGCGAACTGTCGGACCGTGCGGAAGACCAGGGTCAGGTACCAGCCGACGAAGGCGGCCAGGCCCAAGGCGCCGAGCAGCACCGCGTACCAGCTGTGGCCGCCGCTGACCAGGTCGGTCACCGGGGCGCTGAGGTAGAAGAGCCAGATGCCGACCCAGAGGGACTTCACGACCGTCTGGCGGCGGTTCTCGGGGGCCTGTCCGATGCGGTCGAGACCGTCGCTCTCCAGTGGAGCGACGGCCGGCCCCGTCTTCGTGCGTGTCATGCTCACGCCTTCAGTGTGTCCTTGCGGTAGAGCCAGGCGGCACCGCCCGCGAAGAGTACGAAGTACACGGCGAGGATCGCCACGTCCTTGAGGTGCGGCGCGCCGCCCAGTTCGATGGCCTGGCCGAGTCCGGCGTAGGCGCGGGTGGGGAGCCACTGGGTGATGTTCTGGAGCCACTGCGGGTAGACCGAGGTGGGCATCCACAGGCCGCCGAGGATGGACAGGCCGAAGTAGACGATCATCACGATGGGGCGGGCGCTGTCGCCGCTGACCAGGTAGCCGATGGCCACGCCGAGCGCGGCGAAGACGAGGCTGCCGGCCCAGATGGCCGCGGTGAGCGCGACCCACTGCCAGGCGTCGAACCGTACGCCCTTGAGGATCGCGGCGACCAGGAAGACGACCACGATCGCGGGCAGCGAGAGGATCGCGGCACTGGAGATCTTGCCGAGGACGTAGCCGTGCCCGGGGAGGGCGGTCAGCCGCAGCTGGCGCACCCAGCCCTTCTCGCGCTCCTTGGCGATCATCTCGCTCTGGCCCACCAGGACGGCGGTCAGGGCGCCGAAGGAGGCCATCGCCACCATGTAGAAGGCGGGCATCGTCAGGTCGGTGCCGTAGACCTTGGTGGTGCCGCTCTGGGTGCCGCCGATCATCAGGAAGAGCGCCGCGGGGTAGATCACGGTGAAGAACAGGTACTTCTTGTTGCGCAGGGCCCGGGTGATTTCGAGCTTGACGAGGGTCTTCATGATGCGGCGGCCTCCTCGGCCTCGGTGAGGGCGATGAATGCCTGCTCCAGGCCCAGCCCGGCGACTTCGAGGTTGCGCGGGTAGAGGCCCAGGCCGTAGACGGCGTGCACGGTGGCGTCGGCGTCGCGCGACTGGAGCTTGACGGTGGAGCCGTGGACGTCGAGCCGGGTCAGGAACGGCAGCTCGCGCAGCCGCTCCTCCTCGAAGGGCTCGGTGAGGTCGAAGGAGACCTTGCGCGCGCCCGCCTTGGCCTTGATCTCGGCGGCGGAGCCGTCGGCGAGGATCCGGCCGCGGTGCAGGACGATGACGCGGTCGGCGATCGCGTCGGCCTCTTCCAGGTAGTGCGTGGCGAAGAGGACCGTACGTCCCTGGTCGGCCTGTTCGCGCATGGTGGCCCAGAAGGACTGGCGGGCGGTGACGTCCATGCCGGTCGTCGGCTCGTCGAGGACGATCAGGTCGTTGGCACCGGCCGTGGCGAGGGCGAAGCGGACCCGCTGCTCCTGGCCGCCGGAGAGCTTGTTGACCTTGCGGTCGGCGATCGCGGTGATGCCGGCCCGGGTCAGCACCTCCTCGACCGGGTAGGCCCGGGGGTGCAGCGCGCAGCCGAGGGTGACCAGCTCGCGGACGGTGACCTCCTCCATCAGGCCGCCGCTCTGGAGCATCGCGCCCACCCGGCCGGCCGCGATGGCCTGCCCGGGGGTGCCGCCGAAGACCGTGACCGAGCCGGTGTCCGCCGGGCGCAGGCCCAGCAGGAGGTCGAGGGTGGAGGACTTCCCGGCACCGTTCGGGCCCAGCAGTGCGACGGTCTCGCCCGGGTGCAGCTCCAGCGAGAGGCCGTCGACCGCGCGGACCGCGCCGTAGCTCTTGGTCACGTTCTCGAAGCTCACCACGGGGGTCCCGGTGGTCTTCGCAGTGGTCGTCGTCATGGGGAAAGACTCCCCCGGGCGGGGGTGGCGGCGGCAGTGTCCGCCGTCGTGCGTCCGGACTGACAAATGTCATGCACAAGGCATGACAGTGCAGGTCAGGGGCGGCGCGGGCCGCGGACGGGGCGGGTCACGGACGGCGCCGGCCGGGAACGGCGCAGGCCCTGTCCGGAGCTCCGGACAGGGCCTGCGACCCGCTGTTCCCGCCGCGAGGCGGGGGGATCAGCTGGGGTTGGTGTCGATCGTGACGGTCCGCTCGGCGGCGGTCTTGCCGCGCAGTCCCTTGCGCAGGGCGCCGACGATGTCCTGCGGGGTGACGGCGGTCTTCTCGCCGTTGCCGCGGGTGATCAGGACCCCGTCGAACTGGGTCCCGGTCAGCTCCTTGATCGCTTCGAGGTCGTACTTGTCGACCAGCTTGCCGTCGACCGCCGTCATGCTCAGGATCTTGGGCAGCGACCGGGCGGGGCCGTAGGGGACGGACTTGCCGCCCGCCTTGACCGTGACGTTCCCCGACATCGCCGGTTCGGCGAACTCCTTCATCGCCCGGTCCAGCTCCGCCTGGTTGACGACGGGCGCCCGCTTGGCGGTCGGCAGCTCGACCGGAGCGGCCTCGCCGGTGCCGACCTGGCTGCGGTAGGCCGCCACCACCTTGGTGATGGAGGCGTCCACGTCCAGGGAGGTGCCCTCCTTGCCCGGGACCGCCACGACCTTGTTCGGCTCGAACTTGATCGTGCCCTCGGAGGCGGACCCCGCGGTGCCGGCCAGCTCCTCCAGGGCGACCTGGAGCTTCTCCTCGTCGACCGGCATGACCGGCTCGGCCACCCGCTTCTGTCCCAGCAGCGAGCCGATGACGGTGACGGGGTTGTAGTCGCTGCCGGCCGCGTTGCGCACGGTGGTCTGGGCGTCGAGGGTCAGCCCGGCCTTCTCGGGCTTCAGCTCGACCTGCTTGCCGCCGACGGTGAGCTTGACCGGGGCGTTGCTGCGGGGGCCGAAGGCGCTCTGGAGCTTGGCCACCGCCTCGTCGCGGGTACCGGTGATGTCCACGCCGAAGACGGTGGTGCCCTTGGGCACGTCGGAGTGGTTGAGCAGCAGACCGGCACCGTAGGCGATGCCGACCACGCCGAAGAGGGCGCCGCCGAGCAGGACCACCTTGGAGCGGCCCTTCTTGGCCTTCTTGGCGGAGGCCGCCGGGGCGGCGGACCCGGCGGGCCGGGCCGCGGCCTTGGGCTGCTTGCCCTTCTTGCCCTTCTTGCCCTGGGGCTCCGCGGCGGCGGGCGCCGGGGGCGGCGGCGTGAAACCGGCCGGCGGCGGCGGGTTGAAGCCGGCCGGGGGCGGCGGGTCGGCCATCGGGAAGGCGCTGGTGGCCGCGCCACCGGTGCCGTTCAGCTCGGGCCCGGGCCAGCGGGGGGCGGCGAAGTTGGCCGTGTCGTCGTCGAGCCGCGGCGGGCCGCCGACGGGCACGGTGCCGTGGACGGGACCGCTGGTCGGGCCGGCCGGGGCCGCGGCGGGACCCGTGCCGTAGCCGGGCGCCGGGGCCGGGGCGCCGCCGGGCGCGCCGCCCTGGTAGTCGCCGCCGAAGCCGTCGACCGGTGGGGCGGGCGGACCCGCCGGGTACTGGGCGCCGGGGCCGCTCGTACGGGCCACCGGGCCGGGACGTGCGGGCAGCCCGGGGCGACCCTGGGCCGGGCCGGGGCCCTGGCCGGCGGCCGGACCCTGACCGGGCTCCGGGGCGTCGCCCGGACCGGCCTTGCGCGGGGCGAACCAGTTGCTCGCCGGTTCCGCGGGCTCGGGCGCGGCGGGAGGCGGCGGCGGACCCTGCGGCGACGGCGCGGGCGCCCCGGCCGCGCGGCCGAAGGGCGCACCGGAAGCGCCGGACGGACCGCCGGGCGCGGCCGGCGCCGCGGGCGCCTGCGGGCGCTGCTCCGGCTCACCGGCGCCGACCGGCTTGCGGACGACGACGGGCGGGATCGGCCGCGAACCCGGGATGTTGATCCGGATCCGCGTCGTCAGCGTCGTCTCGGTCTTGGGTCCGTCGGAGTCCGCGGCAGGCGTGGACGGCTTCGAGGTCACAGGCTTCTCCTCCGGGGCGTTACCCGCGGCGTCCGTGGACGGGTACTGGCCGGTTCCATACGGCGGTGTACCCGACGGGTAGGCGGCTCCACCGAGGCCCTGGGGCCCGGAGGACGAACGGTCGGTTTCACGAGTCAAGGCAGGATCTCCCGGTTGGCTCCGCCGCCCGCGTGCCGTGCGCGGGCAGCTCGGCGGCCCGTCCACCATACTGGCCGCCGCCGGCGCGCAACTGACCACCGGGGGCAATGGCATTCCCCGGGGGGACCGGCGCATGGGGCAAAGGGGGCGTGCCGGGCGGTTTCACAACCCCGGGCGCACGTCACGGTGTAGCACCCAACGGCACGTCACCTGCCGGGCCTCCCGGCCGAAACCGGTTGCTCGACCGGGCCGCGCAGGGTGGCACACATCACAGCGATCACGATGCCGCCGAGGAGGTAGGCATACATCCCGATTCCGGTCGAACTGAGCAGGAAGTCCCCTTCGGGCCGCGGGGCGCCCACCAACACGTAGGCGAGGAACCAGCCGATGACGGGCACGCCCACGCCGATCCCGTTGCCGATGACCAGACGGCCCGCCAGGAAGAGCCCGAGCAGGGCCAGCAGGGCCAGGACGAGGCCGCCGGGGAACCAGAGGTCGACGACGAGCCAGCCCGCCGCGCCGGCCAGCGCGCCGAGCACCAGCAGGCCGAGGAGCGCGACGATCCGGGCCGGGGTCCAGGTGGTGGTCACGCGCCCGCTCCCGCCACGTCGGTGACGCCCGCGAAGAGGTCGCTCTCGCGCTCCCCCGCCGGGGCGCCGGAGCGGCCGGCCACCAACTCGTAGTACTCCCGCGCGAACAGCGGCTGCGCCAGGTCGTTGGAGAGCGCGAAGACGCCCTCACCGTCGGCGACGGCGACCTGGGTGGCGTGGGCGCGCATCGCGGCCGCCTTGGCCGCCGCGTACGGTTCGCCGTCCGCGGCGCCGATCTCGGCGGTGACGCGCTCGTCGGCGACCACGCCGGGCACGTCGTCGGGCACGGCGATGCCGGGGAAGGGCGCCCGCTCCGCGGCGCGCAGCCGCGCGAAGCCCTCCTCGACGACCGAGCGCGGCACCCGGTTCCAGTAGACCTTCTCGATCGCGTGGGGCGCGCCGAGGTGGTCCGCGTACGCCGGGTCCGCGGCCAGTTCGGCGGCGCGGGTGGCGACCCGGTGGGCCTGGATGTGATCGGGGTGGCCGTAGCCGCCGTCGGGGTCGTAGGTGACGAGCACCTGGGGCCGGACGCGGCGGATCACCTCGACCAGGAAGCCGGCGGCCTCGTCCACGTCGGCGGACCAGAAGGCGCCGGGGTGCTCGTTCTGCTCGGCGCCCATCATCCCGGAGTCCCGGAACCGGCCGGGGCCGCCCAGGAATCCGTGGTCGGTGACGCCCAGCTCGCGCATGGCGGCGGCCAGCTCGTCGATCCGGTGCGCCCCGAGGGCGTCCTCCCGGTCGGCGGTCAGGTGGGCGAGGCCGGGCGGGATGACCTCGCCCTCCTCGCCCAGCGTGCAGGTCACCAGCGCGACGTGGGCGCCCTCGGCCGCGTACTTGGCCATGGTGACGCCGTTGTTGATCGACTCGTCGTCCGGGTGCGCGTGCACGAGGAGGAGACGACGGGCGGGAAGACCGTTCATGGGGCCAGCCTACGAGGCGGCCCTACAACTTGAGGCCACCGATCATGCCCGCGACGTTCGTGGTCAGCTGGCTGAGAGTGGGAGCGATCGAGGAACTGGACAGGTAGAAGCCCAGCAACACGCACACGACCGCGTGCCCCGCCTTCAGTCCGGACTTCCGGACCAGCAGGAAGACGACGATCCCCAGTAGCACCACGGCCGAGATCGAGAGTGCCACGGCGGTTCACCTCCACGTCGAGCGGACATCGAATCGATTCGCGTGCTCGGCGGACACATACCCACCGTGCGCTATGGATCATAACTATCCGTACCAGCGCATCGATCGAGAACCGGCAGCACGAGGGGCGCACACCGCGCATACGGAGGAGCATCGGCACCACGTGCGACCGTCCGGCGGGGCTCACACCCCGCCGGACGGTTGACGGCACCCGCACGGACCGTACGGCGATCAGGTTCCCCCGCCCGGATCTCGTCGCCGAGACGGTCAAGTTGCCTCCATGTTAAGCCGGTTGCCGGCCTCGTGCGATCTTCTTCGGCGCGTCGCGCACTACGCTTCGGGCGGATCCGGAGGTCCTGGTTCCGATGGCGGCGCGGGCCGGGTCGACGGCTTCTCCGACGCGAAGTGACAGGCCGACGGATGGGCCGCCGCGCCCCCCGCCGCGCGCAGCTCCAGCGGGACCGCCAGCAGCGGCACTTCCTGGGCGCACCGGTTCTCCGCCTTCCAGCAGCGGGTGCGGAAGGGGCAGCCCGACGGCGGATCGGCCGGGGAGGGCACGTCCCCGGAGAGGATGATCCGCTCGCGGTGCTTGCGCGCCTCCGGGTCCGGGACGGGCACGGCGGAGAGCAGGGCCTGTGTGTACGGGTGCGTCGGGTGGTCGTAGATCTGGGTGTCGGTGCCGATCTCCACCACCCGGCCGAGGTACATCACGCCCACCCGGTCCGAGATGTGCCGGACGATCGAGAGGTCGTGGGCGATGAACACGTACGACAGGTCGAACTCGTCCTGGAGCCGCTCCAGCAGGTTGACCACCTGTGCCTGCACGGAGACGTCCAGCGCGGACACCGGTTCGTCCGCGACGATGATCTCGGGACGCAGGGCCAGGCCGCGGGCGATGCCGATGCGCTGGCGCTGGCCGCCGGAGAACTGGTGCGGGTAGCGGTTGATGTACTCCGGGTTCAGGCCGACCACGTCGAGCAGGTCCTGGACCTTGCGGCGCCGGTCGCCCTTGGGGGCCACCTCGGGGTGGATCTCGTACGGCTCGCCGATGATGTCGCCGACCGTCATGCGCGGGTTCAGCGAGGTGTACGGGTCCTGGAAGACCATCTGGATGTTGCGGCGGACGGCCTTGAGGGCCTTGCCCGACAACTTCGTGAGGTCCTCGCCCTTGTAGGAGATCGCGCCCGCCGTGGGCCGTTCCAGGTTCACCAGCATCTTGGCGACCGTGGACTTGCCGCAGCCGGACTCGCCGACGATGCCGAGGGTCTCGCCCCGGGTCAGGGAGAAGGACACCCCGTCGACCGCCTTGACCGCGCCGACCTGCTTCTTGAAGAGGATGCCCTGGGTCAGCGGGTAGTGCTTGACCAGGTCGGTGACTTCGAGGATCGCTTCAGGCACCGAGGCACTCCTTCCAGAAGAAGCACGCGCTGGTGCGGTCCTCGGCCACCTGCGCCAGCGGCGGTACCTCGCCCCGGCAGACGGCCTGTGCCATCGGACAGCGCGGGTTGAAGGCGCAGCCGGGCGGGATGGCCAGCAGGTTGGGCGGCAGGCCCTTGATGGCGTACAGCTCCTGGCCCTTCTGGTCCAGGCGCGGGATGGAATCGAGCAGGCCGCGGGTGTAGGGGTGCGCCGGGTTCTTGTAGATCTCGTGCACCGGGGCGGCCTCGACGATCCGGCCCGCGTACATCACGGCGATCTTGTCGGCTACGTCCGCGACCACGCCCAGGTCGTGGGTGATCAGGATCAGGCCCATGTTGAGCTCGCGCTGGAGCTCCGCGAGCAGGTCCATGACCTGGGCCTGGACGGTGACGTCCAGGGCGGTGGTCGGCTCGTCCGCGATGATCAGCGAGGGTTCCAGGGCCATCGCCATGGCGATCATGATGCGTTGGCGCATTCCGCCGGAGAACTGGTGCGGATAGTCCCCCACCCGCTGCTTCGCGGCCGGGATCTTGACCCGGTCCATGAGCTCGACCGCCTTGGCGCGGGCGGCCTTGCGGGACATCCCGCGGTGCACCTCGTACATCTCGCCCAGTTGGGCGCCGACGCTGAGCACCGGGTTCAGCGAGGACAGCGCGTCCTGGAAGATCATCGCCATCTCGGCGCCCCGGATCTTGCGGCGGGCCTCCTCCTTCATGGTCAGCAGGTCCTGGCCCTTGAAGAGGATCTCGCCGCCCGCGATCTTGCCCGGGGGCGTGTCCAGGATGCCCATGATGGCCTGCGCCGTGACGGACTTGCCGGAGCCGGACTCGCCGAGCACGGCGAGGGTCTCGCCCTCCGCCACCGAGTAGGTGACGCCGTTGACCGCCTTGGCGACCCCGTCGCGGGTACGGAACTCCACGTGGAGGTCGCGGACTTCGAGCAGCATGGTGCCCACTCCTCAGCGCAGCTTGGGGTCGAGGGCGTCGCGCACCGCGTCGCCGAGCATGATGAAGGCGAGCACGGTCAGGCTCAGCGCGCCCGCCGGGTAGAGCAGCATGTGCGGGGCGTTGCGGATCTGCGAGGCGGCGTTGGAGATGTCGATGCCCCAGGAGACCGTGGGCGGGCGCAGCCCGACGCCGAGGAAGGACAGGGTCGCTTCCAGGGCGATGTAGGTGCCGAGCGCGATCGTCGCGACGACGATGACCGGAGCGACGGCGTTGGGCGCCACGTGGCGCAGCATCATCCGGCTGTTGCTCGCGCCGAGCGCGCGGGCGGCCTGGACGTAGTCGTTCTGCTTGGCGGTGATGACGGAGCCTCGGGCGATGCGGGCGATCTGCGGCCAGCCCAGGAGCACGATGAAGCCGACCACCGGCCAGACCGTGGTGCTGGTGACCACCGAGAGGAAGACCAGACCGCCGAGGACGACCGGGATGCCGAAGAAGATGTCGGCGACCCGGGAGAGCAGCGCGTCGCCCCAGCCGCCGAAGAATCCGGCCAGGCCGCCGAGGAAGGAGCCGAGGAGGGCCGCGCCGACGGTGGCGCAGACGCCGACGGTGATGGAGGCGCGGGCGCCGTACACCGTGCGCGTGTAGACGTCGCAGCCCTGGGTGTCGAAGCCGAAGGGGTGGCCGGAGGCGGGGCCCTGCTGGGACTTGGACAGGTCGCACCGCAGCGGGTCGCCGTCGGCGATCAGCTGCGGCCAGATCGCGATGACGACGAGGAAGGCGATGAGGAGGGCGGAGAGGATGAAGACCGGGTTGCGGCGCAGCTGCTGCCAGGCGTCGGACCACAGCGAACGCGCCTTCTCCTGGGGCCCGGTGGCTCCGCCGCCGGGGCCGAGCGGCTTCTCCAGGCTCTCGGCCTCCTCCAGGGCGAGGTCCATGGCGCCGCCCTGTCCGGTGGGGGCGATCGCCTCCCCCTTGCCGGGTCGCAGCGGGTCGTAACGCTCGGGATCAGGCATAACGGATCCTCGGGTCCAGGACCGCGTAGAGCAGGTCGACGAGCAGGTTCGCCAGCAGGAAGACGATGACGAGGATGGTCACGAAGCCGACGACCGTGGGGGCGTTGTTGCGCAGGATGCCCTGGTAGAGCTGGTAGCCGACGCCGTGGATGTTGAAGATGCGCTCGGTGACGATCGCGCCGCCCATCAGGGCGCCGATGTCGGTGCCGATGAAGGTGACCACGGGGATGAGCGAGTTGCGCAGCAGGTGGCGGGTGATGACCCGGCCGCGCGGCAGGCCCTTGGCCACCGCGGTGCGGACGTAGTCGGCCTTGACGTTCTCGGCGATGGAGGTGCGCGAGAGCCGGGTGACGTAGGCGAGGGAGACCAGTGCGAGCACGATGCCGGGCAGGATCAGCTCGTCGAAGGGCGCGTCCGGGGAGACGGTGGGTCGGACCCAGCCCCACTTCACGCCGAGCAGGAACTGGAGCAGGTACCCGGTCACGAAGGTGGGCACCGAGATGACGACCAGGGTGAGCACCAGCAGCGTGGTGTCGATGGCCTTGCCGCGGCGCAGCCCGCTGACCACGCCGAGGGTGATGCCGACCACGACCTCGATGACGATGGCCACGATGGTCAGGCGCAGGGTGACCGGGAAGGCCGTGGACATCAGGGAGGTGACCTTCTGCCCGTTGAAGGCGGTGCCGAAGTCGCCCTTGAAGATCTGGCCCATGTAGTGGAGGTACTGCTTCCACAGGGGTTGGTCGAGGAAGAGGTCCTTGCGGATGCGCGCGGCGGTGGCCGGGTCGGGGGCCTTGTCGCCGAAGAGCGCCGCCACGGGGTCACCGAGCGCGTAGACCATGAAGAAGATCAGGAACGTGCTGCCGATGAACACCGGGATCATCTGGAGCAGCCGCCGGATCACGTACCGTCCCATGGAGGCCTCCAGGGTGTCGGCGGGGCTGCCGCCACCGGTTCACTGATGGTGACGGTGGTGGCGGCAGGCCCGGTCTCTGGTGGGGACGGGTCAGCTGACCTTGATCTGGTCGTACACGGGCACGCTGAACTGGTTGAGCTCGACGCCCGAGAGGCGCTCCGAGAAGCCCGCGCTGCCGTTCTGGTACCAGAGCGGGATGGAGGGCATCTGCTCGGCGAGGATCTTCTCCGCGTCCTGGAACTTGGCCGTCGCCTTGGCCGTGTCGCTCTCCTGGTTCGCCTCGTCGACGAGCTTGTCGAAGTCCTTGTTGTTGAACTTCCCGTAGTTGGAGGAGGCGCCCGTGTAGTACAGCGGCTCCAGGAAGTTCTGGATCAGCGGGTAGTCGGCCTGCCAGCCGGAACGGAAGGGGCCGGTCAGCTTGAAGGCGCTCTGCTGGTTGCGGAAGTCCGCGAAGGTGCCGACCGGATTGACCGTGCAGACCGCGCCCTTGCCCAGGGCGTTGTTGATGCTGTTGCAGATGGCGTCCATCCACTCGCGGTGCGAGCCGGTGTCCACGTTCGAGGTGAGCGTGACCTTGCCGCCGGGCAGTCCGCCGCCCTCTTCGATCAGCTTCTTCGCCATCGTCGGGTCGAACGCGCAGCCGTCGCCGCACGCGGTGGCGGAGTAGCCGCCCTTGTCGCCGAGCGCCGCGGAGGTCCAGTCCTTGGCGGGGGTGCGGGTGCCCTGGAAGATCTGCTTGGTGATCTCGTCGCGGTTGATGGCCATCGAGATGCCGCGGCGGACCTTCTCCATGCCCGGCTTGCCCCAGGCGGCGTCGTACAGCGGGAAGGTCAGCGTCTGGATGATCAGGGCGGGCTGGTTGATGTACCGGTCGCCCAGGTCCTTCTTGACGTTCTTCAGCTGCTGCGCCGGCACGTCGTCGACGAGGTCGAGGTTGCCGGAGATCAGGTCGGTGTAGGCGGTGTTGTTGTCGGTGTAGACCTTGAGGTCCACGCCGCCGTTCTGCGCCTTGTCCGCGCCCGCGTACCCCTCCCACTTGCGCATCTTGATCGCCGTGCCCTTGGTGTAGGAGTCCACGGTGTAGGGGCCGTTGCCGACGGGCTTGCTCAGCCAGCCCGCGTGGTCGGTGAAGAAGGCCTTGGGCAGCGGGGAGAACGCCTGGTAGCCGAGGGTGTCGGGCCAGGTGGAGAACTTCTCCTTGAGGGCGACCGTGAAGGTCTTGGCGTCCTTGACCACCAGGCCCGACATCGTCTTGCCCTTGGGGTCGCCGGATTCCGGGTGCAGGTCGGCGTAGCCGACGATGTCCGCGAAGAAGGGCGAGTTGTTCTGCTTGTTGCGCACGTCCGCCGCGTAGTTCCAGGCGTCGACGAAGGACTGGGCGGTGACCGGCTCGTCGTTGCTGAACTTCCAGCCGTCCTTCAGCGTGATCGTGAAGTTCTGGCTGTCGGTCGTCTCGATCTTGTCGGCGACCATGTTCTTGGCCTCGCCGGTCTTCGGGTCGTAGCGCTTGAGACCCCGGAAGAGCATGTCGAGGACCTTGCCGCCCTGCACCTCATTGGTGTTGGCCGGCTCCAAGGGGTTCTGCGGGTCGCCCCAGGAGGAGCTGATGATGCCGGCGCCACCGCCGCCACTGTCGCTTCCGCCGCCGCAGGCCGTCGCCGTGAGGGCGACGGCGACCGCACAAGCGGCCCACTTGGCGTGGGTGGCTCCGCGCATGGAGTGCCTCCTTGGGCTCCCGAGACTCACCGAGACTCGCTGGAGACCCAATGTCACCCGACCGATGCGCCCGCGCACCCCAAGCGCGCCCGATTGGGCACGCCCGGGGGACCTCTGTCACCCCTGCGAGTGGACGGACGGTCAGGGAAGCGGCAGCTCCCAGGTGTCCACGGCGAAGTGCACGCCCATCCCGTGGCGCTCGTACAGGCCCAGCGCCCCGGTCTCGTTCTCCGTGTCGACGCCCAGGCCGAGCGTGGTGCGTCCGCGCGCCGCGTAGACGGCGAAGGCGTGGCGCAGCAGGTGGCCGCCGATCCCTCGGCCGCGCTGGTCGGGCCGTACGCCGATGTGGCTGACCCAGCCCATGGCCGTGCGGTCGTCCCGGGTCAGCAGCACGCCCACGTCCCCCTGCCCCGGCAGGCTCGCGATCCACACCAGGGACCAGTCCAGCTCGCGCGCGTCGAGGTAGTCCAGCCAGCCCTCGTACGGGCGGTCCACGTGGCCGAAGTGCGCCGCGAAGGTCTCCTCGATCAGGGCGTGGGCCCGCCGGGGGTCGGCCGGGTCGGCGGCGCAGTCGCGCAGCACCAGGCCGTCCAGCCCGGCGGGCGGCGCCGGCTCCGGGCGCGGGTCCGCGGTGAGGTCGAGGGTCATCACCTGGTAGTGGCGCACGGTGCTCCAGCCGTACCCGGCGATGATGCCGAGGTCCAGGGTCGGCCGTACGTTGAGCTGGAGCCGCAGCCGGGCTCCGGGGGCGCCTGCGGCCATCTCCCGGGCCCGCGCCTCCATCAGCTCCAGCAGCTTCGCGCCCGCGGCCTGCCGGTCGGGCAGGACGTAGTGGTCGGAGTCGATCCGGCCCGGCCCGGAGTCCGCCCAGACGATGGCGTAGGCGACGAGCCGCCCGTCGTCGAAGGCGAGCCAGGAGTCGGTGGCCAGGTCCACCTCGGGGTGGTTGAGGTCGGCCTCGACCGAGTGCAGATCCGTCTCCGGCCTGCCGATCTCGATCCGGTCGACGGCATTCAGGAGGGCGCAGATGTCACCGGCGTCACCGGGCCCTGCGGGGCGTACGGTCAGCATCGCTCCACTGTCGAGGGGGCGGCCCGGCGGACGCAACGGGATTTTCCCCTATCAGGGGCGCGGGATCGGGCCCGTCCGGGAACGCGCGAGCGCCCGGCGGCCGGAAAGGGACTTCCGGCTACCGGGCGCTCGTCGCACCGGGGTCAGACGGCCAGGACGGCCTTCTCCTCGGCGAAGTGGCACGCGGACTCGTGCGCGGCCAGGGACTCCTGGCCCTTGAAGCGCTCCGGGATCGCGAGGAGCGGCTCCTCCGAGGAGCACTTGTCCTCGGCCTTCCAGCAGCGGGTGCGGAAGCGGCAGCCCGACGGCGGGTTGGCCGGCGAGGGGATCTCGCCCGACAGGATGATCCGGTCCCGGCCCTCGCGGGCGGTCGGGTCCGGCACCGGCACGGCGGACAGCAGTGCCTGCGTGTACGGGTGCGTCGGGTGGTCGTAGATCTGCTTGTCGGTGCCGATCTCCGCCATCTTGCCGAGGTACATCACGCCCACGCGGTCCGAGATGTGCCGGACGATCGAGAGGTCGTGCGCGATGAAGATGTAGGAGAGGTTGAACTCGTCCTGCAGCTTCGCCATCAGGTTGATGACCTGCGCCTGCACCGACACGTCGAGCGCCGAGACGGGCTCGTCGCAGATGATGATCTCCGGGTTGAGCGCGAGGCCGCGGGCGATGCCGATGCGCTGGCGCTGACCGCCGGAGAACTGGTGCGGGTAGCGGTTGATGTACTCCGGGTTCAGGCCCACGACGTCCAGGAGTTCCTGGACCTTGCGGCGCCGGTCGCCCTTGGGAGCCACCTCGGGGTGGATCTCGTACGGCTCGCCGATGATGTCGCCGACCGTCATGCGCGGGTTCAGCGAGGTGTACGGGTCCTGGAACACCATCTGGATGTTGCGGCGGACGACCTTGAGGGCCTTCCCCGACAGCTTGGTGATGTCCGTGCCCTTGTAGAACACCTCGCCGGACGTGGCCGTCTCCAGCAGCATCAGCAGCTTGGCGACGGTCGACTTGCCGCAGCCCGACTCGCCGACGATGCCGAGGGTCTCGCCCTGGTGCAGGTCGAAGGAGATCCCGTCGACCGCGCGGACGGCGCCGATCTGCTTCTTGAAGAGGATGCCCTGGGTCAGCGGGAAGTGCTTGACCAGGTTGCGCACCTGCAGGATCGGCTCGCCGCGGTCCACGGGGGCCGCGATGGCCTCCAGGGCCGCTTCCTCGGACGCGACGTCGACGGTCTCGACCTCGGCCAGGCTCGGGGTGGCGTCGTCCACGGCGTTGTCCTTCTTGCTCAGCTCAGCCATGGATCTGCTCCTCCCAGAAGTGGCAGGCGCTGCCGCGGCCGACCAGCTCGATGCCGTCGCGCTCGGTCACCGGCAGCAGGGCCGGGACGTCGGTGCGGCAGATGTCCTGCGCCTTGGGGCAGCGCGGGTTGAAGGCGCAGCCCGTCGGGATCTTGAGCAGGTTGGGCGGCAGCCCCTTGATCGCGTAGAGCTCTTCGCCCTTTTGGTCCAGGCGCGGGATCGAGTCCAGCAGACCGCGCGTGTAGGGGTGCGCGGGGCGCCCGTACAGCTCGTGGACCGGAGCCTGCTCGACGATGCGGCCCGCGTACATCACGGCGATCTTGTCCGCGACGTCGGCGACGACGCCGAGGTCGTGGGTGATCAGGATCAGACCCATGTTGTACTCGCGCTGCAGGTCCGCCAGCAGGTCCATGACCTGGGCCTGGACCGTCACGTCGAGCGCCGTGGTGGGCTCGTCCGCGATGATCAGGTCGGGCTCCAGGGCGAGCGCCATCGCGATCATGATGCGCTGGCGCATGCCGCCGGAGAACTGGTGCGGGTAGTCGTTGACACGGCTGCGGGCAGCCGGGATCTTCACCCGCTCCATCAGCTCGATGGCCTTGGTCTTGGCGTCCTTCTTCGACATGCCCTGGTGGACGCGGAACATCTCGCCCAGCTGGTTGCCGACGGAGTACACCGGGTTCAGCGCGGAGAGCGCGTCCTGGAAGATCATCGCCATCTTCGGACCGCGCAGCTTGCGCCGCTCGCTCTCCGGGAGCTGCAGGATGTCCTGGCCCTTGAAGAGGATCTCGCCCTGGGAGACCCGCCCGGGGGGCGAGTCGAGGATGCCCATGATGGCCTGCGCGGTCACGGACTTGCCGGAACCGGACTCGCCGAGGACTGCCAGCGTCTCACCTGAGGAAACGCTGTAGTTCACGCCGTTGACGGCCTTGACCACGCCTTCGCGGGTCTTGAACTCGACGTGCAGGTCGCGCACTTCGAGCACGGGTGCCTCGGCACCCGCTGCCCTCTGGTGGGGCACTTCTGCGGTGACGCTTGAAGTAGTCATAAGTGGTGCCGCCCTTCTAGCGCAGCTTCGGGTCGAGGGCGTCGCGGAGCCCGTCGCCGACGAAAACGAAGCCGAGAACCGTCAGCACGATCGCGATGCTGGGGTACGTCCACAGGTAGTCCTTGACGCCCATGAAGTCCTTGGCACCGGCGAGCATGTTGCCCCACTCGGGAATCTCCGGGCTCACGCCGACGCCCAGGAAGGACAGCGAGGCCTCGGCCACGATGGCTCCACCGACGCTGAAGGCGGCGTACGCCATCACCGCGGCGACGGAGTTGGGGAGGATGTGCCGGATGATGATCCGCCGGGTGTCCGCGCCGAGGGCGCGCGCGGCCAGCACGTAGTCGGCCTCGCGGACCGACAGGATCGAGCTGCGCAGCAGACGGGCGACCGTCGGCCAGGAGAAGATGGCCAGCGAGATGATCACCGGGGTGACACCACGGCCCATCGCGATGATGATCACGATCGCGCCGATGAGCAGCGGGAAGGCGAAGAACACGTCGGCGATGCGCATCAGGACGGAGTCCGTCCCGCGGCCGAAGTAGCCCGCGATGGCGCCGATGACGATGCCGATCGCACAGGCCAGGAAGATCGACGCGAGACCGACGATGACCGCGATGCGGCTGCCGTAGATGATGCGCGAGAACTGGTCGCGGCCGAGCGCGTCCGTACCGAGGAAGTGCGCACCGCCCGGGGCCTGCAGGGTGTTGGTCAGGTCCTGCGCGTACGGGTCGTGCGGGGCGATCAGCGGCGCGAACAGCGCGACCGCGAACAGCCCGACGACGAGGGCGAGGCCGACGACGGCCAGCTTGTTGGCGAGGAAGCGGTGGCGGATCTCGCCCCACTGGGTGACACGGGCGATCGCGGGTTCGGCCTCTACGGCCTTCGCGCCCCCTGCCACGGCGGTCGCGTCCCCCGCCACCGATGTGCTCTTGGTGAGCTCGGTCATGGGTATGACTCCTAGAACGGGCTGCCTGGGATCAGGCGAGACGGATGCGGGGGTCGAGGACCGCGTACAAGAGGTCGACGATCAGGTTGAGCAGGACGAACACGGCGACGCCGAAGGTCACCACGCCGATGATGATCGGGTTGTTCTGCTGCTGAACCGCCTGCACCAGGGCGAGCCCGATGCCGTCCCAGTTGAAGATCGCCTCGGTGATGAGTGCGCCACCGAGCAGCGAGCCGAAGGAGATACCCAGGTACGTGACGACCGGGATGATCGAGTTCCGCATGACGTGCTTGAAGAGCACCGTGCGCCGGGGCAGACCCTTGGCGACGGCCGTCTTGACGTAGTCGGCCCGCAGGACCTCCAGCATGGTGCCGCGCATGAGCCTCGCCACGAGCGCCGCGTCGAGGATCGCGAGCACGAAGGCCGGCAGGATCATCGACTTGAAGGTGCCGTCCGAGATCAGCGGGACCCATTCGAGCTGGATCACGAAGACCTTCTGGAAGACCATGCCGATCACGAAGGACGGGAAGCCCACGGCCATGGTCGTCAGGAGCGTGATCAGTACGTCCCAGAAGGAGTATCTGAACAGCGCCGCGATCAGACCGGCGAACAGGCCGATCGCGATGTCGAGGACGATCGCCAACAGCGCGAGCTCGGCGGTGTTCACGAGCTTGGGCTGGAGCACCTCGGTCACGGGGCGGCGCTGGGTGAAGTCCTCACCGAGGTCGCCCTGGACGAGGTTCTTGACGAAGTTGCCGTACTGGACCGGCAGCGGGTCGTTGAGTCCGTAGCGTTCACGGAGCGCTTCGACCACCGCCGGGTCGCGGGCCTTGTCACCGCCGAGCGAACCCACCGGGTCGCCCGGGAGCACGAAGAGACAGCCAAAGAGAATAATCGTCGCACCGAAGAGGACGACCACCATCTGTCCGAGCCGCCGGATCACATATCTGCCCACGATGCCTCCTTCACATACTGAGCGTGGGGGTTGGCGGCATCATCCGATCGGGAGATTGGCCGCTTCCGGGCGCGGAACGGGAGAGATGAGGGGTGCGCCCGGGACTGAGCGAAGGCCGTGGGGACCGAAGAAGTTACTCCGACCCCCACAGCCTTCGCCTACCTACTGGTGAAGAAGTACGACTACTTGGCGGAGATTTCCGCGAGGTTCGGGTCCTCGAAGAAGTCCATCGCCATGTTGCTGAACTTGTCCGTGTTCGCGAGGCGGTACTGCGTCCGCTTCCAGGTCGGGATCAGCGCCTGGTCGTCCTCGACGGCGATCTTCTCGGCCTCCTTGTAGACCGCGGCGCGAGCGGCCGGGTCCTTGGTGGCGCGAGCCTTGGTGATCAGCTCGTCGAACTTCGGGTTGTTGTAGCGACCGCGGTTGTCACCCTGGGCCTTGCCCGTGGCGGGGTCCTCGTTGATCGAACCCGAGTCGAGCAGCGGGAACAGGAAGTTGTCCGGGGTCGGGTAGTCCGCGCCCCAGGCCGAACGCCAGATACCGGCGGTCGCCTTGTCCTGCTGCTGCGCCAGGGCCTCCTTGAACGGCTTGCCGTTCAGCTTGACCTCGAGGCCGAGGACGTCCTTCAGCTGCTGCGCGATGGCCTGGACCCACTCTTCGTGGCCGCCACCGGTGTTGTAGCCGAAGTCCAGGACGGTGCCCGGCTTCAGGCCGCCCTTGGCCGCGAGCTCCTTGGCCTTGGCCGGGTCCTGCTTGATGCAGGAGGTGCAGAGGTTGTTGGTGTACGTGTCCGCGAACGAGGGCGGGAGCACGGACGTGGCGGGCTTCTGCATGCCCTGGAAGACGCCCTTGGCGATGGCCTCGCGGTCGATCGCGTAGGAGATCGCCTTGCGCGCGTCGACGTTGTTCATCGGCGCGTTCTGGTTGAAGACGACCAGGTAGTTGATACCCGAGGTGTCGGCTTCGATCCACTGCTTCTTGGCCGAGTACTTGGCCTTGGCGACCGGCAGCTGCGGCGTGGGCATGCGCGCCCAGTCGAAGCTACCCGCCTGGTAACCCTGGTACTCGAGGGTGGCGGCGTTGGCCGAGTTGAGGATCGAGATCTCAACCTTGGCGAGCTTCGCCTTCTCCAGGCCGTAGTCGTCGTTACGGACCATGGTGATGGACTTGTTGTGCTGCCACGAACCCTCCATCTTGAAGGGGCCGTTGCCGATGGGAGCGTCGTTGTACGCCTTGTTGTTGGCGGCGCCGGCGACCTTCGGAACGGGGCTGAAGACCGTGTGGACGGTCTTCTTGTCGAACTCGAAGTCAGCCGCGGACAGCTCGACCTTCAGCGTGTTGGCGTCCGGAGCCGACAGACCGGCGAACTTGTCGCTGGTGCCGCCGTTGAGCTCCTTGTAGCCGACGATTCCGTCCATCGGGTACGCGACGTCGGAGGCCGAGGCCTTCGCGACGGTGCGGGTCCAGCCGCGGATGAACGACTCCGCGTCGACCGCTTCACCGTTGGAGAACTTGGTGCCGGCCTTGATCTTGAAGGTCCAGGTCTTGCCGTCGTCGCTCGTGGTGAACGACTCGGCCAGAGCCGGCTTCAGCTTGCCGTCCGGCGTCGCGCTGTACAGGCCGGTGAAGAGGTTGTGCGCGACCAGGGCGCCCTCAGACTCCTGCGTGTTGTACGGGTCGATCGCCACCGGCTCGGTGATACCGAGGCGGAAGGTACCGCCTTCGGGACCCGCCGCCTTCTTCTCCCCGCCGCCACCACAGGCAGTCGCGGCGAGGGCAATGATTGCCGCGCCCGCGACCCACTTGGCGCTCTGAGCACCACGCATGGGTTTCCTCCTCATGAGTCCACTTGTCACTACAAGACGGGGTACTCGATCGCACGCTGACACCCCTGACAGCGATGACGCGATGAGTTACCCACAGTGTGCTCGTGAGTCGACACTCCCCACAGTGCGTGACCCATTGACCCGAGCTTGGTGCCAACTATTAAGTACGGCCGACCCGTAAACCACACTTAAAGGGTCTCGTTTTGACAACATCACTACAGGTCAGTAGCCCGAAATACGGACAAACTGAGCCTAGACAGACACCCGCGAAACGGACGGTTAGTACACCTTCCGGAGTGTGACGCCCGATATACGGACACATGAACGAGACAATCCGCTTGACAAAAGCGAACGACCCCTCCACCACGGAGCCCGTGGGGAAGGGGTCGAGTCACAAAAAGTGACCTTCGCGGCAATTACCGCTTGGCGCGCGAAGAGGTGCGACCGCGCTCCTTCTGGTCCAGAACGACCTTGCGGATGCGGACGGCCTCCGGGGTCACCTCGACGCACTCGTCGTCGCGGCAGAACTCCAGGGACTGCTCCAGCGACAGCTTGCGCGGGGGCACCACGTTCTCCGTGTTGTCCGCGGAAGCCGCACGCATGTTCGTGAGCTTCTTCTCCTTGGTGATGTTCACGTCCATGTCGTCGGCGCGCGAGTTCTCGCCGATGATCATGCCCTCGTACACCTCGGTGCCGGGGTCGGTGAACAGGACGCCGCGCTCCTGCAGGTTGATCATCGCGAACGGCGTGACCGAACCGGCGCGGTCGGCGACCAGCGAACCGTTGTTACGGGTCTTCAGCTCGCCGAACCACGGCTCCAGGCCCTCGTGGATCGAGTGGGCGATGCCCGTACCGCGGGTGTTCGTGAGGAACTCCGTACGGAAGCCGATGAGGCCGCGGGACGGGACGACGAACTCCATGCGGACCCAGCCGGAACCGTGGTTCGACATGTTGTCCATACGGCCCTTGCGGACGCCCATGAGCTGCGTGACCGCGCCCATGTGCTCCTCGGGCACGTCGATGGTCATGCGCTCGACCGGCTCGTGCACCTTGCCGTCGACGAGCTGGGTGACGACCTGCGGCTTGCCGATGGTCAGCTCGAAGCCCTCGCGGCGCATCTGCTCGACCAGGATGGCCAGCGCCAGCTCACCGCGGCCCTGCACCTCCCAGGCGTCGGGGCGCTCGGTGTCCAGGACGCGGAGCGAGACGTTACCGATCAGCTCGCGGTCCAGACGGTCCTTGACCTGGCGGGCGGTGACCTTGCGGTCCTTGACCGCGGACTTGGCGTCCGCGCCCTTGCCGCTGCCGCCGCGGCCGACCATCGGGGAGGTGTTCGTACCGATGGTCATGGAGATCGCCGGCTCGTCGACCGTGATCAGCGGGAGCGCGATCGGGTTCTCCGTGTCGGCGAGGGTCTCGCCGATCATGATGTCGGGGAAACCGGCGACCGCGCAGATGTCACCCGGGCCCGCCACCTCGGCCGGCTTGCGGGTGAGCGCCTCGGTCATGAGCAGCTCGGTGATGCGGACGTTCGACTGCGAACCGTCGCGCTTGATCCAGGTGACGGTCTGGCCCTTGCGCAGCTCGCCCTGCTCGACGCGGACCAGGGCGATGCGGCCCAGGAAGTTGTCGGCGTCGAGGTTGGTGACGTGGGCCTGGAGCGGGGCGGCCTCGTCGTACTCGGGGGCCGGCACGTGCGCCAGGATCGTCGAGAAGAACGGCTCGAGGTTCTCGCTGTCGGCCGGGACGGTGCCGTCCTCCGGCTTGGTCAGCGAGGCGACGCCGTCACGGGCGCAGGCGTAGACGATCGGGAACTCGATCTGCTCCTCGTCCGCGTCCAGGTCGAGGAAGAGGTCGTACGTCTCGTTGACGACCTCGTCGATCCGCGAGTCGGGGCGGTCGGTCTTGTTGATGCAGAGGATGACGGGCATCTTCGCCTGCAGCGCCTTGCGGAGCACGAAGCGCGTCTGCGGCAGCGGGCCCTCGGAGGCGTCGACGAGCAGGACGACCGCGTCGACCATGGACAGGCCGCGCTCGACCTCACCACCGAAGTCGGCGTGACCCGGGGTGTCGATGATGTTGATCGTGATCGGCGCGCCACCCTCCTTCGGGTGGTACTTGACCGCGGTGTTCTTCGCGAGAATGGTGATGCCCTTCTCGCGCTCCAGGTCGTTCGAGTCCATCATGCGGTCGTCGAGGTGCTGGTGGGCGGCGAAGGCACCTGCCTGCTTCAGCATGGCGTCGACGAGGGTCGTCTTGCCATGGTCGACGTGGGCGACGATGGCTACATTACGAATGTCGTGGCGCGTGGTCATACTGGCGGCGCTTCTCCCGGAATCGTGGATGGCGTCGCGTACGGTCCGGCACGCGCGCCCGCCGGGCGGAAAAACCTGCCACGGCCTTACCCCATCGTACGTTGCGTGGCGGGAACCGCACGCCGGGGGGTCTGTCAAGAGGCCGGAGGGCTGACCGCGACGGGGTCGCGGACGGTGCTGGGCCGGGGTTGGGGTGGGGGGTCCCGGCCGGTGTTCTTGCGGGTCAATGGCTACGTACGACCTTGCCCGCCGAGGTGAGCGGCGGGCAAGGGACTTGAGTCACTTCTGAGCTTGTTCACCCGACCTTGGGTGTCACGTCAGCTCTTCTTCGCGGCCTTTTCCGATCCCGACTTCGCCGCGCCGGCGGGCTTGATCCAGCCGATGTCCTGGAAGCGGGGCGCCCCCAGTCCGAAGGCACCCGCGTTGACCAGGCCGGGCTTGGCCGCCACCAGCTCGGGGCGCTGGAAGAGCGGGATGGAGCCGGCCGCGGCCCAGATCCGGGCGTCCGCCTTGCGCATCAGGTCGCGGGACTGCTCCTCGTCCAGCTCGCCGAGCGCCTGGTCGAAGAGCTGGTCGATCCGGTCGGTGCCGACGCGGGTGTAGTTCTGCTCGACGAGCAGCGAGCCGTCGGCGGCGGGCGCGGGCTTGGCGAAGATCGGTCGGGCGTCCGTCGCCGGGAAGGCGGTCGCGGGCCACGAGTACAGGGCCAGGTCGTACTGGCCCGAGGCGATGTGGTCCTTGAAGAAGCTGTCGTCGGCGACCTTGGTCAGCTCCGTGTTGACGCCGATCTTCTGGAGCATCTGGGAGATCCGCTCGCCGACCGTGCGCAGCGCCTCGGAGCCGGGGCCCGAGGGGAGCACGAAGCGCAGCGTGAGCGGCTTGCCGTCCTTGGCCAGCATGGCGCCGGAGTTGCGGACGGTGTGCTTGGCGGGCGCCGGCGCCGGGCTGGCCTTGGCGCCCTGCTCCTCGGCCGGGGCGACCCCGGCGTCCAGGGACGGGTTGCGCTTGCCGTCGTCGACCGCGGCGGCCTGGGCCAGGAGCGCGGCCTCCTGCTGTTCGGCGAGCGGTACGGCCGCCAGCACCGGGGAGGGCTGGTGGGCGCCGGTGGCGAAGCGGTCGGCGTCGACGATCTCGCCGTCCGGGGCGTAGCGGGCGTCGCCCTCGGGGAGTCCGCCGGCCTGCGGCTCGACCGGGCCCTCGGGCCGGCGGGCGGCTTCGTCCTCCTGGCGGGCCGGCCGGTCGCCGGGGCGCAGGGCCGGGCGCAGCGGGTTCAGGGCCGCGGGCGGGCGGGCGCCGCCCCGGTCGTCCTGGCCCACGATGTACAGGCCGTCGTTGCCGGTGCCGTCACCGTCGGCGGGGGCGGCGGGGGCGCGGCGGCCGAGGGTCTTCCCGTCGTCCTTCTTCTCGCTCTCGGAGCCGGCCTTGGCGCCGGAGGGGTCGGACAGCTTGCCGCCCTTGCGCCAGCCCGCGTCGGCGAGGAGGGCCTGGGCGGCCTGGGTGTCCTGGCCGCCGAGGGCGTCGCTGTTGTCGGCGTACGCGCGCTGCCCGGCCAGGGCCACGTGGCTGCCGACCGGCTTCGAGGGCAGGCCCAGCGGCCTCAGCACGATGTCGGCGAGGCCCTGGCGGTCCAGCGCCCGGGCCACCGCCCGGCGCACCCGCTCGTCGGCCAGCGGCCCGGAGGCGCCGTTGAGCGCGAGCTGGGTGTAGGCGGGCTCCAGCGACTTGCGCACGGTGAAGGAGCGCAGGGCCTTCTGCTGGGCGGCGTAGGCGGCGGCGGCCTCGGCGTTCTTCTTGCGGCTCTCCTGCTCGTCCCGGGCCTTGCCCTCGTCGGCGCCGAAGGCGACCGCCCAGGAGAGCGTGGCCTGGGCGGCGGTCACCGCGGCGCCGGGGCCGTGGGCGGGGGCGCCCTGGTGGGCGGCGTCCCGGTGGGCGAGCGCGACGCGGTCGGCGGCCCCGCGGTCGATCTCGGCCAGGTCCAGCTTCCCGGCGGCGAGCGCGGCGGCGCGCTCGGCGCGGGGGACGGCGGTCAGCACGAGGGAGTCGAGCTTGGCGGGGCGGCCCCACCAGCGCGGGTTGCGCGAGAGTGCCGCGGTGCCGGTCTTCTTGTCGATGGCGCCGAGGTTGAAGGGGCCCGCCGTCACCTTGAGGGCGCCGCGCGCGCCCTCGTTGAAGGCTTCGGGGCTGCCGGTGACCTGCTTGGGGTAGAGCGGGCTGAACAGGGAGCGCCAGTCGGTGTAGGGCTTGGCGAAGGTGACCTTGACTTCCAGGTCGTTGGCGCCGCGCTCGATCTTCTCGATCCGGTCGTAGCCGGCGTTGCGGGCCGTCCAGTACGCCGAGTCCTTGCCGTTCAGGGCCCGCCACTGCGCGACGAAGTCGGGTGCGCCGACCTCGCGGCCGTCGCTCCACACCGCCTGCTGGTTGAGCTTGTAGAGCACGACCTGCTTGGGCTCGCGCTCGATGACCTCGGCCTTCTCCAGGAAGTCGGGGTTGGCGGCGGGCCGTCCCTTGGCGTCCATGACGAAGAGCTGCGGCAGGACGGCTCCGGCGATCCGCCCGGTGGTGGCGTCGGCGTCCGCCTGGAAGGTGTTGAGGGTCTCGGGCAGCGCGTCGACGGCCCAGCGCACCGACCCGCCGTCCGCGACCAGGTCGCGGGTGGTGGACGAGATGTCCTGACCGGCGGCGGCCGGGCCGCCCTCGTCTTCGGCGCCGCCGCAGCCCGTCAGCAGCGGCAGTGCGAGGACTCCCGAGGTCAGCAGCGCCAAGGACCTGCGCCTTCTCTGGGACATGGGTGGTACCTCCGGAGCGGGGCCGAGCGGGGCGGGACTCGGTGGGGTGGCTTGATCACGTTTGGCGGTATATGGAGCTGATCACACTGGTGATGAACCCACTGAAATCGACCGCCTCGCGCACCCTTCGCAGCCGACCCGCGCCACGCCGCGAACCCCACCCGTGCGGACCAATCCCGGGCGCGCGCCGGGCGCGCGCTGACCCGTTCGGGGGATCCGGGGCCGGCGGACCGGGGGCGCACGGTTCCGGCCTGCGCGCCCGCAATACCGTCACGTCCCTTCACAACCGGCGCCCTCAGGCGCGACACTCGCAGGCGCACATGAGCGTTGCCACCGCAACCTGCGGAAGTGAGGGCAAGTCATGTCCCTGCAGGACGATTTGACCGCCGTACGACGCAATCTGAACGAGCTGGTCCGCTCGGTCGAGCGACTGGAGCGGGACGTCGCGCGCCAGGCGCCCGCGGCCTCGGGGCCCCCGGGCGGGGAGGGGACGGTCTTCGTCCCGGACACCCCGTACGACAGCACGCTGTGGACGGATTCCGACGACGAGGGCCTCGGCGCCCGCGACCGCCGGGCGCCCTGAGCCGTACGGCACCGCACGCGCACGGCCCGCACCACACGCCACACGCCACACAGCACGCAGCACGCAGCACGCAGCACGCAGCACACGGAGCACGACACACGGCACGCGGCACGCGACGGCCGGTTTCGCCCGGCACTCCCCATCAGGCCCCGCCGCCACCCGGCGGCCGGGTCTCCTGGGCCACCCCTCCACTCCTCCCGGAGTCCCCTTTGGCCACAGGCACGGAACCACCCCGACCCCTGACCGGCGTGCACGGCGCCTCCCGCGCCGCGATCACCGCCCGGCACCTGCGCACCGACCGGTGGTGGCTGGCCCCCGCCGGCACCGCGGCCGGGCTGCTCGCCTTCATCGTCTATTCGACCTGGCGGGCCTTCTCCAACGCCGACTACTACGCGGCCCCCTACGTCTCGCCCTTCTACTCCCCGTGCCTCGCGGAGAACTGCCGGGAGATGCGCGACGGGCCCAACTGGGACCTCTTCGGCAGCTGGTGGGGCCTGTCCCCCGCGCTGCTGGTGCTGGTCTTCCCGCTCGGCTTCCGGCTCACCTGCTACTACTACCGCAAGGCCTACTACCGGGGCTTCTGGGCCTCGCCCCCGGCCTGCGCGGTCGCCGAGCCGCACGCGAAGTACTCCGGCGAGACCCGCTTCCCGCTGGTCTTCCAGAACATGCACCGCTACTTCTTCTACGCGGCGCTGCCGGTCGCGGGCATCCTCACCTACGACACCGTGCTGACCTTCCGCGACGCGCACTACGCCTGGGGCCACATGGGCCTCGGCTCGCTGCTGTTCCTCGTCAACATCGCGCTGATCTGGGCCTACACGCTGTCCTGCCACTCCTGCCGGCACATCATGGGCGGCAAGCTGAAGCACTTCTCCAAGCACCCGGTGCGCTACCGGCTGTGGGGCTGGGTGAGCCGGCTCAACTCCCGTCACATGCAGCTGGCCTGGGCCTCCCTGATCAGCGTCGCGCTCTGCGACTTCTACGTGTACCTGCTGGCCAGCGGTGCGCTCGACGACCCGAGGATCTTCTGACATGGCTCAAGTCGACCGGCAGCAGTGGGACGTGGTCGTGGTCGGTGCGGGCGGCGCCGGGCTGCGGGCCGCGATCGAGGCCCGCGAGCGGGGCGCCCGTACCGCCGTGATCTGCAAGTCCCTCTTCGGCAAGGCCCACACGGTGATGGCCGAGGGGGGCATCGCCGCCTCCATGGGCAACGTCAACGAGGGCGACAACTGGCAGGTCCACTTCCGCGACACGATGCGCGGCGGGAAGTTCCTGAACCAGTGGCGGATGGCGGAGCTGCACGCCAAGGAGGCCCCCGACCGGGTCTGGGAGCTGGAGACCTGGGGGGCGCTCTTCGACCGGACGCCCGACGGGCGGATCTCCCAGCGCAACTTCGGCGGCCACGAGTACCCGCGCCTCGCGCACGTGGGCGACCGCACCGGACTGGAGCTGATCCGGACCCTCCAGCAGAAGATCGTCCAGCTCCAGCAGGAGGACTTCAAGGAGTACGGGGACCACGAGGCCCGGCTCAAGGTCTTCCAGGAGTGCACCGTCACCCGCGTCCTGAAGGACCACGGCCGGGGCGACGGCGGGCGGGTCGCGGGGGTCTTCTGCTACGAGCGCGAGTCCGGCCGCTTCTTCGTCCTGGAGGCCCCCGCGGTGGTGCTGGCCACGGGCGGGATCGGGAAGTCCTTCAAGACCACCTCGAACTCCTGGGAGTACACCGGCGACGGCCACGCCCTGGCCCTGCTGGCCGGGGCGCCGCTGCTGAACATGGAGTTCGTGCAGTTCCACCCGACCGGCATGGTCTGGCCGCCCTCGGTCAAGGGCATCCTCGTCACCGAGTCGGTGCGCGGTGACGGCGGCGTGCTGCGCAACAGCGAGGGCAAGCGGTTCATGTTCGACTACGTCCCGGACGTCTTCAAGGAGAAGTACGCCGAGTCGGAGGCCGAGGGCGACCGCTGGTACGAGGACCCGGACCACAACCGGCGCCCGCCCGAGCTGCTCCCCCGCGACGAGGTGGCCCGCGCGATCAACTCCGAGGTCAAGGCGGGCCGCGGCTCCCCGCACGGCGGGGTCTTCCTGGACGTGTCCACCCGGATGCCCGCCGAGCGGATCCGGCGGCGACTGCCGTCGATGTACCACCAGTTCAAGGAGCTGGCGGACGTGGACATCACCGCGGAGCCGATGGAGGTCGGCCCGACCTGCCACTACGTGATGGGCGGGATCGCGGTCGACTCGGAGACGGCGGCGACCCTCGGGGTGCCCGGGCTCTTCGCGGCGGGCGAGGTCGCGGGCGGGATGCACGGTTCGAACCGGCTGGGCGGGAACTCCCTGTCCGACCTGCTGGTCTTCGGCCGCAGGGCGGGACTGCACGCGGCCGCGTACGCCGCCGATCTGGCCGGCGCCCCGCCCGTGGCCCCGCAGCGGGAGGTCGACGCGGCGGCCGAGGAGGCGCTGGCCCCCTTCCACGCCGAGGAGGGCGCGGAGAACCCGTACACCCTCCACCAGGAGCTCCAGCAGGCGATGAACGACCTGGTCGGCATCATCCGGCGCGCGGGCGAGATGGCCGAGGCGCTGGAGCGGCTGGCGGGGCTGCGCGTACGGGCCGCCCGCGCCGGGGTGGAGGGGCACCGCCAGTTCAACCCGGGCTGGCACCTGGCCCTGGACCTGCGCAACATGCTGCTGGTCAGCGAGTGCGTGGCCCGGGCCGCCCTGGAGCGCACCGAGAGCCGCGGCGGCCACACCCGGGAGGACTACCCGGCCATGGACCGGGCCTGGCGCCCGGTGAACCTGCTCTGCCGGCCGGTGCCCGTGGACCCGGCGGACCCCGCCGGCCCGGCGGCCGACCGGATCGCCCTGGAACACACCCGGACCGAGCCCGTCCGCCCGGACCTGCTCGCGCTCTTCGAGAAGGAAGAGCTGGTCAAGTACCTCGCCGAAGAGGAGCTCTACGAGTGAGTAGCTACGACGCCGCGTTCCGGATCTGGCGGGGCGACGCCGAGGGCGGTGAGCTGCGGGACTTCACCGTCGAGGTGAACGAGGGCGAGGTGGTCCTCGACATCGTCCACCGGCTCCAGGCCACCCAGGCCGGCGACCTCGCGGTCCGGTGGAACTGCAAGGCGGGCAAGTGCGGCTCGTGCAGCGCGGAGGTCAACGGCCGGCCGCGGCTGATGTGCATGACCCGCATGTCGACCTTCTCCCGCGAGGAGACGATCACGGTCACTCCGCTGCGGGCGTTCCCGGTGGTCCGGGACCTGGTGACGGACGTGTCCTTCAACTACGCGAAGGCGCGGGAGGTCCCGGCGTTCGTGCCGCCCGAGGGGGTGGCGCCGGGCGAGTACCGGATGCAGCAGGTGGACGTGGAGCGCTCGCAGGAGTTCCGCAAGTGCATCGAGTGTTTCCTGTGCCAGGACACCTGTCACGTGGTGCGCGACCACGAGGAGAACAAGGCCGCCTTCGCGGGGCCGCGGTTCCTGATGCGGGTGGCGGAGCTGGACATGCACCCGCTGGACGCGGCCGCCGAGCAGGGCCTGGACCGCAAGCGGACGGCCCAGGAGGAGCACGGGCTGGGCTACTGCAACATCACCAAGTGCTGTTCGGAGGTCTGCCCCGAGGGCATCAAGATCACCGACAACGCCCTGATCCCGCTGAAGGAGCGGGCGGTCGACCGCAAGTACGACCCGCTGGTCTGGCTGGGCTCGAAGATCGGCCGTCGCAAGGACTGATCCCGGGGGCGGGGGCTCGGGGTGCGGGGGCTCGGGGTGCGGGGGCGCGAAACCCCCCATAACCTCCCAAATGTGATCCCGCCGAGAAGCAGGACGAAGCCGAGCGCCACCTCCCGGATATCCCTGCGGGCCGTGCTCGCCCTGGCCGCCGCGCTGCTCGCGCTCGGCGGCCTGGGCGCGGCCGAGGCCCCGCCGGCCCGGGCCGACGATCCCGTCACCCTGTCGCAGGAGGGCCAGATCACCGACCGGGTGGGCGCCCTGGGCGACCGCGAGCCCGCCGTGGCCGCCGCCCTCGACAAGCTGTACACCGACCAGCGCGTCCAGCTGTTCGTGGCGTACGTCCGCGACTTCTCCGGACGCTCCGCCCAGAGCTGGGCCGATGCCACCGCGCAGCGCAGCGGCCTCGGGCAGAACGACGTCCTGCTCGCCGTCGCGACCGGGGCCCGGCAGTACGCCTACTCGGCCGACGTCGACTCCGGCTTCACCAAGGAACAGCTGGCGAGCGTCGCCCGCAGCGCCATCGAGCCCGCCCTGAAGGAGAACGACTGGGCGGGCGCGGCGATCGGCGCGGCGGGCGGCTACGACGCCGTGCTGGCGGGGCGGCCGGTGCCGGTCCCCGCGATCACCCCGGGCGTGGCCGATCCCGGTGGGGACCGGGCGGGCGGCGAGAGCGGGGCCGGTGACTACGTGCTGCCGGTGGTCGCGGTCGGCGCCGTGGGCGCGCTCGGCGCCTACGCCTACAGCCGCCGCAAGCGCAAGGGAACGACCGACCGCGGTACGACGGCCCGCTCGGGCTGGGGCGAGCAGGGCCCGCCCCGGCTCCCGCTCGCCG
Organism: Streptomyces sp. NPDC028419; assembly: GCF_055565515.1. Classification (NCBI taxonomy): domain Bacteria; kingdom Bacillati; phylum Actinomycetota; class Actinomycetes; order Kitasatosporales; family Streptomycetaceae; genus Streptomyces; species Streptomyces sp. NPDC028419. Next base: position 74,318 of record NZ_JBVHUE010000010.1, on the reverse strand, counting down.
AACTCGACGCCAAGGCCAAGTCGCTGCTGGTGGAGACCGACGACGCGGTCCGCACCAGCACCGAGGAACTCGGTTTCGCCTCGGCCCAGTTCGGCGAGGAGGCGGTGGGGCCGTTCACCGCGGCCGTGGCCTACGCCAAGGACGAGCTGACGCACGCCTTCCGGCTGCGCCAGCAGCTCGACGACGCCTATCCCGAGGACGACGCGACCCGGCGCCGGATGCTGGACGAGATCGTGGCGCGCTGCACGGAGGCGAGCCGGCGCCTCGACGCCGAATCCGCCGACTTCGACCGGCTGCGCGCCCTGGAGAAGAACGCACCGCAGGCGCTGGAGACCGTACAGGCGCACTTCCGCGCGCTGACCGGCCGGACCTCCACGGCCGTGGCGACCTTGACCGCCCTGGCCCAGCGGTACGCCGATTCCGCGTCCGCCCCCGTGGCCTCCAACGCCGAACAGGCCAAGGACCGGCTGCTGTTCGCCACCACCAGCCTCGGCGAGGCGCGCGCCGCCGTCGACGGCGGGGACAACGGCAAGGCGGCCGTGCACGTGCGGGCGGCCGAGGGCGCCGTCGACCAGGCGACCACCCTGGTGGACGCGGTGGAGCGGCGCGCGCGGGAACTGGCCGAGGCGGCGGGCAAGCTGACCGGCGCCCTGAACGAGACCGAGACCGACCTCGCGGACGCCCGCGGGCTGCTGACGGGAACCGCCGAGGGCGTCTCCACGGCGGACCTGCGGGGCCGGATCGGCCGGGCGGAGTCGGTACTGGCCGACGTCCGGGCGGAGCAGGGCGCGGGCCGGTACGACCCGATCGACGCCCTGCGCCGGATCGAGGAGGCCGACGCGGCCCTGGACGAGGCGCTCGCCGGAGCCCGGGAGCGCGAGTCGGGCCGGCAACGGGCCGCGGCCCTGCTGGACCAGGCCCTGCTGTCGGCCCGCAGCGCGATCGGCGCGGCCGCGGACTACGTCACCACCAGCCGCGGAGCCGTCGGCAGTCAGGCCCGCACCCGGCTGGCGGAGGCGCAGCGGCACCTGGAGCGCTCGCTCGCGGTGACGGGCTCGGACCCGGCGGCCGCGCTGGCCGAGGCGCAGCAGGCGGACTCGCTGGCGCGGCAGGCGCAGCAGCTGGCGGAGGCGGACGTGCGGGCGTACCAGGACCCGTACGGCGGCCGCCGCTCGCAGCAGGGCGGCATGGGCGGCGCGGTGCTGGGCGGGATCATCCTCGGCGAGATCCTCGGCGGCGGCCGCGGCGGCCGCGGGGGCGGGTACGGCGGCTTCGGCGGCGGAGGCGGCGGCTTCGGGGGTGGCGGCCCAGGTCCCGGCTCCTTCGGCGGCGGGGGCACCCGCGGCCGGATGGGCGGTGGCGGCCGCTTCTGACGTCACCCACCCCCCCTTTTTCCCCTAGGAGTAGGCACCCATGAGCAAGCAGACCATCCTCGGCCGCGTCACCCAGCTCGCGAAGGCCAACATCAACGCGCTGCTGGACCAGGCGGAAGACCCGCAGAAGATGCTGGACCAGCTGATCCGGGACTACACGAACAACATCTCCGAGGCGGAGCAGGCCGTCGCCACCACGATCGGCAACCTGCGGATGCTGGAGGCGGACCACGCGGAGGACGTGAACGCGGCGGCCGAGTGGGGCGCCAAGGCCCTGGCGGCCAGCCGCAAGGCCGACGAGCTGCGGACGGCGGGGACCCCGGGCACACCGACGGACGCGGACAGGTTCGACAACCTGGCGAAGGTCGCGCTGGGCCGCCAGCTCCAGTCGGAGAAGGAGGCGAAGACGGCGGAGCCGACGATCGCGGCGCAGACGGAGGTCGTCGAGAAGCTCAAGGCCGGTCTGAACTCGATGAAGACCAAGCTGACGGAGCTCCAGGCGAAGCGCGACGAGTTGGTGGCGCGCGCGAAGACGGCCCAGGCGCAGAACACGATGATGGACGCGGTGAAGAACATCGACGTGATGGACCCGACGAGCGACCTGAACCGCTTCGAGGACAAGGTCCGCCGCGAGGAAGCGATGGCCCTGGGCAAGCAGGAACTGGCCGCCTCCACCCTGGACGCCCAGTTCGAAGCCCTGGACGACCTGGACAAGAACACCGAAATCGAAGCCCGCCTGGCAGCCCTGAAATCGGGGCGCTCCTGACCAAGCCCCCGCCGGCGTGGCTGGACGGATCCAGCCTCCGGGCCGGGCCCATCCAGCCTCGCCGGCGATTGAGGCGCGGGGTCCGGGGCGGAGCCCCGGGGGAAGGTACCTCCGGCGGGGCTGGACGGGTCCAGCCTCCGGGCCAGGCCCATCCAGCCCCGCCGGCGATTGAGGCGCGGGGTCCGGGGCGGAGCCCCGGGAAGCCGGCCCGCACGGACCCATCGGCCCCCACCCCCGGACCTACCCGTACATGCTGAGCAACTGCTCCGCCGACAGCTCGGCGACGGCCTCCCCCGCCACCCCCGGCAACGGCAGTTCGAACCACACCGTCTTCCCCCGGTGGGTACGCCGCGTACCCCACCCGGCCGACAGCAGCCCGACGAGCTGCAGCCCGCGCCCGCCCTCGTCCGTGTCCCGGGCCCGCCGCCGCCGGGGCTGCACCAGGTTCCCGTCCCACACCTCGCACACCAGGGTCCGGTCCAACAGCAGCCGCAGCCTGATCTCGCCCTCCCCGTACCGCAGCGCGTTCGTCACCAGCTCGCTGACCAGCAGTTCGGTCGTATCGAGCAGCCCCTCCAGGCCCCACGCGGGCAGCTTCGCCCGGGCCAGCTCCCGCGCCCGCCCCACCGACCGGGCCTCGCGCGGCAGTTGCCAGTCGCCGACCGCGTCGATCGGCAGCCCCTGCACCCGGGCCAGCAGCAGGGCGATGTCGTCCTCGCCGTGCCGGGTGTGCAGCGAGCCGAGGACGTGGTCGCAGACGTCCTCCAGCGGCCGCACCGGATCGGCCAGCGCCTCCCGCAGCCCGCGCAGTCCCTCCTCCAGCGGGTGGTCGCGGGATTCGACGAGCCCGTCGGTGTACAGGGCGAGCAGTGCGCCTTCGGGGAGGTCCACCTCGACCTCCTCGAAGGGTTCACCGCCGACCCCGAGCGGCATCCCGGGCGGCACCTCCAGCAGCAGCGCGGGCCGGGGCGGGCCCCCGGGTTCGGCCGGTTCGACCAGGACGGGCGGCATGTGGCCCGCGTTGGCTATGGTGCAGCGCCTGGTCACCGGGTCGTAGACGGCGTAGACGCAGGTCGCGAGGTAGACCTCCGACAGGTCGTTCAGGTCGGCGTCGCGGGATTGCAGGGCCGCCCGCGAGGCCTGCTGCGAACCGCCCGGGGTGCCCAGGCCCCGGGCCACCTCGTCCAGCGCCGTGAGCACTTCGGCCGGTTCCAGGTCGAGGAGGGCCAGGGTGCGTACGGCCGTGCGCAGTTCGCCCATGGCGACGGCGGCCCGCAGGCCGCGGCCCATCACGTCACCGACCACGAGCGCGGTGCGGTGCCCGGGCAGCTCGATGACGTCGAACCAATCGCCGCCGACCTCGGTCGCCGCGTTGCCGGGCAGGTAACGGCAGGCGATGTCGAGGCCCGCCGCGGCCGGATCGCCGGGGGGCAGCAGGCTGCGCTGGAGTATCAGCGCGCGTTCGTGTTCGCGCCGGTAGAGCCGCGCGTTGTCGATGCATACGGCGGCCCGCGCGGCGAGCTCGACGGCGACGGCCCGGTCCCGTTCGCCGAAGGGCTCGCTGCCCTTCGTGCGGGAGAACTGGGCCAGGCCGACCACCGTGTCGTGCGCGACGAGCGGGACGACGAGGGTGGACTGGATCAGGTCGTCGGGCGCGGCGCCCTCCAGCAGCCGCGGCCGGGCGGTGCGCAGGGCCAGGGTGCCGGGCGAGGCGGGCGGGTAGCGGTGGACCTCGCCCACGGCGACCAGCGCGCCGGGGCCGGGCCCGGACAGCGGTGCGTCGGAGACGGCGGAGGCGAAGGCGACCCGGCGCAGCGGTGCGGAGGGCGCGCGCCCGGGACCGCCCCCGGGGAGCGAGGGGACCCCGGGTCCGTGCGGCCGGGCGGGGCGGTCGCGGTCGTCGTCGCCGAGCAGGAGCCCTTGGTAGAGGTCCACGGCGGCCAGGTCGCAGAAGCCGGGGACGGTGACGTCGAGGAGTTCGCGGGCGGTGGTCTCCAGGTCGAGGGAGTTCCCGATCCGGTGGCCCGCTTCGTTGAGGAGGGCGAGGTTGCGGCGGACGCCCGCGGCCTCGCGGGCGGCGAGGTGGCGGCGGGTGACGTCGGTGCCCAGGCCCGCGACACCGATGGGCAGGCCGTTGCCGCCGTGCACCCGGTAGAGGTTGATGGACCAGTGCCGGTTGTCGCGGCTGCCGGGGGCCGCGCCGGTGATGCGCAGGTCGGTGACCGAATCGCCGGTTTCCAGGACGCGGCGCAGCGCCTCGGCCATCCGGTCGGCCTCGTGCGGGGGCAGGTAGTCGTGGACGGTGCGCCCCCGGTGCTCCTCCACCCCGCCCCCGAAGACGGTGGCGAAGCGGCGGTTGGCGCGCTGCACGGTGAGGTCCGTACCAAAGAGCAGGAAGCCGAAGGGAGATTGACCGAATATCGCCTGAGAGGCCGCCAGATCGGATTCGATCCGGCGCAGCGCGCGGACATCGACCACGACGCAGAGCGCGGCCCGCTCGGCGGTCTCGGTCTGGGTGGGCATCACGTAGATCTCGGCCACGCCGTGTTCGCCGTCCCCATCGGGGATGCGGAACGGGATCAAGCCGGTCCACTCCTTGCCGTCGAGGATCTCGGCGACCCTGCGGTGCGCGCCGGGGCGGAGTTCCGGGGGCATGAAGGCATCGACCGGATCGCGGCCCACCGCTTCGGCGGCGCTCAGCCCGAAGAGTTCCTCGGCGCGCAGGCTCCACTGGTCGATGAGGCCGTCGGGCCCGATCGAGAAGGATGCGACCTTTATGTAGTCATATATCGAGCCAGGCGGGCTGCTGTGCCACAAGGAGTCGTTCCACGCCTCCCCTGACACATGGGCCTGATGTGCCTGCGCAGGTATTTCGCTCACGCGACCGTCCCCTCCAGCTCACCGCAACCGGACCGGCCATGACCGCAGTATTCAGCACCACGGGCACGCTCGGCACGGCGTTCACGATCACAGCACGGTCTCGTTCATTTCGAGCCACACCCGATGATCGTCAGAGACCCTTCTCCTTGTTACTCACCAGGTAGGGCCAATTCGAACCACACTGTCTTGCCCGACTTCCCGTGCCGGGTCCCCCACCGCTGCGCCGAAACCGCCACCAGGTGCAACCCGCGACCGCCCTCGTCGTCGGATGTGGCGACCCGCTCGCGCGGCGGATCCGGAAGCGGATCAGAGACCTCCACGAGGAGGGCGGGACCCGCGGCGGGTTGGGCGGTGGCGGAATCGCGCCGTACCAATCGGACCCCGATCGGGCCGGAGGCGTACCGCAGCGAGTTGGTGACCAGCTCGCTGACCAGCAGGACGGTGACGTCGCAGACCGCCTCCAGACCCCAGGCGCGGAGCTTGCCGCGCACGGCGTGGCGGGCGGTGCGGACGGCGCCGGGCTCGGCAGGGAAGTCCCATTCGGCACATTCACCATCTGCGTCGATCACGCCGATCACTTCCCGGGCCAGCAGCGGACCCCAGTCCGGTTCGTCAGCGACGAGGAGGGACGAGATAGGGACTAATAGCGACATACCCGATATTCGCGGCGTCGTACCATCCGACCCCCCAGGCACCGGCGCACTGTGGTGCACCTGGCCTACACCGTGAGCCTTACGCGCCCCCGCGCCCCTCCGCCGCCCCCGCTCCAGCTGCCGCGCCCCGGTGACGCGCCGTTGACCCCGGCGCGACCACCACCCGGTACGACCTAGCGCTCGCGCAGCCGTCGACCGGCTTCGGCGACGGCGGGGCGGTCCTGGTCGAGCCAGTCCACGGAGTCCAACTCGTCCGGCCCGAGCCAGCGCAGCTCGTCGTGGTCCTCCAGCGGCGCGGGCTCGCCGGAGACCAGGCGCGCGGTCCACACGTGCAGCACCAGGCCGGGTTTCAGGGGCCACTCCCCCGGGATCCGCTCCAGGGCTTCGCTCTCCACGCCCAGCTCTTCGCGCAGTTCCCGTACGAGGGCCTCGGGGACGGATTCACCCGGTTCGGCCTTCCCGCCCGGCAGCTCCCAACGGCCGGCCAGCTCGGGCGGGGCGCTGCGCCGGGCGGCCAGCAGGCGCCCGTCACGACAAAGGGCTCCGCCCACGACCACGCGTTCCGTCATGGGCGGAGCCTATGTCACTGCCTATGTCACACCTATGTGCCGTCAGTTGGCGGTGGTGGCGTTCTGCCCGATCCGCTCGACCCAGTAGAGCTGCTTGTGCCCGCGGTCATCGAGGCTGTCGACGACCTTCTGGGCCTCGGCGCGCGTGGGGTAACGGCCCACGCGGTAGCGGTTGCCGTTGTCGTCCTGCCGTATGACCAGCCATGGGAGCAGAGCACCGTTGTCGCTCATCGCGCTCCACCCTCCGCCGATGTACCTGCCCAGGAAACCGCATTACGCATATGCCCGAGCTTACGCCCGACCTTTACTCAGCGGATACGGTTTTTCACGAAGAGGTACCTCGCAGGCGTACTCATCCGGCCATGCGTGCGAGGGGGCGTGCACGCCGGTTCAGAGCCGGCGCACCGTCGGCAGCGGCAGGACGACCGCACCTCCCCCGGCGCCCTTGCGGCAGACGTCCCCGCAGGTGGCGTCGAGCGAACAGCACAGCGAGCAGATCGGCCCGGCCTGGACGGGGCAGTCGGCGATGTCCGGGAGTTCGTACGCGCTCTCGCAGACCCCGCAGGTGTGGGTCGCGGTGAGGTCCGCGACCTCCACGCCCGGGCCGGTCAGCGTGTTCGGCCGGGCCAGGTAGTACTTCCCCCCGGTCGCCCAGGCGATCAGGGGGCACAGGACGAGCGCGAGGAGGGCCGCGATGAAGGTCGAGAAGGCCTGCGCGTAGGTCCCGAAGACCCCGGCGAAGGCCAGGATCGACACGGTGGACGCGATCACCATCGCCCCGAAGCCGGCCGGGTTGACGGCGTACAGGTACGCGCGCTTGAACTCGATGTACGGCGGGCTCAGCCCGAGCCGCTTGTTGATGACCAGATCGGCGGCGACCGCCGCGATCCAGGCGATGCCGACGTTGGAGTAGAAGCCCAGCAGTTTGCCGAGCATCGCGAACATGTCGAGTTCCATCAGCGTCAGCGCGATGGCCAGGTTGAGGAAGATGTACCAGACCCGGCCCGGGTGCCGGTGGGTGATCCGGGAGAAGAAGTTCGACCAGGACAGCGAGCCGCTGTAGGCGTTGGTGACGTTGATCTTCACCTGGGACACGATGACGAAGAGCGCGGCGGCGGGCAGCGCGAGGCCGCCGAGCCAGGGGCGCAGGGCCTCGATCTGCGGGGCGATCGGCTCCAGGGCGCGGGTCTCGCCCACCGCCGCGAGCGCGACGAAGGCGAGGAAGGCGCCGCCGAGCTGCTTGGCCGCGCCGATGACCACCCAGCCGGGTCCGGCGGCGAGCACGGCGAGCTTCCAGCGGCGGCTGGTGGCCGGGGTCCGGGCGGGCATGAACCGCAGGTAGTCGGCCTGTTCGCCGATCTGCGCGATGAGGGACAGGGCGATGCCGGTGCCGAAGCCGAAGCCGATCCAGGAGAAGCCGGACCCGGCGCCCGCGGTCCCGCCGAAGTGGGTGAACGCGCCGAACGCGCCGGGGTCCTCGAAGGCGAGCACCAGGAACGGCAGCACCAGGCCGATCAGCCAGACGGGCTGGGTCCACGCCTGCACCTTGGCGAGCGCGCCCATCCCGCGGAAGACGATGGGGATGACGATCAGGGTGGTGAGCAGGTACCCGATCTCCAGCGGCAGTCCGACGGCCTGGTGCATGGCCTGGGCCATGATCGAGCCTTCGAGGGCGAAGAAGATGAAGGTGAACGAGGCGTAGATGAGCGACGTGAGGGTCGAGCCGAAGTATCCGAAGCCCGCGCCCCGGGTGACCAGGTCCATGTCCAGGCCGTACGTCGCGCACGCCCGGGCGATCGGGATGCCGGTGAGGAAGATGACCGCGGCCGCGGTCAGGATCGCGGCGAGCCCGCTGGTGAAGCCGTAGGCGAAGACGATGGAGGCGCCGATCGCGAAGTCGGCGAGGTAGGCGATCCCGCCGAGGGCCGTGCCGGCGACCGTGGCGGGACCCCAGCGGCGGTAGGAGTGCGGCGCGTACCGCAGGGAGAAGTCCTCGCGGCTCTCGTCCGCGGCGAGCCGGGCGTAGCGGCGGCCCGGCTCCGGGGCCCCGCGCGTGGCGGCGGGAGCGGCGGCAGGGGCGGCGGGGGTGGTGGTGGCGTCCGTCATGCGCGCCGAGGCTAGGCCCCGCGCGTGACGGCCCGTCACCTCACCGCATTGCCCCGGGGTTACGCCCGGGGCCCGCGCATGACCGGGGCGTTACACCGCGCCCTGGCGCCGTGACCGGACCGGTTCACCGAGTCGCGGCGCCCCGCACGGCACTAGCGGACCGGTAGGTGGTAGGCGAGGCGGTAGCGGTCGGCCGGGACCACCACGTCCGCCGTCTCCACGGCGCGGCCGGAGGCGAAGTACGTCCGCCCGATCACCAGCACCACGTGCCCCGGCACTCCGCCCAGCGCCAGGATCTCCTCGGCCAGCCCGGGCCGGGCGCCGACCTCCTCCACCACGTTGTCCACGACGACGTCGATGGCGGCCATCCGCTCCACCACGCCGCTCCCGCCGAGCGGGCCCTCCTCCGGCAGCATCACCGGCGTGCGACCGGTCACGGACAGGGGCTCCCACGAGGTGGAGAGCATCATCGCCTCGCCCGCGTCGCGGAAGACGTAGCGCGTGCGCATCACCCGCTCCCCCGGCTCGATGCCCAGCCGGGCGGCGACCTCGGCCGGCGCCTCGGTCTGCTCGCTGTTGGATTCCCAGGTGCCGCGGCTGCCCGAGTCCGCCTGCTCCTGCCGGAAGGGGGTGGACGCCCCCGTCGTGCGGTACCCGGCACGGGCCACCCGGCGGGGCACCGGCTGCTCCCGCACGTACGTCCCCGAACCGGAGCGGCCCTCGACGAGCCCCTCCGCCATGAGGACCTTGCGGGCCTCCAGGGCGACGGTGTCGGAGACCCCGTACTCCTCGCGGATGCGGGCCTGCGAGGGGAGCCGCGCATGCGGGGGCAGGGACCCATCGACGATCTTCCGTCGCAGGTCACCGGCGACGCGAAGATAGGCCGGCTGCTCACCGAAAGTCACTAGCCACTCCCATCAGGTTGACAGACAGCTACAGCCTGGCAACCTACGGTTGTGCACCGCAAGCAAGGGCCAAAGTTTCACCCGAAGTGATGAAGCCAGGTCACTGAAACCCGTTACCCTGCGTTACAGTCGCGTTCCCGGCGCGATCCGGGAGAGCGGCCCAGAACTAGACCGACTGCGACCCGGCACCCTCGCCGTCGAGCCAGCCCGTGTCCGAGCCGTCCGAATCCTCCAGCCACGACGGCACCTTCGTCGCCAGCCCGAGCGCCCCGCGCAGCGTGCGCTCCGTCTCGACCGACGTCGCGTCCACCGCCCGGCTCCACGCCGCGCGGAAGTCCTCCGGCCGCCGCGCGTCCGCCGCCGCCCGCCACTGCACGCGGGCCGCCTCGACCTCCTTGAGCAGCGCGTCGGCCGGCGCGCCGGCCGTGGACTCGCGCAGCACGGCGGCCTCGGCCGCCATCGCCGGTTCCACCTTGGCCGCCCACGCCCGGTACTGGGGCAGCGAGTCCTTGAGGTCGGTCACGGGGGCGGCCGTCAGCGCGGAGTCCAGCCGGTTCGCGGCGCCCAGGAAGGACGCCTGCCCGGCCGTCAGCATCGTCGCGTCGCGCTTCAGGCTCCCGCGCTGCTCGCCCTCCGTGGTGCCGAGCACGCACAGCACGCTGCGCCTGCCCTGCTCCCACTCGTCCTCGCTCGGCGCGAAGAAGTACATCTCCGCGAACTCCGGCAGGGCCCAGGTGTCCATGGCGTACGTGTCCTGCGCCAGCCAGCAGCGCTCCTCGGCCCGCGCCGCGAGGGCCTCCTCACCGGGGAAGGCGCCCGGGTCCGCGAGGAAGGACGCGGTGATCTCGCCGTGGTGCGGGCGGGTGCACGCCACCTTGAAGACCAGGGGCGCCTCGGCGAGCAGGTCCGCACCCGGCACGTTGAAGCAGTCCCCGGCCCGGACCTGCTCCAGGTCCGCCGGATCCCCCTCCACGTCACGGGCGGCGCTCCCCTTGCCGCCCGTACCGGCCGTGCCGCGATCGGCCGCCCGGGCCAGTCGCTCACCGACCGGACCCACCAGTTCCACGGCGACGAGCGCCAGCGCGCCCGACATCAACACCGAGACCGCGAGCCCGGTGACCGCCAGTCCCCTGCCCCGCTCCCCGCGCGCGGCGATCTGGACCAGCGCCACGACCGCGAAGACCACTCCGAGCGGCGGGAAGCACAGCAGCCCGACCAGCAGCGCGGCCAGGGCGAAGCCGTTGAGCGGAGGCCTGCCGCCCGGCGCCGGAGCGCCGGGGTGGCCGTAGCCGTAAGGGGCCCCGGTCGGCGGGGCGGCCCACGGATCGCGGGGCGGCGGAGGGGGCGGGGGAGGGGGCTGCGGCGGGGTACTCACGGCGTGAGCTGCTCCATCATGCGGGGGTGCGGGGGGATGCGGCGCTGCGCGAACGACTGCGCGAATAGTACGCAAGGGCAACGGTCGGCCGGCCGCTCGCCCCCGCGCCCCTCACCCGGCGGACACCCCCGCGTACGATCCGTCACGGAGACGGGCCACCCCCGAACCCCTGCACGAGCTCACGACGGAGCCCGGGAAAGGGCCCGTGAAGACCCGACGGAGCGGAGCCGTTCGCGCATGACGCACGCACTGACGCACGCACTTCCCGATGACGTCTGCCCCGATTACGTCTGCCCCGACGACGGCGCCCGCGCCGACGTCCGCACCGCGCCCTGGTGCTGCCCCGTCTGCGCGGGCCCCTGGGACCTGGACTTCGCGCCGCAGCCGCCGAAGGCCGTCGAGCTCGACTCCGGCCCGAACTCGCTGTGGCGCTACGGGTCCGCGCTGCCGCTGCCGGGGGCGCCCGCGGTGACCCTCGGCGAGGGGCGGACCCCGCTGGTCCCGCTGACCGGGCGGATCTCCGCCAAACTCGACTTCCTGATGCCGACCCTGTCCTTCAAGGACCGGGGCGCGGTGATGCTCGCCGAGCTGGCCCGGCGGCTCGGCCCGGAGCGCTTGGTCGCGGACAGCAGCGGCAACGCCGGCACCTCCGTCGCGGCCTACAGCGCGCGGGCCGGCCTGGCCTGCGAGGTCTTCGTGCCCGAGGGCACCTCGGAGAAGAAGACCGAGCAGATGCGGGCGCACGGGGCGCGGGTCCGGGTGGTGCCGGGCGGGCGCGAGGCGGCGGCCCGCGCCGCGCGGGCGGCCGCCGACGAGCCGGGCGTCTTCTACGCGAGCCACGTCTTCAACCCCTACTTCCTGCACGGCACGAAGACGTACGTGTACGAGCTGTGGGAGGAGCTGGGCGGCGAGCTGCCCGAGGCCCTGGTGGTGCCCGTGGGCAACGGCACGCTGCTGCTCGGCGCGGCGCTGGCGGCCCGGGAGCTGGCGCGCGCGGGCGTACGGGCCCCCGCGCTGATCGCCGTCCAGGCGCGGGCCATGGCTCCGCTCGCGCGCGCCTTCGCCGCCGGCGAGCGCGAACCGACGGCCCCGGTCCCGGACCCCGTGCCGACGCTGGCGGAGGGGATCGCGATCCCGGCCCCGCCCCGGGCCCGGCAGATCCTGGCCGCCGTGCGGGAGTCGGGGGGCACCTTCCTGACGGTGTCCGAGGAGCGGATCCGCGCGGCCCAGCGGGACCTGGCGGCGCGGGGGCTCTTCGTCGAGCCGACGGCCGCGGCGTGCTGGGCCGCGGTCGGCCCGGGCGCGCCCGGTGACCCGCTCGCGGGCCGCTCGGCGGTCGTCCCGCTCTGCGGCGCCGGCGCCAAGACGGGCCTGGCCCCCTGAACCGCGGCCCCCGGCGCCGACTCGGCGCCCGCTCGGCGCCGGGGCCGGTGGCGGGGCCCGGGGCATGGCTCCGGTCCACGCAGATGTCCGGTTTTCGCCAGCCCGGGCCCGCCCCCTTCTGATGAAATGCCCGCATGACTAAGTCAGTTGACCTCTCCCGCGTCCGCGCCTTCCACGCCCTGCACACCCCCGCCGCCCCGCTCGCCCTCGCCAACGCCTGGGACGTCGCGAGCGCCCGCCTGGTCGAGGCCGCCGGGTCCCCCGCCGTCGCCACCACCAGCGCCGGTGTCGCCTGGTCCCTCGGCTCCCCCGACGGGGACCTGCTGGCCCGGGACCGCGCCCTCGACCTGATCGCCCGCGTGGTCGGCGCCGTCGACGTACCGGTGACCGCCGACATCGAGGGCGGTTTCGGCGCCGACGCCGAGGGGGTCGGACAGACCGTCGCCGGGGTGCTGGCCGCCGGAGCGGTCGGGGTCAACATCGAGGACCGCTTCCGGGACCCCGCCGAGCAGGTCGAGCGCCTCGCCGCCGCCCGCGCGGCCGCGGACGCCCTCGACGTCCCGCTCTACATCAACGCCCGCGTGGACACCTACCTCCTCGGCCTCGGCGAGCCCGGTCCGGCCCGGGTGGAGGAGACCCTGGCCCGCGCCGCCGCCTACCTGGAGGCGGGGGCCAGCGGCATCTTCGTGCCCGGCGTCTACGACCCGGCGACCGTGACCGAGCTGGCCCGCGGCATCGACGCCCCGCTGAACGTGCTGGTCGGCCCGGACGCGCCGAGCGTCGCCGCGCTGGGCGAGCTGGGCGTGGCCCGGGTCAGCCTCGGCTCGTGGGTCGCGGAGGCCGCGTACGCCGTGGTCCGGCGCGCCACCGAGGAGCTGCTCTCGGACGGCACCTACGGCGCGCTCTCCGGGTCCCTCTCCTACGGCGAGGTGAACTCCCTGTTCAAGGGCTGATCCGGGCGGGCGCGGGGCGAGCTGACACAGCCGGGGGCCGCCCGCAGACGGTCCGCTGATCCGCTCGTAGGATCCCGGGGTGACGACCCTCATCGACTCCCCCCGGCCCCGGGCGGCCTCCGGCGCCGTGTGGGCCGCCCTCGCCCTCGTCTACGTCGTGTGGGGCTCGACCTACCTCGGCATCCGCGTCGTCGTGGAGACGATGCCGCCCTTCCTCTCCGCCGGGGCCCGTTTCCTCTCGGCGGGCGTGCTGCTGGCCGCCCTGGTCGCCTGGCGGTCCGGCCCGGCCGCGCTCCGGGTGACCCGGGCGCAGCTGGGTTCGGCCGTGCTGGTGGGCCTGATGCTGGTCCTCGGCGGGAACGGCCTGGTGGTGCTGGCCGAGACCGCCGTGCCGTCCGGTCTGGCCGCCCTGCTGGTGGCCGGGGTGCCGATGTGGGTGGTGCTGCTGCGCCTGACCGGGGGCGACCGGCCGCCGGTGCGCACGCTGGGCGGCGTGCTCGTGGGCCTCGCGGGGCTGACCGTGCTGACCAGCCCGGGGCTCAGCGGCGAGGTGGAGCTGTGGGGCGTGCTGACGATCCTGGCCGGGTCGCTGCTGTGGTCGCTGGGCTCGTACTCCTCGAACCGGCTGCCGATGCCGGCCAACCCCTTCGCGGCCAGCGCCTACGAGATGCTCGCGGGCGGCGCCGCCGCCCTGGTGGTGGGCCTGGCGCGGGGCGAGCAGCACGGTCTCGACCCGGCGGACATCTCCACCCGCTCGTGGCTGGCGCTGGGCTACCTGATCCTCGTGGGGTCGCTGGTCGGCTTCACGGCGTACGTCTGGCTGCTCCAGTCGGCGCCGCTCTCGCTCGTGTCGACCTACGCCTACGTCAATCCGGTCGTCGCGGTCACCCTCGGCGCGCTGGTCCTGGGCGAGGAGCTGACCTGGCCGATCCTGGTCGGCGGCGGGATCGTGGTGGCGGCGGTGTGCGCGATCGTGAGCACCGAACGCCGCAACTAGCGGCGCCCGACCGGGGCCGGGCGGGGCCGCCGCCGCGCGGGGCCGGGCGGGGTGGCGCGGGTCCGGTCAGCCGCGGGCGGCCTTCTCGTACAGGGCCTTCGCGCGCCCGTCGAAGAGCGCGGCCGTGGAGTCCACGTCCGTGTCCCCGCCGCTGAGCACCGCGATGAGGCGGCCGGGCGAGCCGGGGCCGCCGCGGTCGGCGATCCAGGGGCTGCCGCTGGTGCCCGTCCAGAAGCCCGCACAGCTGATGTGGAGCATGTTCGGGTCCTCGGTGTCGTGCGCGGTCTGGGTGGTGCAGGAGACCGGCCGGTTCTTCGGGTTGAAGGCGGAGTCCGGGTAGCCGACCACGGTGACGTCGCGCTCGTAGCCCGAGGCCCAGTCGGGGGTCGGCGCCTCGCCGTCGCCGACCGCCTGCTGGAGGGTGCGACCGCTCTTGTCGGGCTCCACGGTCAGGAAGGCGAAGTCGGCGGTGTCGTCGCCCCACTTCGTCCAGCGGTCGTCCACGTGGATCGCGCTGACCTTCCAGCGCCCGAGGGGCTGCGAGCCCTTGCCCTCGCCGGAGAAGGCCGGGGCGAAGGACAGCTCGCCGATGGCGAGGCCGTCGTGGGCCACCTCGCCGGGCGAACCGTCCTCACCCGCCGGGGCCACGCAGTGCGCGGCGGTGGCGACGACGTTGCCCTTGGGGCTGTCGACCACGCTCGCCGTGCACCAGTGCTCGCCGTTGGCCATCAGCACGCCGACGGTGGGGAAGGGCATCGCCTCGGGCTTCTCGGCACCGGCCGAGTCGAAGGCCACGATGGCGGCGACCGCCACGAGACCGACGGCCGCGGCGGACGCGCCCATCACCACCGGCTTGCTCATCGCGCGGCGGACACGGGAGCCGGGGCCGCGGCCGGGGTCGTGGCCGAAGCCGTCGCGGGGCCCGTCCCAGGACTGGTGCTCGCGCTCGGTCCGGGGGTCGGGGGCAGCAGTACTTTGCTGATCCACTCCAGCGAACCCTCCCTCATGCCACGGACGTAGGACTTCCCATTGTGCTCACCATCCTGGATGACCTGCAGGCGGGTGTGCACCGGGCCCTTGGTGTAGTCCCTCATGAACTTCTCTGCCCGGTCCCGGCCGCTCTCCTTGGTGCCGATCTGGAAGTTGATGTAGACGTCCGGACCGCCCGCCTTGATCAGCTTCTCGGCCAGTTTCTCCGGGTTGTTCTCGTCCATCGCCTTGACGTCGCCCTTCCACAGCGGGGAATCGGGCACGAAGTCGACGCCGCTGGCGATGACGGCCTTGAACCGGTCCGGGTACTTCAGGACGTGCTTGAAGGCGCCGAACCCGCCGGAGGAGGAACCCATGAAGGCCCAGCCGTCGCGGGAGGTGAAGGTGCGGAAATTGGCCTTCACGAAATCCGGCACGTCATCGGCCATCCAGGTGCCCATCTTGGGCTGCCCCGGGATGTCCGAGCCGTCGAAGTGGTGCTTCGTGTCGGCGTTGATCACGGGCATGACGAGCAGGAAGGGCAGGCTCTTGCCCGACTTCACCCCGTCGATCACGGCCTGCTGGAGGCCGAGGCCGGGGCCGGTGCCCCAGTAGTTGGTGGGGTAGCCGCGGCCGCCGGGCAGGGCGATCAGCACCGGGAAGGCGCTCTTGTCGTAGCGCGGGTCGTTGTACTCCTTCGGCGCCCACACCCACACGTCGCCGGTGAAGCCCGACTTCTTCCCGACCAGGGTGGTCTTCCCGATCTCGGTGCCGTCGGGGAGCCGGCCGGAGCGCTCGAAGACGGCCCGGGGGCCGGTGGGCAGGCGTACGCCGTTCACCGCGCCGCCCGTGCCCGTGTCGGCGTCGGTGACGTCGTTCGCGATCTCCTGGACGCGACCGAAGGACATCGGGTCGCCTATGTCGGAGAAGAGCCCGAAGCCGTACGCCGCCGCGCCGCCCCCGGCGGTCAGGGCCAGGGCCAGCGCGCCGCCGATCAGGCGGCGGCGGGGGCGGAACCACCGGGAGCGGCGGGCCCCGGTCGAGGAGCCGCCGCCCGACTGCGGATCCGACTGCGGGTCCGACTGCGGGTGGTCGAGCTGCTGGTCTTGCTGCACGGAAGCGTCCCGTTCCTTTCCGGCGCCCGCGACGAAGGCGGGCAGGACCGTTTGGTCCCCCTTACACCCCTATGAGAGGGAGTATCGGCGGGTCGGGTTGCCTGGGACGACCGTGATGTGCATCCGAACTCGACGTGCGCCGGGGCGCGCGGGAGCGAGGGCGCGGCCGGGGTCAGCCTTCGGCGGGCTTGGGGCCCTTCATCGCCTTGCTGATCCACTCCAGCGAGCCTTCCTTCATGCCGCGCACGTAGTGCCAGCCGTTGTGCTCGCCGTTCTGGATGTCCCGGATGGTGACCTTGATCGGGCCCTTGCCGAACTCGGCCTGGAACTTCTCCATCCGGGCCCGGTCCTTCTCCTTGGTCCCGAGCTGGAAGTTGACGTAGACCTCGGGGCCCTTGCCGTCGATGAGCTTCTGCGCGAGCTTGCGCGGGTTGTTCTCGTCCATCAGCTGGGTGTTCCCCTTCCACAGCGGGGAGTCGGGAACTATCTCGCCGCCGCTCGCGATCACGGCCTTGAACCGGTCCGGATGCTGGAGCACCTGCTTGAGCCCGACGAAGGCGCCGGAGGAGGAGCCCATGAAGGCCCAGCCGTCGCGCGACTTGTAGGTGCGGAAATTGGCCCGGGCGAAGTCCGGGATGTCATCGGCGATCCAGGTGCCCATCTTGGGCTGGCCCGGGATGTCGGAGCCGTCGTAGTAGTTCTTCTCGTCCGGGTTCAGCACCGGCATGATCAGCACGAACGGCAGGCTGGTGCCCGCCTGGACGCCGTCGCTGATGGCCTTCTGGAGGCCGAGGCTGCGGTCGGACCAGTAGTTGCTGGGGAAACCGTTTCCGCCGGGGAGCGCGATCATCACCGGGAAGGCGCTCTTCGCGTACTTCGGGTCGTCGTACTCCTTCGGCGCCCACACCCACACGTCACCCGTGAAGCCCGACTTCGCCCCGGTCAGCCGGGTCTTGGCTATCTTCGTGCCGTCGTCGAGGCTGCCGGTCTGCTTGAAGTCCGCCTTCGGCCCCGTCGGCAGCTGCACGTCCGGGTCGCCGCTGGGCTTCGCCGACTGGCCGCCGCCCGGAGTGGCGGAGTCCGCGGCCGGCGGCGGGGTCTTGCCGAAGCTCACCGGGTCGCCGTCGCCGGAGAACCAGCCCGCCTTCCAGGCCCCGAAGCCGCCGCCGCCCGCCAGCAGCACGACGGCGAGGGCCGCGCCGATCCACACCGCGCGCCGGGACCGCTTGGGCCGCGCCCGACCGCGCCGACCGGAGCCGCCCGGGCCGTCGGAGAGCGGCTGGGCGCCGTACCGCTGGTCCTGGTGGGGCTGGGCCCCGTACGGCTCGTAGGGCTCGTACGGCCGGCCCCCGGACGGCTGGTCAGCGGGCCGTTGGCGCTGCGGGTACTCGTGCACTGACATCGCTCCGAACGGTCATGACTGCCCTCGCGGGACAGAACGGCTGGGCATCCCCTCTCCTCCTGATGGCCGAATCCCGCCCGAGGTTTCAAATCCAGGCAAATAAATGACCTGGATCTCACCAAATGGGCACCGGAACCCCGATCGGTCCGGACGCGCTCCCCCGCCGGGGAGGCTGCGCTTTTGGCCCTGGTCGGCCGGACCGGGCCTCCCTACCTTCGGGGAATCAGGCACCCGCCTGAGCACGTACGACACGCCACACGACACGACATGGAGGCGTCACATGCCCACTGCCACCGCCACCGCGGAGCTCGACGAGTTCCTCGACGCGGGTCCGCTGCTCGTCGACGACGAGACGATCGCGTTCGAGGACGACGACCGCAGCGACCGCGAGCACACCGCCTGTCTCGCCGACCCGTGGGTGACCGCCACCACCCGCTTCGCCTGCGAGAACAACTCCTAGCGGTGACCGGGTCCATCGCCGGCGCGGCCGGCTGGTCCGATGACACGTGGTCGTACCTGAACGATCCGCGGATGCCGGCGATGGACCACGGCTGGAAGCTGCACGTGTCGGCCCGCCCGGGCGCACTGGCCGAGGTGTGCGCCCTCGTCCTGCCCGTCCTTGGCCGGCACGTGTGCCACGCGAAGTTCGCCAAGGACCGCCAGACGCTGCGCACCATCAATTCCGGGGCGTCCGGCCCCGGCCTCGTGGGCAAGGCGATCACCGTCTATCCCGGCCCCGGCGTCGTCGTCGCCCTGGCCACGGAGCTGGTCGACGTACTGCGCGGCCGCGAGGGACCGCGCGTCGTCAGCGACCGGCAGGTCGATCCGCACGCGCCCGTCTACTACCGCTACGGGCCCTTCACCGGCGACTACCGGACCGGCCGCGGCGGGCGGCTCGAATCGGTCATGGCCGGACCGGACGGCCAGCTCTTCGACGGGCTGGCGAGCAACGCGTACCGCTGCCCGCCCTGGGCCGAGGACCCGTTCGCGCCGGCCCCCGCGGCGACCCCGGAGGCGGCGCCGGGACCCGGAGCTGGACCCGGACCCGGCTCCGGCTTCGGCGTGGGCGGTCGCTACGCGGTCACGGCCGGGATCGTCCGCAAGCCCCAGGGGAACGTCTACCGCGCCCTGGACCGGGCCACCGGACGCCCCGTGGTCATCAAGCAGGCGCGGGCCTTCGTATCCGAGGACGCCGCCGGTACGGACACCCGCGACCGGCTGCGCAACGAACGCCGGATCCTCGCCGCGCTCGACTCCGTCCCGGGCGTTCCGCGCGGCCTGGACTACTTCCTGCACGCGCCGGACGAGTACCTGGTGCTGACCGACTGCGGCGACCGGGACCTGCGCCGGGACGTCCAGGAGAACGGCCCCTACGGGGTGCTCACCCTCACCCACCTCGCGACCCGCCTGCTGCGGACCCTCGACGAGGTGCACGCCCGGGGCGTCGTGGTGCGCGACCTCAAGCCCGACAACGTGGTCCTCGACGGGGCGGGCCGGTGCCACCTGATCGACTTCGGGATCAGCGAGCGGGACGGCGCCGGCCCGGGCGGCGCGACCCCCGGCTACGGCGGGCCGGTCCTGCCCGCAACCGGGCCGGCCGCCCCCGCCGACGACTACTACGCCCTGGGCGCGACCCTGGGCTTCGCCGCCACCGGCCTGGACCCCGTGATCGTCGACGCCGACGCCGCGGTCAACCGGGACCGGACCCTCGACGCCCTGGCCTGGGCCCTGCCCGGACCGGCCCACGAGGGGATCCGGTCGGCGATCACCGGCCTGACGAGCCTGGACCCGACCGTACGGACCGCCACCGCGGCCCGGCTCCGCGGCGGTACGGGCCCCGCACACCCGCCGCACCAGCCACCCCGGCCGGACCAGCCACCCCGGCCGCACCGACTCGACGACGACCGGCTGACGGAGATCATCGAGCACACCACGGCCTTCTGCGTCGCGGAGGCACTGCGGATCGTGGACCCGGTGCGCGCCGCCCGCCTGCACGTCCCGACACCGATCGACGTCTACGGCGGCGCCTCCGGGCTCGGCCTGGAACTCCTCCACCACCGGCACCGGCCGGGCGTGCGCGACGCCGTGGCCGCGCTGGCGCGGTGGACCGCGGCGCAGCCCAGGTCCAAGAACATGTCACCGGGCTTCTACGCGGGCCACACCGGCGTGGAGCTCTTCCTCACGTCGGCGGGTGCGGCCCGGCCCTCCCCCGCGCCCGTCCCGCCCGTGCCGCTCCTGCCCGCCCGCACTCCGGACGGCGGGCCGCCCGAAGCCGACCTGATCGAGGGCGCCGCCGGGATCGGCCTGGGGCACCTCGCGCTGGCCCGGCACCCCGGCGGTACGGGCGACCACGCCGCCCTCGCCGCCGAGTGCGCCCGGATGCTCGCGTCCGGGGAGGCCCGGCTGTCGGCCACGGGCCCGGGCACGCCCGGCAGCGCCGCACTGGGCGAGGGCATCGCGCACGGCACGGCGGGGGTCGCGCTCTTCCTGCTGGAGTACGGCGCCGCCACCGGCGACCCGGCCGCGATCGACCGGGCCCGGCGGGCGTGCGCGCGGCTCGCCGCCCTCACCCCGGACATCATCGCGGCGGCGGGCGCACCGGGCGCGACGCGCCGCTACGGCTCGTGGTGCCGCGGCCTCGCCGGGATCGGCACGGTCCTGGTCCGGGCCGCCGCCCTCCTCGACGAACCCGGCTACCTGACCCTGGCCGGGCGCGGCGCCCGCACCTGCGCGACGCTCGCCCCGCGCATGCCCCTGGTCGGCCAGTGCTGCGGCCTGTCGGGCGTGGGCGAACTCCTGCTGGACGTCGCGCACGCCGGCGCCGCTGAGGAGTTCCGGGACGCCGCCGAGAAGGTCGCGCTGATCATCCTGAGCCGCAGCGGCGGCCCGAGCTCCCGCCCCGCGTTCCCGGACAACACCCTGACCGCCTCCACCGCCACCTGGTCCGCGGGCTCAGCCGGCGTCCTCGCCTTCCTCCGCCGCCTGGACTCCCGCGCAGCCACGCCCGCCCCCGGTCACCTCGTCGACGTGCGTCGAGGAGAAACCCATGGCGCACCGCCCGGACCCGCGACGAGACTGCCCAGGTGAACGATCGCCACCCCCGCCCCTGCTGCGGGCACCGCGTGCTCGACTCCCTGCCCGGCTCGTACGCGATCCGCCCCGTCCGCTTCCGGGAGGACGACGGGGTCCAGCTCCGCCGGCCGACCATGGCCTTCGAGCGCTGGGCGACCGAGGAACACACCCTGCGGCCCGACGACCGCTCGGCGCTCTCATGACCACCCACATCGAGAGACTCGTCCAGCAGCTCGACGGTGAGTCCGGCGCGTCCTACGACGCCCGCGCGGAGCTGATCCACCTCGGGTTCGCTGGCGGCCCCGCCCTGATCGCCCTGCTCGACGGCGACGACCCCATCGTCCGCCAGTGGGCGGCCACGGCCCTGGCGAGCCTGAAGATCGAGGGCGCGGTCGAGCCCCTACGCCACGCCTACCGCGCCTGCCTGGACCGGCGGACTCCCCCCGACGAGTGCGAACCCGTCGCCCTCCGCTGGGCCCTGACCGACCTCGGCGCCCGTAGCCCCGTCGTCCCATCCCTGACCGCCCGACTCCAAACCGGTACGGGACCCGACAGCCCCGGCTGGCCCTCGGCCCACTTCGCGGAGATCGTCGCCGACCTGGCCGACCACTCCCAGCTGATCCTCTACTCGCAGTTCTGGCGCGTGGACGCCGGCCACACGTACAGCCTCACCGTCGCCGACCTCGGCTGGCAGCTCGACTGGACCGCGCCGTGGGAGCACCTGGTCGAGGAAGCCCGCACCTGGTCCCTGCTGGAAGCCCTCGAAGCCCCGGTCGCCGCCGACGTCTTCGTCGCCCCCACCTGGATCGACCACGCCGACCTGCACCCGGAGAGGTGACCGATGCCGTTCCAACACCCCAAGGAAGTCGGCCACGGTCACGTGATCGAGCGCTACGTGACGAGGACGTACTCGGGCCTCCCGCGCTACCTCGTCCTGAACAGCGGACGCTTCCTCGGCCCGCGCTGGCGGCACACCGCACGCTTCGCCCGACACCTGATCAATGACGCCACCGCGATCACCGACGAGGAACTGGAAGCCCTCCTCGGCTACGAATGGCGCGCGCGCCTCACCGCCGCCTGGCTGATCGGCGTCGACCGCCGCACCTCGTTCCGCGAGCGCATCGGCGAACTGCTCCTGGCCAGCGAGGTCTGCTTCTCCGGCAGCGCGTACTGCTTCGCCCTGGCCCGCCTCGGCACGCGCGCGGACGCCGAGATCCTCACCGCCTACCTCGCCCGCTACCTCCCCCGCACCGACCTCCGCTACGACCAGCCGGCTGCCCTCGGCGCCCTCCTCCACCTCGACGCCCGCCTCGGCACCCACCACGCCGACCGCTTCACGGAGCCCGAGGGCCTCTGGGACCAGTGGGTCAACGCCCTGGACCACCTCCGCGGCGACCCGAGCCACACACCCGACGAACAGCACCGCTGGACCGACCACCAGTGCACCTTCGCCAACGACTGGTCCCACCCGTAATCGTTGGTGTACACATGGCACACTCGGTACGCCTGAGCGCATGACGCAGCCGCTGCCCATAGAGTCCATCCGCGACGTGCGCGCCCACCTGGCGGAGGTCGTGGAGCGGGCCGACCGCGACGACGTGCCCACGGTCATCACCCGTCGCGGCAAGCAGGTCGCCGCCGTCGTCTCCATCGAGGTGCTGCGCAAGTACCAGGAGTGGGAAGAGCGCGAGATCAACCGCATCATCGACGAGCGCATGGCCAACCCGGCACCCGGCATCCCGATCGAGGACGTCATGAGGGAGACGCTGGCGCGCGGTGAATGAGTACCGAACCGTCTTCCGGCCCGAGGCCCAGGCCGAGCTGCGCAAGATCCCGCGCGACGTGGCGCTTCGCATGCTGGCCAAACTGACGGACTGGAGCGCGACCCCTTCGGCTTCGACACCACCGCACTGGTATCCCAGCCCGAGCGCCGCCGCCTGCGGGTCGGCGACCACCGGGTCGTCTACACGGTCGACAACGGAGAGCTGGTGGTATGGGTCGTGCACGCCGGACACCGCTCCACGGCCTACGGCACGTAGCACCGCTCCAGCACGGGGCATCCCGGCACACGAGCCCCACGGAAGCGGTCACGCCTGACGTCCTCGATGAGCTTCGTGGTCCGCGGCGACATCGCTGTCCATGCGCGGAGGCCGGCATCCCGCACTACTGGTGCGTCTACGAGCTCGACGGGCCGGAAGGGGTCGGACCCACCGGAGTCCGACCCCTTCCGGCCTGCAGCTTTGCCGATCAACTACACGTTGAAGCGGAACATCGAGTACAGAGCTGCGACCTGCGGAAACGTCGTTCCGGAGGAGCCTCTCCCAGCACCTTCCCAGCACGGGCGGTCAGTAGTGGTACCGGGCCGCGAGAATGACGATCTCCTTGTCCGTCACCAGGTAGACGAGGCGATGCTCGTCGTCGATCCGCCGCGACCACGCCCCGGGCAGGTGGTACCTCAAAGGTTCGGGCTTGCCGATCCCTGAGAACGGGTCACGCCTGACGTCCTCGATGAGCTTGTTGATCCGGGCGAGCACCTTGCGGTCGTTCTTGAGCCAGGAGGTGTAGTCCTCCCAGCCCTGATCCTCGAAGACAAGCCTCACGCGGCACCCGCACCAGCGTCCGCCGAGTCCGGATCGATCAGCTCGCGCTCCGAGACGTTGATGTGGGCCAGGGCGTTCTCGTACGCCTTGAGCAGCCGTCGGGCGTTCGCCGGCGAGCGCAGCAGGTACGAGCCCTCGCGCAGCGCGGCGTAATCCTCGGCCGAGACGAGCACGGCATTGCCGTGCTTGGAGACGATCTCGATGGCCTCGTGGTTCTCGTTGACCTTCTTGATCAGCGGAAAGAGTTCCTTGCGGGCTTCGCTCGCGGTGATGGACATGTCCCGACCTCTCCCATCAAGTGGTACCTAATAACGTACCACTCCCAGCGTCTCCCAGGAGGGGGAAAGACTGATGGATGGTCAGCCATCCCAGCACCGTCCCAGAACGGGAAAAGCCAAAGACCCACCTCCGAGGAGGTGGGCCCGCCTGACCCGCCGATTCGCCCAGTGGACGACGTGGTGCCTATTCACACGGTCAGACGTTGAAGCGGAACGCATAGCACAACGCTCCCACCTGCGGAAACGTGGTTTTTGGCGGGCTAAGTCAGCGCAGAATCAGCACGGGAGTACGACCGTTACGCCGGATCGCCATCGTCACTCAACGGCGCCATAGGGATCTCAGGGAGGGCACGTTCCACCAAGTCGGGAACGTCAGCACCCGACCGGCGCTCCGAGTCCTGCCATTCAACACTCCGCTGAATCTGCTGACTCAACTCGTCAAGCGACCGCGCCTGCCGCCCCAGCGCTTTCACGGTCTCCCCAAAGTGTTTGGCGACCTGATGCGCACTCCACTCCACAGAGTCGGTCTCAAGGGCGCTATCCCTCAGGGCCTCAAGATCCACTGTGTAGGTCAGCGTGCCCACACGACCGAAGGGGCCGTCCGCGTCAACCTGGAACTCGTACACCTTGGGCAGTTCCGAGGAGAAGAGTTGATGGCCCACATCCATGACGAAGGGAATGCGGCGCTTGGGGGGAACGGTTGCGATGCGCCGACCAACAGCACGGTTGAGGGTCTCGGCCCGCTCGGCACCCAGAGTGGTCTGGAGCGGAGGACTCACCGAGATGCGCACGTTGCGGGCCAGCGTCTGGCCGATGTCCTCGATCACCAGCACAAGCAATGAAGAACCAGGGACGCGGGGCCTGATGTCGACGATGACGTACGGTTCCGCCTGCTCGCGTTGGGCCCTCTCCGTGAGGGCGTTGGCCTCGGCAACCGCCCTCACCTGACGCCGGTTGTAGACGAGAGACCAGAACGCGGCCGTCGTGGAGAAGACGAGAGCCGCCACGGAAATGACCACCGTGGCGATCTGAACCGATGAGTCGCTCACGACCGGATGCTAGCCAGGTGGCTGGTTGCAGCGTGGAAAGTTGCCGAAAATCATCCGGCTGAGATCGTCTGCTCCCCAGCCTGAGCTACTGACCGCTACCGTGAAACCATGACCGCACTGCCCGACTGGATGCGCCCGCCGCGCGCGGAAGGCTGGTTCGCGGAGGACTTGGACCGCCTCCCGGAAGCACCGCGCCACACCGAGCTGATCGACGGAGCTCTCGTATTCATGATGTCGCCCCAGCGCTGGTGGCACGGAGAGGTCGTCACCGACCTCACGTTGGCTCTCAGGGCGCAGGCCCCAGCGGGCTTCAGGGTCGGCCGGGAGATGACCATCCGCCTCGATGCCCGGAACCGCCCGGAACCGGACCTCCTGGTGACCACGGCCCCGTACGACCCTGACTGCACCTGGTTCGCTCCCGAAGATGTCCAGCTCGTCGTCGAGGTCGTCTCGCCGGAATCTGCCCACCGCGACCGGACCGTCAAGCTTCGCAAGTACGCCGAGGCCGGCATCCGGCACTACTGGTGCATCGAGGACGAGGACACCGTCCCCGCCGTGCACGTCTACGAGCTCGACGAGCCGACCAGCTCGTACGCGCCGGCAGGAATCTTCCGCCACACGCTCCAGCGATCCCTGCCGTTCGAGATCAGCCTCGATCTGGACAAGCTGGCACCGGGCCAGTCGGCCTGACACCGCGATTCC
Organism: Streptomyces sp. NPDC028419; assembly: GCF_055565515.1. Classification (NCBI taxonomy): domain Bacteria; kingdom Bacillati; phylum Actinomycetota; class Actinomycetes; order Kitasatosporales; family Streptomycetaceae; genus Streptomyces; species Streptomyces sp. NPDC028419. The sequence goes on along the minus strand of NZ_JBVHUE010000010.1, from coordinate 49,171 downwards.
AAGTCAGCACCAAGTCAGCACGGGAATACAGAAGGGGTCGGACTCGACGGAGCCCGACCCCCCTGGCCTGCACGTTTGACTAATCAGTTAACGTACAGTATGGACGCCGCTACACGTTGAAGCGGAACTCCACCACGTCGCCGTCCTGCATGACGTAGTCCTTGCCCTCCATGCGGGCCTTGCCCTTGGCGCGGGCTTCGGCGACCGAGCCGCATTCGACCAGGTCCGCGAAGGAGATGACCTCGGCCTTGATGAAGCCGCGCTGGAAGTCCGTGTGGATCACGCCGGCCGCCTCGGGGGCCGTGGCGCCCTGCTTGATGGTCCAGGCGCGGGTTTCCTTCGGGCCGGCCGTCAGGTAGGTCTGGAGGCCGAGGGTCGCGAAGCCGACGCGGCCCAGGGTGGCCATGCCCGGCTCTTCCTGGCCGACGGACTGGAGGAGTTCGAGGGCCTCCTCGTCGTCCAGCTCGATCAGCTCCGCCTCCAGCTTGGCGTTCAGGAAGATCGCCTCGGCCGGGGCCACGAGGGCGCTCTGCTCCGCCTTGAAGGCGTCGTCGGTGAGCTCGTCCTCGTCCACGTTGAAGACGTAGAGGAACGGCTTGACGGTCAGCAGGTGCAGCTCGTGCAGGAGGTCGCCCTGCTCCGTGCCCTTGGTGATGCCGTGCGAGAAGAGGGTGTCGCCCGCTTCGAGGATCTTCTGGGCCTTCTCGACCGCCCCGAGGACCGCGACCTTCTCCTTCTGGAGGCGGGACTCCTTCGTCAGGCGCGGCACCGCCTTCTCGATCGACTGGAGGTCCGCGAGGATCAGCTCGGTGTTGATCGTCTCGATGTCGTCCTTCGGCGAGACCTTGCCGTCGACGTGGACGACGTTCTCGTCGGCGAAGGCGCGGATGACCTGGCAGATCGCGTCGGACTCGCGGATGTTCGCGAGGAACTTGTTGCCGAGGCCCTCGCCCTCGGAGGCACCGCGGACGATGCCCGCGATGTCGACGAAGTCGACGGTCGCCGGGAGGACCTTCTGGGAGCCGAAGATGCCCGCGAGGACGGCGAGGCGGGCGTCCGGGACGCCGACGACGCCGACGTTCGGCTCGATGGTGGCGAACGGGTAGTTGGCCGCCAGCACGTCGTTCTTGGTCAGGGCGTTGAAAAGGGTCGACTTGCCGACATTCGGCAGGCCGACGATTCCGATCGTGAGCGACACGTTGGCGACTTCCCGTAGCTGGAGGGGGCTGACCCGGGTACGGGCCATCGGACAGTTTACTTTCCGATGGCCAGCGGTGGATGTACGCGTGTCCAGGCACCCATCCGGGGTCCGCGCCGCCTAGCTTGGTCCAGTGGAGCGAGACAGGATGCGATCGGCATATCACCCGCAGCGACAGCCGGAGGCGGCCCGGCGGCCCGCCGTACCCCCGCAGGGCGGTGGCAGCCGGCCCAGGACCCGGCCCGCGGTGGCCCGGAGGCTGCCCCGGCCCAAGCTGACCGGGCTCGGGGGCGGGCTGTTCGCCTGCGCCGCGATGGTGCTGGCCTCCGGGATCGACTGGCTGATCTTCGACGCGTCGATGCTCGGGTACGGGCTGCTCTTCATGCCGGTCGCCGCCGCGACCGCGCTCTGGGTGCGCCCCGCCGACCTGATCACCGCGCCGATCGCCGCCCCCATCGCCTTCACCGCCGGAGTGTGGCCCATCGCGGGCGGCTCCGGCGGCTTCGGCGGCCAGTTGATGGGCGTGGTCACGGCGCTGTCCCTGCACGCCGGCTGGCTGTACGCGGGGACCCTGATCGCCGGTCTGATCGCGGTGGTGCGCAAGGCCGTGCTGATCGGGCGGCGGCGCACCATGCCCCGTCGCGTCGCCTGAGCGGACCCGCTCAGGGCGCCGCGGAGCGCCACAAGGCACCTCAAGGCACCTCAAGGCACCTCAGGGGACCTCAGAGCGCCTGGCGCGCCGCCATCGCCGCGCCCACGATGCCCGCGTTGTTCTGGAGCTTCGCGGGGACGATCTCGGCGCGGATGCCCTCGATCAGCGGCAGGAACTTCTCCGGTTTGCGGCTCACCCCGCCGCCGAGGATGAAGAGGTCCGGGGAGAACAGCATCTCCACGTGGGCCAGGTACCTCTGCAACCGGTGCGCCCAGCGCTCCCAGCTGAGGTCGCCGTCCTCCTTGGCCTTCACCGAGGCCCGGGTCTCCGCGTCGTGACCGCGCAGTTCCAGGTGGCCCAGCTCGCTGTTGGCGACCAGGTGCCCGTCCGTGAAGAGGGCGCTGCCGATGCCGGTGCCGAGGGTCAGCAGGATGACCGTACCGCCGCGACCGCGGCCGGCCCCGTACGTCATCTCCGCGACGCCCGCCGCGTCCGCGTCGTTCAGGACCGTGACCGGGAGGCCGCCGAGGCGCTCCGAGAGGAGGCCGGCCGCGTCCAGGCCGACCCATCCCTTGTCGACGTTCGCGGCCGAGCGGGTGATGCCGCCGGTCACGACCCCGGGGAAGGTGACGCCGACCGGGCCCTTCCAGTCGAAGTTCCGTACGACCTCCGCAACGCGGTCGGCCACCCCGTCGGGGGTGGCCGGATGCGGTGTCAGTACTTTGTGGCGCTCCTGCGCCAGGTCGCCGCGGTCAAGGTCCACGGGAGCGCCCTTGATCCCGGAACCGCCGATGTCCACACCGAAGATCTGCATGGACTCACCGTACGAAAAGACCCCGGGACAAGCGGGGCGACCCGGCTACTTGCCGGCGAGCAGGTTCGCGGCCTCGGTGCGCAGGTCGCGGCGCAGCTCCTTGGGCAGCGAGAAGACGATCGACTCCTCGGCCGTCTTGACGATCTCCACGTCGGCGTAGCCGCGCTGGGCCAGCCACTCCAGCACTTCCTCGACGAGGACCTCCGGGACCGAGGCGCCCGAGGTCAGGCCGACCGTGGTGACGCCCTCCAGCCAGGCCTCGTCGATCTCGCTCGCGAAGTCCACGAGGTGCGCGGCGGCCGCGCCGGCGTCGAGGGCGACCTCGACCAGCCGGATCGAGTTCGAGGAGTTCTTCGAGCCGACGACGATGACGAGGTCGGAGTCGGCGCCCATCACCTTGACGGCGGCCTGCCGGTTCGAGGTGGCGTAGCAGATGTCGTCGCTGGGCGGCGAGACGAGCAGCGGGAACTTGGTCTTCAGCGCGTCGACCGTCTCCATCGTCTCGTCGACCGAGAGCGTGGTCTGCGACAGCCAGACGACCTTGGACTCGTCGCGGACGGTGACCTTGGCGACGTCCTCGGGGCCGTCGACGATGGTGATGTGGTCCGGGGCCTCGCCGGAGGTGCCGATGACCTCCTCGTGGCCCTCGTGGCCGATGAGGAGGATGTCGAAGTCCTCGTTGGCGTAGCGGACCGCTTCCTTGTGCACCTTGGTGACCAGCGGGCACGTCGCGTCGATGGTGGCGAGCTTGCGCTCGGCGGCCTCGTCGTGGACGACGGGGGCGACGCCGTGCGCCGAGAACATCACGATGGAGCCCTCGGGGACCTCGGCCGTCCGTTCGACGAAGATGGCCCCCTTCTTCTCCAACGTCTGGACGACGTACTTGTTGTGGACGATCTCGTGGCGGACGTAGACCGGCGCACCGTACTGCTCAAGGGCCTTCTCGACGGCGATCACGGCTCGGTCGACGCCCGCGCAGTACCCGCGGGGGGCGGCGAGCAGGACACGGCGGGAAGCGGAAGCAGTCATGGCGTCCATCGTACGGGGGTGTCCAGCAGGCCGGTCGTCCCCCGTTCGACACACACTGGACCGAAAGCGTGTCCACTACATCACTCGGAGGGCGGATGGTGTCCGATACGGATCCCGGCACGGAGGCCGGGCCGTCACCCGGTACCGCCCCCGAGGGGCGGCTGCGGCGCAGCCTCGGCTTCCGTGACCTGGTCGTCTACGGTCTGCTCTTCATCGCGCCGATGGCCCCGGTCGGCATCTTCGGCACGCTCGACGCGAAGTCGCACGGCGCCGTGGCCCTGGTCTACCTCGCCGCCACCGTGGCGATGGCCTTCACCGCCTTCTCCTACGCGCAGATGGTCCGGGTCGCGCCGCAGGCCGGTTCGGTCTTCACCTACGCCCGCAAGGGCCTGGGCGAGGGGCCCGGGCTGATCGCCGGCTGGATGGCGATGCTCGACTACCTGCTGATCCCGGCGGTGGCGTACCTCTTCTCCGGGATCGCGATGCACGCGCTGGTGCCGGAGGTGTCGCGCTGGGTGTGGACGGCGCTGGCCGTGGTGGTCACCACCGCGCTGAACCTGTGGGGCGTACGGGCGGCGGCCCGCGTCGGCTTCGCCGTGCTGGCCCTGGAGGTGGTGGTCCTGCTGGTGTTCCTGGTCGCCGCCGTGACCGCGCTGGTCCAGGACGGCGCCCGGCGCGGCTGGCTGTCCCCGCTGACCGGGGACGGGTCCCTCGGCTTCTCCACGGGCGCGGTGCTCGGAGCGGTGTCGGTGGCGGTGCTCTCCTACCTGGGCTTCGACGCGATCGCCTCCTTCGCGGAGGAGGTGACGGGAGGCAGCGCGAAGGTGGCGCGGGCGGTGCTCTTCTGCCTGGCGCTGACCGGGGTGCTCTTCATCGCCCAGACCTATCTGGCGGCGCTGCTGACCCCGGTCTCCGCCGCCGAGCTGGCGGCCGATCCGGGGCTCCAGGGGCCGGCCTTCTACACCACCGTCGAGTCCGCCGTCGGGCCCTGGCTGCACGACCTGGTCGCGGCCAGCAAGGCGATCGGGGCGGCCTTCGCGGCGCTCGCCGGGCAGGCGGCGGCCGGTCGGCTGTTGTTCGCGATGGCCCGGGAGGGGCGGCTGCCGAAGCCGCTCGCGCGGACCTCGGGCGGCACCCCGCGCCCGGCGCTGCTGGTCGCGGCGACGGTGACGCTGGTCGCGGCCGTCTGGGCGGCCCGGCGCGACGACGGGCTGGACCACCTGGTCTCCGTCGTCGACATCGGGGCGCTCGTGGCCTTCACCCTGCTGCACGCCTCCGTGGTCGGCTGGTTCGTCGTACACCGCTCCGCGGGCCCCCCGAGCTGGTGGAAGCACCTGGTGGTGCCGGTCCTGGGCGCGGCCGTGACGGTCGCGGTGATCGTCGAGGCCTCGCACACCGCCCAGTGGGTCGGCGCGCTCTGGCTGGCCGTGGGACTGGCGGTGCTGGTGGCGCAGCGGGGGCGGCGCGCGGGGCGGGGACCGGGCGGACCTGGCCACGCTGTCGGTCCCGGCCGTTAGCCTGCCTGCATGGGTCTGAATTCATCGCCGGAGTCGCCGCTGCCCGTCGGTCAGGTGTCCCGGCTGATCGGGGGGTGGATCGACCGCCTCGGCCAGGTGTGGGTGGAGGGGCAGATCACCCAGCTGTCGCGGCGACCGGGGGCCGGGGTGGTGTTCTTGACCCTGCGCGATCCGTCGCACGACATCTCGGTGGCGGTGACCTGCTTCCGGCAGGTCTTCGACGAGGTCGCGGACTCCGTGTCGGAGGGCGCGCGCGTCCTCGTCCTCGCCAAGCCCGAGTGGTACGCGCCGCGCGGCCAGCTGTCCCTGCGGGCCACCGAGATACGGCCCGTGGGCATCGGCGAGCTGTTGGCGCGGCTGGAGAAGCTCAAGCGGTCGCTGGCCTCGGAGGGCCTGTTCGCGCTGGACCGCAAGAAGTCGCTGCCGTTCCTGCCGCAGCTGATCGGGCTGGTGGTCGGTCGGGCCTCGGCGGCCGAGCGGGACGTGCTGGAGAACGCGCGCCGCCGCTGGCCGGCGGTCCGCTTCGAGGTGCGCAACGTCGCCGTGCAGGGCGTCCACGCGGTGCCCCAGGTGATCGAGGCGGTCCGGGAGCTGGACGCGCTGCCCGAGGTCGACGTGATCATCGTGGCGCGCGGCGGCGGCAGCGTGGAGGACCTGCTGCCCTTCTCCGACGAGGAGGTCGTGCGTACGGTGGCCGCGGCCCGCACCCCGGTGGTCTCGGCGATCGGGCACGAGCCGGACTCCCCGCTGCTGGACCTGGTCGCCGACGTACGGGCGTCCACGCCCACCGACGCGGCGAAGAAGGTGGTCCCGGACGTCGGCGAGGAGCTGGAGCGGGTGCGCCAGTTGCAGGGCCGGGGGCTGCGCGCGGTGCGCGGCCTGCTGGACCGGGAGGAGCGCGGGCTCGCGCACGCCCTCGCGCGGCCGGTGTTCGTGCACCCGCAGCGGATGGTGGAGACCCGGGAGGCCGAGCTGGACGCCCTGCTCGCGCGGGCCCGGCGGACCGTGGGCCACCTGCTGGACCGGGCCGAGTCCGAGCTGGCACACACCCGCGCCCGGGTCGTGGCGCTGTCCCCCGCGGCGACGCTGGAGCGCGGGTACGCGGTGCTCCAGCGGGCGGACGGGCACGTGGTGCGCTCCCCCGCCGAGCTGGGGGCGGACGAGGTGCTGCGGGCACGGGTCGCGGAGGGCGAGTTCGCCGTCCGCGTCACCGAAGCCGGCTGACCACGGCTGCCGGCGGGACCGCGGGCGGCTCCGGAAGCCGCCATGTTCCCGAAACAATTTCCTTGTGTCACGCAGAATACGATCGGAGCGGGAATGACTGAGGCCGGTACGGCGCTGGGGTACGAGCAGGCTCGGGACGAGCTGATCGAGGTCGTGCGCAAGCTGGAGGCGGGCGGCACCTCCCTGGAGGACTCGCTGGCCCTCTGGGAGCGCGGCGAGGAGCTGGCGAAGGTCTGCCGGAACTGGCTGGAGGGCGCCCGGGCCCGACTGGACTCGGCCCTGGCGGGGCGGGACGGAGCGGGCGCGCCCGACGGGGACGCCGACTAGCCCCCGAGGGGGCGTCACCGCGTGAGGCCGCTCACCCCGTCGCACTAGTAGTTGAAATTTCAATTTCTTCGGCGTAGTGTCGGAGACATCGCTTCACCCCGGTTTTCGTATGGAAGAAGGCTTTCCGATGTCCCTCGTTCTTGACTCCGCCGCTCAGGACCTGCTGTTCCGCGAGGCCCGTACCGCCAACTCGTTCTCGGACGAGCCGGTGACCGAGGAGCAGGTCCAGGCGATCTACGACCTCGTCAAGTTCGGCCCGACGGCCTTCAACCAGACCCCCCTGCGCATCACGCTGGTCCGCTCCCCCGAGGCCCGCGAGCGCCTCGTGAAGCACATGGCCGCGGGCAACCAGCCCAAGACCCAGGCCGCCCCGCTGGTCGCGATCCTCTCCGCGGACAACGAGTTCCACGAGGAGCTGCCGGCCCTGCTCCCGAGCTTCCCGCAGGCCAAGGACCTCTTCTTCGCCGAGCGTCCGGTCCGCGAGCAGTCCGCCCTGGTGAACTCGGCCCTGCAGGCCGCCTACTTCATCGTCGGCATCCGCGCCGCCGGTCTGGCCGCCGGTCCGATGACGGGCCTGGACTTCGCCGGTGTCCAGAAGGAGTTCCTGGACGACGACCACACCCCGCTGATGGTCATCAACATCGGCAAGCCGGGCGAGAACGCCTGGTACCCGCGCTCCCCGCGCCTGGACTTCGACCAGGTCGTCACGACCGTCTGAGTCCGGCGAGCGTCGCGGTACGCGTCCGAACGTACCCGCGTACCCGCGCACCCGCACGAAGAAGGCCGCCCACCCCGGTTCCCCCGGGGCGGGCGGCCTTTTCGTGTCCGCTCGGCTCAGCTGCCCTGCTTGAACTCCAGCGCGCCGGCCAGCTCCGCCAGCTCCCCGAAGGCGCCGGTGCCGGTGACCACGGTCGCGTGGCCCTGCTCCTGGCGCACCAGGGCGCGGTACTTCGGGCCCTCCCAGCGCTCCCAGGACAGGTCGCCGACCTGCTGCGTCTGTCCGGTGGCCTTGGCCTTCTGGGTGACCTTGTCCAGGTACTTGGCCGAGGCGTCGCTCGACTGCTCCACCGCCACGTACTCGCCGCGCGGGTCGAGGAAGCCCAGGTGCCAGGCGTTCGCGTCCTTGCGGTCGTAGGTCACCGAGGTCGCGCGCCACTCCTTGGCGAGCCCGACGGGAGAGCCCACCGGGTACGGCGCCGCGCGGCGGGCCGTGAGGGTCTCGATGCGGTAGTCGACGACGTGCGTCGGGTCGGCCTTGTCGTCGTGCGGGACGGCCAGGTAGATCCCTCCCGCGACCACGCCGATGATCGCCAGCGACCGGACCATGTCCCAGATCGTCTGCTTGCCTTTCATGCCTGCCACGGGACCATCGTCCCGCATCGCGGTACGCGATCATCACCAGGGTCGCCCCGGCGGGGCCGCGCGGGGCGCGGCGAGGGACCCGATCCGTCCGCTCAGGCCAATGCGCTGACCGATATACCGCTCATACGTGCCCCGCCCTGCTCAATTTATCGACGTACCGATAGAGTTCCAGCACCCTCACTTCCGGCCGTCGCCGTACAGAAAGGTGCGCTCCGATGACCGAGCACAACCTGCCGCCCCAGCTCGAAGTCTCTCCGGAGGCACCCGACCGCAACCTCGCCCTGGAGCTCGTCCGGGTCACCGAGGCCGCCGCCATGGCCGCGGGCCGCTGGGTCGGGCGCGGCGACAAGCTCGGCGCCGACGGCGCCGCGGTCAACGCCATGCGCACCCTGATCTCCACCGTCTCGATGAACGGCGTGGTCGTCATCGGCGAGGGGGAGAAGGACGAAGCCCCCATGCTCTTCAACGGCGAGCGGGTCGGCGACGGCACCGGCGCCGAGGTCGACATCGCCGTCGACCCGATCGACGGCACCACCCTGAACGCCAAGGGCATGCCGAACGCGATCGCCGTCCTGGCCGCCGCCGACCGCGGCACCATGTTCGACCCGTCCGCGGTGTTCTACATGGAGAAGCTGGTCACCGGCCCCGAGGCCGCCGACTTCGTCGACATCAACGCCCCCGTGTCGGTGAACATCCGCCGGGTCGCCAAGGCCAAGAACATGGCCGTCGAGGACGTCACCGTGGTCATCCTGGACCGTCCCCGTCACGAGGGCATCGTCAAGGAGATCCGCGAGACCGGCGCCCGCATCAAGTTCATCTCGGACGGCGACGTCGCGGGCTCGGTCATGGCGGTCCGCGAGGGCACCGGCGTGGACCTGCTCCTCGGCATCGGCGGCACGCCCGAGGGCATCATCTCGGCCTGCGCCATCAAGTGCCTCGGCGGCACCATCCAGGGCAAGCTGTGGCCGAAGGACGAGGCCGAGCGCCAGAAGGCCATCGACGCGGGCCACGACCTGGACCGGGTCCTGCACACCAACGACCTGGTCTCCGGCGACAACGTCTTCTTCGTCGCCACCGGCATCACGGACGGCGAGCTGCTGCGCGGCGTCCACTACCGCTCCGAGACCGCGACCACGTCCTCGCTGGTCATGCGGTCGAAGTCGGGCACGATCCGGCAGATCGACTCCACCCACCGCCTGTCGAAGCTGCGGGCGTACAGCGCGATCGACTTCGACCGCGCGCAGTAGGCCTGCGGCCGGCACACCAGGAGGGGCGGTCACCGCGTGCGGCGGGACCGCCCCTCCGACACACCCACGGGGCCCCGACACCCCCGCCGAGGGCCACATCCAGCCCCGCCGGCGTTTGAGGCGCGGGGGCACATCCAGCCCCGCCGGAGGCCACACCCCAGCCCGCCGGGGGCCACACCCAGCCCCGTTTGGGGCCACACCCAGCCCGCTGGGGCCACATCCAGCCCGCGGGGGGCCACATACAGCCCCGTTTGGGGCCACATCCAGCCCGCCGGGGCCACATACAGCCCCGCCGGCGTTTGAGGCGCGGGGGTCCGGGGGCGGAGCCCCCCGGCAGCGGCGCCGCGCCGCGCCGAACCGCCCGGGCGGACGGACGGCCCCGGCGGACCCGACGGCCCGGTCGAACCACTCAGCCCGCGGCAGCGATCGGCTCGGACCCCGGCCCCTGCCGCAACTCGGCCGCCCGCCGCCGCCGCCGAGCCAGCACCACCCGCCGCTCGGCAGCGGTGAGCCCGCCCCACACCCCGTACGGCTCGGGCTGGAGCAGCGCGTGCTCCCGACAGGCGACCATCACGGGGCAGCGGGCACAGACCCGCTTGGCCGCCTCCTCCCGGGCCAGCCGAGCCGCCGTGGGCTCCTTGGAGGGAGCGAAGAAGAGGCCCGCCTCATCCCGCCGGCACACCGCCTCCGCGTGCCATGGGCCGTCCTCTTCCCTCGCGGGCGTCCGTGGGCCCGGGATACCCCGAACGCTCTGCACGGTGGCTACCTGCAGGGACTGATGCGGCGGATGCTGCACGGTCTACTCCTGACGACGTATTCGCGAGCGAGAGACGATGCACCTGTCCCTACCCGCTGTACGCCCCCCTATGCACTCTGTGCCACCCGGGGGAAGTTCGACCGGAATCCACCGCATCCGGAAGCCAAACGGAACCATTCGGCCGTGAACCGAACGAGACGGCTCAGCCCTCCAGACGCTTGCGGAACCTCTCCGCGAGATCGACGAGGCGGGAGCCCAGTTTGCGACGGGCCTCGATGTTGCCGAGGACGGTGAAGCCGCGGACGATCACGACGGGCGCCTGCGGGTCGGCGACGGCCTCCCCCTCGCCGTGCACCTCGAAGTTGCCGAGGACCCCGCTGCCGTACCCCCGCAGGGTGACGTTCTCCGGGACCTTGACCTCGACGTTGCCGAGCACGCAGGTCACGTTGATCTCGGTGACCTGCTGCTCGAAGACGGCCTCGGTGAGGTCGATGGTGATGTCCCCGAGGACCGAGACGGCCCGGGTGTGGGACGCCGGGCGCCAGCGGCCCTTGCGGGTGGCGCTGCTGAACACCGCCACCACGTTCTCGACGTAACCGCCACCGGGCGGTCCGGAAACCGGCCAGGCGGGACCGGAAGCGGGCACGGCGGCGGCGTAGGCGGCTCCCGGAGCGGCGGGGAGGTCCCGGACCAGCACCTCCAGCTCGGCGACGGTCTTGACGGCGTAGAGGGCGTCGAGGCGCTCCGCATGCTCCTCCGCGGTCAGCCGGCCCTCGGCGAGGGCGTCGCCGATGATCTGCGCGATGCGGTCACGGTCGGCGTCGGAAGCGCGCAGCGCGACGGGCGCGGATTCGGCTGCGGGCGCGGGCGCGGCGGGGTGCTTTTCGAAGTCCACGCCCCCAGCATAGCGAGACACGATAGATCGCGATACTGCTGAGTGAGCCTTACCTCACAGCCGGAGCCGGCGGAAGAGGTCCTACGCTGGAGGACTGCGCTGCCAATTGGGCGCCAGCGCTGTCTGCCGAGTGAGGATTGGCCACACGATGCCGGAGTTCGCGTACACCGACCTGCTGCCCCTGGGCGAGGACACCACCCCCTACCGGTTGGTGACCGCGGAGGGCGTCTCCACCTTCGAGGCCGACGGCCGTACGTTCCTCAAGGTCGAGCCCGAGGCGCTGCGCGCGCTCGCCGAAGAGGCCATCCACGACATCCAGCACTTCCTGCGCCCCGCGCACCTCGCGCAGCTGCGCCGGATCATCGACGACCCCGAGGCCAGCGCGAACGACAAGTTCGTGGCGCTGGACCTGCTGAAGAACGCGAACATCGCGGCGGCGGGCGTGCTGCCGATGTGCCAGGACACCGGCACCGCGATCGTGATGGGCAAGCGCGGCCAGAACGTGCTGACTTCGGGAGCCGACGAGGCGGCCCTGTCCCGCGGCATCTACGACGCCTACACCCGCCTCAACCTGCGCTACTCGCAGATGGCCCCGATCACCATGTGGGAGGAGAAGAACACCGGCTCGAACCTGCCCGCGCAGATCGAGCTGTACGCGACCGACGGCGGCGCGTACAAGTTCCTCTTCATGGCCAAGGGCGGCGGCTCGGCGAACAAGTCCTTCCTCTACCAGGAGACGAAGGCGGTCCTCAACGAGGCCTCCATGATGAAGTTCCTGGAGGAGAAGATCCGTTCGCTGGGCACGGCGGCCTGCCCGCCCTACCACCTGGCGATCGTGGTCGGCGGCACCTCGGCGGAGCACGCGCTCAAGACCGCGAAGTACGCCTCGGCGCACTACCTGGACGAGCTGCCGACCGAGGGTTCGGCGCTGGGCCACGGCTTCCGCGACGAGGCCCTGGAGCAGCAGGTCTTCGAGCTGACCCAGAAGATCGGCATCGGCGCCCAGTTCGGCGGCAAGTACTTCTGCCACGACGTCCGCGTGGTCCGCCTCCCCCGCCACGGAGCGTCCCTCCCGGTCGCCATCGCGGTCTCCTGCTCGGCGGACCGCCAGGCCACCGCGAAGATCACCGCGGAGGGCGTCTTCCTGGAACAGCTGGAGCGCGACCCGGCCCGCTTCCTCCCGGAGACCACCGACGAGCACCTCGCCGACTCGGCGGACGTCATCTCCATCGACCTCAACCAGCCGATGGACGAGATCCTGGCGACCCTGACCAAGCACCCGGTCAAGACCCGCCTGTCGCTGACCGGCCCGCTGGTCGTGGCGCGCGACATCGCGCACGCCAAGATCAAGGAGCTGCTGGACTCGGGCGCGCCGATGCCGCAGTACCTCAAGGACCACCCGGTCTACTACGCGGGCCCGGCGAAGACCCCCGAGGGCTACGCGTCCGGCTCCTTCGGCCCGACCACGGCCGGCCGGATGGACTCCTACGTCGAGCAGTTCCAGGCGGCGGGCGGCTCCAAGGTGATGCTGGCCAAGGGCAACCGCTCGCAGCAGGTCACGGACGCCTGCGGGACGCACGGCGGCTTCTACCTCGGCTCGATCGGCGGCCCGGCGGCCCGCCTCGCGCAGGACTGCATCAAGAAGGTCGAGGTCCTGGAGTACGAGGAGCTCGGCATGGAGGCGGTCTGGAAGATCGAGGTCGAGGACTTCCCGGCCTTCATCGTGGTCGACGACAAGGGCAACGACTTCTTCCAGAACCCGGCCCCGGAACCCACCTTCACCCACATCCCGGTCCGCGGCCCGGGCCTGGCGTAACCGACGGCCGGGCCGTGCGCGCGCGAGGCGCCCCGGCCCGGTTACAGGTAGGTCACCTGACGGATGTAGACGCACTCGCTTCTCGGGATGGTCAGGTAGACGAACATGCCGTCGTCGAGGTTCATGACGGCCCCCTTCGGCCCCATGTCCCGGTAGAGGGTTCCGTCGAGGTAGAGGGCTTCCGCTGCTCGCACGAGCTCGTCGGCGGCCCTCTCCACCTCTGCCACGAAGGCGGGCGGGGCGCCTGCGGTGACGTACTCCTCAGTGGGGTCGTACTCCCACCTCCAGGTCACTCGCTCACCGCCTGCGCGGCCTCGGCCTCGACGGCGGCCAGCTCGTCCATCGCGGGGCGGAAGGCCGGATCGTCCTTGCCGGTGGTGCGGTGGAGGGCGACCAGGGCGTCGTTGCGGCGGTTGAAGAGGTCCGGACGCCGTTCGATCTCCACCTCGCGCATCCACCAGTCGAGCCAGTGAGTGAGATGGCCGACCTTCCCGCTGCGGATGGCGGCGGCCAGCGCGTTCTCCTTGTGCTGCTCCAGCTCCGCCAAGCGGTGGGGGGCGATGCGGGCGACGGCGACGCGCACGGCGTCCGGGGTGCGCTCAGGTCGCGGGATCAGCGCCGCGCCGTGGTCCGGCTGTGTGGTCACGGTGTCCTCCAAGGGGTGCCCCGGCCAGAGTATCCATCCCCCGCCGCCGGTGGGCGCGCAGCTCCGCCCGCCCGGAGCGTACGCGGAACACCCGGCCGGGGTGCGCCGGCCGGGTGGGGGTGCGGGGGTGGTGGCGGTGCCGGGTGGGGGTTACGCGAAGCGTTGGTTCGTCGCGCCGTTGCAGGGCTGCAGGCGTACGGCTTCGTGGGGGGCGCCCACGGTGAGGCACATGCCGGGGGCGGCCTGCGGGCGGAGGGTGGCGCCGTTGCGGACGAACTGCTGGTTCGCGCCGCCGTGGCAGTTCCAGATGATCAGGCCGGTGCCCGCGCCGTAGTTGGCGCCGGGGACGTCCAGGCAGCGGTCCTGGGTCAGTTCGACGTGCAGCGACTTGCGAGGGGCGTCGTACCACCAGCCCTGGTTGCGGCCGCCGTGGCAGTCCCAGCCGAGGAGCGCGGTGCCGTTGGCGCTGGAGCCGCCGTTGGTGTCGACGCAGGTGCCATTGGCCTCGTTCTTCAGCGGCTTGTACAGGTCGTCCCAGGCCCCGGCCTGCAGGACGGGGGTGCCGGTGCTCGCCGGGTCGGCGCAGGAGGCCTCGCGCAGGCCGGAGTCGTAGAGCTGGGTCAGACAGGACGCGAAGGCGCCGTGGCCGCGGTAGTTGGGGTGGAAGGACTGCCGGGCGGTGTTCTCGTCCCACGGGAAGTGGTCGCCCAGGTCCAGGTAGAGGCCGCGGGCCCAGGTGTCCTCCATGCAGACCTCGTGGCCGTTGAAGAGCCGCGAGTTGTCGAGGTAGTAGGCGCCGGAGGCGAGGGCGGCGGCGCGCATGCCCTTCTCGAAGGTGGGCACCGCGTAGTTGCGGCCCCACGCGGCGTCCGAGTCGTAGCCCGCGCAGCCTCCGGGGAGCTTGCCGGGGAAGTTCGGGTTGTCGTAGAAGTCGGGGCCGATCGGGCTCGGGTAGCCCATCACGACCAGCTTGTAGTCGGTGTCGGCGTAACCGGCGTCCCGCATGACGGTCTTGAGGTCGGCGACCGTCGACTCGACCTTGGGCCGCAGGCCGTCCACCCGGGCCTGCCAGCCCGGCCCGTACTTGGGCTCGCAGGTGCCCTGGCTGAGCACCCAGCGGGTCACGCAGTCGGTCATGACGGGGCCGAACTGGAGGTCGTCATTGGCCCCGGCGACCAGCAGCACCATCTTGATGCGGGTGTTGCGGGCCTTGATGGCGAGGTTGTCGCTCTGGACCAGCTCGTCGGCGTACTGCTTGCTGCCGCCGATCCGGATGTTGCCGGTGTAGCCGCCGGAACAGGCCACGTTGAAGGTGAGGTCGGCGGGGATGCCGGTGCGGTGGATGGCCGAGTCCGGCGAGCGGTGGCACTGGTTGGACGAGGTGTTGGTCGCGGGGTCGTAGGCGCCGACGCCCTCGCCCGAGATCTCGCTGTCGCCCAGCGAGATCAGCCCGGTCTTGCGGTCGGCCACGGGGCGGATCGCCGGGTCGCCGTAGATCTTGGTGGCCTCCGCCGCGCGGACCGCCTCCAGTTCGGGCGACAGGGGCGTCGCCGCGGCCGGGGCGGTGGTGGCCGCCTGAGCCATGGGGGTGATGGCGGTGACGCCGCCGAGGGCGGCCGCGATCGCCGCGACCGCGGCGACGGTAGATCTGAGCCTGGGTGTGGTGCGGGCCATGGATGTCTCCCCGGTGTCGGTGTTACCCCCGGTATTTACTGGCCGGTAGGGGAGTTGGGAACACTTCGAACAAGACAATTGCTCAACTTTTTGAGGAGGCCACGAACATGACCGAAGACCAGCAGGCCAGTCAGACGGCGGGATTCCGCGTGGAACACGATTCGATGGGCGAGGTGTTGGTCCCCGCCGATGCCAAGTGGCGGGCCCAGACCCAGCGCGCCGTGGAGAACTTCCCCATCTCCGGGCAGCGCCTGGAACGGGCGCACATCGCCGCCCTCGCCCGGGTCAAGGCCGCGGCCGCCAAGGTCAACGCGGAGTTGGGCGTCCTGGACCGGGACGTCGCCGACGCCATCCGGTCGGCCGCCGCCGAGGTGGCCGAAGGACGTTGGGACGCGCACTTCCCCGTGGACGTCTTCCAGACGGGGTCCGGCACCTCGTCCAACATGAACGCCAACGAGGTGATCGCGACCCTGGCCACCGAGCGGCTGGGGCGCGAGGTGCACCCCAACGACCACGTCAACGCCTCGCAGAGTTCCAACGACGTCTTCCCGTCCTCGATCCACATCGCCGCCACCGCCGCCGTCACCGGCGAGCTGGTCCCGGCCCTGGAGCACCTCGCGGCCGCCCTGGAGCGCAAGTCCGACGAGTTCGCCGGGGTGGTCAAGGCGGGACGCACCCATTTGATGGACGCCACCCCGGTGACGCTGGGACAGGAGTTCGGCGGCTACGCGGCCCAGGTGCGCTACGGCGTCGAGCGGCTCCGGGCGGCGCTCCCCCGGCTCGCCGAACTGCCGCTGGGCGGCACCGCGGTCGGCACCGGGATCAACACCCCGCCCGGATTCTCCGCCGCGGTCATCGCCGAAGTGGCCGCCGAGACCGGGCTGCCGCTCACCGAGGCCCGCAACCACTTCGAGGCCCAGGGCGCGCGGGACGCGCTGGTGGAGACCTCGGGCATGCTCCGCACCGTCGCGGTCTCGCTCACGAAGATCGCCAACGATCTGCGCTGGATGGCCTCGGGACCGCGCACCGGATTGGCCGAAATCAATCTCCCGGATCTCCAGCCGGGCTCTTCGATCATGCCCGGAAAGGTCAATCCGGTCGTCGCCGAGGCCGTCCTGATGGTGGCCGCCCAAGTGACCGGAAACGACACCACGGTCGCCGTGGCCGGCGCGGCGGGCAACTTCGAGCTGAACGTGATGCTCCCGGTGATGGCCCGCAACCTCCTGGAGTCGATCCGACTGCTGGGCAGCGCGAGCCGCTTGCTGGCCGACCGCACGGTGGACGGGATCACCGCCAACGCGGCCCGGGCCAGGGAGTACGCGGAGTCCTCGCCCTCCGTGGTGACCCCGCTGAACCGCTACATCGGCTACGAGGAAGCGGCCAAGGTCGCCAAGAAGGCGCTCGCGGAACGCAAGACGATCCGCGAGGTCGTGCTGGAATCCGGCTACATCGAGCGCGGCTCGCTCACCCTGGAGCAGCTCGACGAAGCCCTTGACGTGCTGCGGATGACCCACCCCTGACCCGCCCCTGCCCACCCACAGGCTCCTCGGGCGAGGGCCGGATTTCGGTCGAATGCCGTCCCCGAACCCCTCCGTGACCTGCACCGCAGCGGGCGCGGGGGGCCCAGCCCTAAGATCTGCGCATGACAGGTACCGGAGGCCGCGGGGGCGGCGGGGCGCGCGGTGACGCCCGGGGCGGCGCCCGCGGCGATGCAGGCGGCCGCCCGTACGGCGACGCGCGCCAGGGCGCGTACGAAGGCGCGCACGAGGCCGCCACGGGCTCGCGCTGGGCGCCCGGGGAGCACGTCCTGTGGCGCTACCGCGACCACGCCCCGGGCCCGGAGGGGCCGGTCCACATCTGCCGTCCGGTGACGGTAGTCCAGGACACGCCCGAGCTGCTGGCCGTGTGGATGGCCCCGGACACCGAGCTCGTCAAGCCGGTGCTGGCCGACGGGACCTCGGTGCACGACGAGCCGCTGGCCACCCGCTACACCGCCCCGCGCACCACCGCCCGCTCGCGGTGGTTCGGCACCGGCGTGCTGAAGCTGGCCCGGCCCGACGATCCGTGGTCGGTCTGGCTGTTCTGGGACCACGGCTGGCGTTTCCGGAGCTGGTACGTGAACCTTGAGGAGCCCAGGACCCGATGGTCCGGCGGCATCGACTCCGTGGACCACTTCCTCGACATCTCCGTCTACCCCGACCGCACCTGGACGTGGCGGGACGAGGACGAGTTCGCGCAGGCGCTGCGCTGCGGGTTGATCGACGAGGGGACGGCCGAGCGGGTGCGGGAAGCCGGGCGGGCGGCGGTGCGACTGATCGAGGAGTGGGGGGCGCCGTTCTCCGACGGCTGGGAGAACTGGCGGCCCGATCCGGGCTGGAAGGTTCCGGTACTGCCCGAGGACTGGGACCGCACCCCGGCGCATATGACCTCATGAGACCCTTGATGCGCCCCCGGGTGCCAAACGTAGGATCAGCCTCCGCAAGCTTGCAGACAGGGCTTCATGCGAGGGTGTACACCCGTAATTGACGTGTTGTGCGCGGGACTTGACCGGAGGTCAACGCAGACCGAGAGGGATGGAGAGGCGGGGGTCCCCCCGACGAAGTGTGGGGAGGTGCCGCGGGCGACGGTGCCCCCGCCGCTGAGCGGGTATACCGCGACTGACCGAGTTGAGTGCAGCGCACATCCAGCGCAAACGGACGGAATTCCACGCGTGACGGAGTACCCCACCTCGTACGAGGGCCCGCAGCCTGCCGCGGCCGCCGCGACACCGGCGCCGGGCGGCTCCGACCTGCCCGGGCCCCGCCCGGCACGGCGGGGTGCGGAAGCTTCCGGTGCGGCGACCACTGGTGCGACCGCTTCCGTCGTGGGCGGCGGATCCGGTCCCCGCTCCGACGACCGGGGCGACATCCGCGGCCACGACAGCGGCCATGACGGCGGCCACGATCAGGGTCACGACCCGGGCCACGGCAAGACCCCGGCCCCGGCCGCCCAGGACACCCGGCCCGGGTCCCCCGACCCCGGTTCCAGTTCCGGTTCTGACTCCGCTTCGGGTTCCGGTGCTGATGGCGGTGGCGGCTCCGACAGCGACCGGTCCGCCCCGATCCCGGCCGCCCGCCGCGGTGGCACCACGCCCTCCCGGGACGCCTCCGCCGCCCGCAACGCCGCCGCGGCGGGACCGGCGCCGGAGCACCCCGAGGCCACCGGGCCGGCCGCCGCGCCGGATCCCGCCGCGACCACCTGGCCCGCGCCCGCCGCGGTCGGCCCCGCGGACGCGTCCGCCGGGGTTTCCGCTTCCGGCTCCGGCTGGGGCGCCGCCGCGGGGGACCCCGCCGGCATACCGGGCGTCCCGGACCCGGGGGCCGCCCGCCGCGAGGGCGACCGGCTCCGCTTCGTCGGCGCCGCCACCCGCCGGATCGCCCGCGGCATCGACCTCGACGAGATCGTCCTCGGCCTGTGCCGGGCCACCGTGCCCACCTTCTCCGACGCGATCCTCGTGTACCTGCGCGATCCGCTGCCCGTCGGCGACGAGCGCCCCATCGGCCCCGTCGTCCTGAGGCTGCGCCGGACCGACCGGTTGCGGCCGATCGACGACCTCACCGACGCCCTGCGCGGCGGCGGCGACACCATCGGCGCCGGGCTGGACCTCTCCGCGGTCGCCGGGGCCGGGGGCGAGCTGGACTTCAGCCAGCTGGCGCTCGTCGGACCGCAGGGCGACCTGCCCGCGGCCGAGCTGTGCGAGATCCGCTCCGGCGGAGCCCTCGCCGAAGTGCTGCGCGGGGTGCGGCCCGTCTTCGGGTCCTCCGCCGCCGCGCGCGCCGCGCTGCCCGAACTGCTGGGCGCGGACCACCCCGTACCGCGCGGCCAACGGGCGATCCTGGCCCCGCTGCGGGGCCGGCGCCGGGTCATCGGCGCCGCCGTGTTCCTGCGCACCCCGGACCGGCCCGCCTTCGAGCAGAACGACCTGCTCGTCGCCGCGCAGCTGGCCACCCACACGGCGCTCGGCATCGACAAGGCCGTCCTGTACGGCCGCGAGGCCTACATCGCCGACGAACTCCAGCGCACCATGCTCCCGGACAGCCTCCCGCAGCCCACCGGGGTCCGGCTCGCCAGCCGCTACCTCCCGGCCGCCGAGACGGCCCGGGTCGGCGGGGACTGGTACGACGCGATACCGCTGCCCGGCAGCCGGGTCGCCCTCGTCGTCGGCGACGTCATGGGCCACTCGATGACCTCCGCCGCGATCATGGGCCAGCTGCGCACCACCGCGCAGACCCTCGCACAGCTGGACCTGCCGCCCGCCGAGGTGTTGCACCACCTGGACGAGCAGGCCCAGCGGCTCGGCTCGGACCGGATGGCGACCTGCCTGTACGCGGTCTACGACCCCGTCTCGCACCGGATCACCATCGCCAACGCCGGCCACCCGCCGCCCGTCCTGCTGCACCTGGGCGGCCGCGCCGAGGTGCTCAGGGTGCCGCCCGGCGCCCCCATCGGGGTCGGCGGCGTCGACTTCGAGGCCGTCGAGCTGGACGCACCGGCCGGGGCCACCCTGTTGCTGTACACGGACGGGCTGGTCGAGTCCCGGCTGCGGGACGTGTGGACCGGCATCGAGCAGCTGCGCGAGCGCCTCGCCACGACCGCGCAGCTCACCGGCCTGGACCACCCGCCGCCGCTGGAAGCGCTCTGCGACGACGTCCTGGACATGCTCGGGCCGGGCGACCGGGACGACGACATCGCGCTGCTCGCGGCCCGCTTCGACGGGATCGCCCCGAGCGACGTCGCGTACTGGTTCCTGGACCCGGAGGAGACCGCTCCGGGCCGCGCCCGGCGCTTCGCCCGCCGCGCCCTGACCCGTTGGGGCCTGGAGGAGCTGAGCGACTCCCTGGAGCTGCTGGTGAGCGAGGTGGTCACCAATGCCGTGCGGTACGCCGAGCGGCCCGTGACGCTGCGCCTGCTGCGTACGGACGTCCTGCGCTGCGAGGTCGGGGACGACTCCCCGCAGCTGCCGCGCCAGCGCCGGGCCCGGGACACGGACGAGGGCGGCCGTGGCCTGTTCCTGGTCAACCGGATGGCTCGGCGCTGGGGCGCCACCCGACTGAGCAGCGGAAAGGTCGTCTGGTTCGAGCTGGCGCTGCCGGGGGCGGCGCCCGACCGGCCGTGACCGGGCGCGCGCAGGCCCCCGATGGACGCGGATGAACGAAGACCGCCGCCCGGCAGCGTTCCTGCTGCCGGGCGGCGGTCTTCGTGGTGCGTGCGCGCCCGCGGGCGCCGGCGCCTACGGGAAGGGCGGGAAGCCCTGGGTACGGGTCGGGCCCGGTGAGGAGTGCCCCGGGTCCGGCGACGAGTGGCCGGGGTCGGGCGAGGAGTGGCCGGGGTCCGGGCTGGAGCTGCGCGAGCTCGAACCGGTCGGGTTCGGGCTGCTCGACCCGGACGAGGAGCGGCTGTTGGTCGGCGCCGGGGTGCGGCTGGTCGAGGCCGAGGTGGACGGGGTCGGGCTCGGGGGCGGGGTGCCCATGTCCGCGTCCGGGAGCTCGAACTTGCTGGTGTCGACGCCCGAGAGCGCGGCCAGCGTGTAGGCCTTCCAGATGGCGGCGGGGAAGCTGGAGCCGCCCGCGCGGCCGAGACCGGCGGTCCCGGTCAGGGTGGTCTGCTTGCCGCCGCTGACCTCTTCACCGAACATCGCGACGACGGTGACCAGTTCGGGGGTGTAGCCGGTGAACCAGGCCGCGTAGTTGGACTCGGTCGTACCGGTCTTGCCCGCCGCCTGGTAGGCGTCGCTGTAGACCTTCTTGCCCGAGCCGTCGCTGACCACTCCGGTGAGCACCTTCGTCACGGTGTCGGCCGTCGAGGTGTCGATCACCTGGTCACCGATGGGGACCACCGGCTTGTAGGTGCGCGCGTGGTTCTGCGCGCTCTTGATGATCGACGGGGTGACCTTCTTGCCGTGGTGGTCGAAGGTCGCGTAGACGCCGGCCATCTCGACGGTGCTCGCGCTCATGGTGCCCAGCGCCATGGCGGGCTTGTCGGCGGGCCAGCCGTCGCGGTCCCGCATGCCGAGGGCGAGGCCCATCTCCTTGACCTTCTGCGGCTTCGCGTCGACGGTCATCTGCGCGTAGACGGAGTTGACCGAGGAGTTGGTCGCGCTCTGCACGGTGACGTTGTGGCCGATCTCCCAGTAGTTCTCCTGGTCCTGGTTCTGCGGGGAGAAGGGGGTGTCGCTGCCGACCACCGGGCGGCCGCTGGTGCCGTCGTAGAGGGTGCTCGGGTTGATCGGCTTGCCGTCCTGCGTCTTGGCGCCGTTCTGCAGGGCGGTGGCGAGCACGACCGGCTTGAAGGTCGAGCCGGGCTGGAAGTCGGTGCGCAGCGCGTTGCTGGACCACTTCTCGGCCTGGCCGGTACCGCCGTACATCGCGACGATCGCCCCGGTCTTCGGGTCCACCGAGGTGGCGCCGGCCTGGACGTTCTGGTCGACCGGGCGCTCCGCGGTGTTCTTGCGCTCCAGCTTGGATTCCAGCTCGTCGTTGACGGCCTTCTCCAGGGCGGCCTGCTTCTTCTTGTCGATGTTGAGCTTGATCGTCCAGCCGCCCGCGTCGATCGCGGCCTTGGGGACGCCCTGCCGGTTCAGCTCGGCGTCGGCGGCCTCCATCAGGTAGCCCTTCTGGCCCTCGCGCCCGGGGGTGGGCTTGGGCTTGATGGGCTCCTGGAACTTCAGGGTCTTGCGCTTGGCCTCGTCGAGCTTGCCCATGCCGACCATGTTGTCGAGGGTCGCGTTGAAGCGGATCATGACGAGGCGCTTGCCGTTGGGGCCCGCGGTCGCCCAGTCGTAGGAGCTGGGGGCCTGCAGGACGGCGGCCAGGTAGGCGCCCTGCTCCAGGGTGAGCTTCTGCGCGTCGACGCCGTAGTACGCCTGGGCGGCGGCCTGGATCCCATAAGCACCGCGACCGAAGTAGCTGGTGTTCATGTAACCCTCCAGGATCTGGTTCTTGCCCATGTCCTGGTCGGTCTTGAGGGAGATGACCATCTCCTTCAGCTTGCGCGTCGCCGTCTGGTCCTGGTTCAGGTAGTAGTTCTTGACGTACTGCTGCGTGATCGTCGAACCACCGGCCTTGCCCTTGCCGGTCACCGTGGAGATGAACCCGCGCACCAGACCCTTGAAGTCGATGCCCTGGTCCTTGTAGAAGTTCTTGTTCTCGATCGCGATGAACGTGGTGCGCACGTCCTCGGGGACCTTGTCGAAGGGCAGGATCTCGCGGTTGTACTTGCCCGTGCGGGTCATGACGGAGCCGTCGGACCACTGGTAGACGTTGCTCTGGAGCGTCGCCTCTTCGTTGGGCTTGGGCGCGTCGACGTAGAAGTAGAGGCCGACCAGGGCCGCCATGCCGAGCAGGATCAGGCCGAAGAAGGTGCCGAGGATCTTCTTCCAGGTGAAGAACCTGCGTATGCCGGTCCGTTTGCCGGCGCCCGCACCGCTCTTCCCGCGGTCGCTCTTCGACGCGCGACCGCGCGACGCACGCCGCGTCCCGCGCTGCTGCTGCGCCCGTCGCGCTTCTGCTCGGCCCATCGCTCCCGCTCCGCTCAATAACCCCCGACGTCAGCTCAGAAAGCTAACACCGGCGGCTGTGACAAGGGCTGCACAATCCTGATCAATAACGGTCAATTCGGACGTGAGAATCAGCACCCGCGCCCTATGAACCGACGCCTAGCAGACCAGAAGAGTTGCGGTGCGCCAAAAAAGTGATATCACTTTGCTAGGGAGTCCGACCGGCTCCTCTTGAACGAAACGGGGCGAACCATGACGAACATCAATGAAATGCCGGCGCCACAGGTACGGGAGTTCACCGCGAAGAGCGTGGGCGGCGGGCTGGCGCTGCTGCTCGGACTGCTGGGGCTGCTGCTCGGAGCGGGCCTGATCGCCACCGGTGCCGTCCTCACCGCCGTGGGCGCCAAGGCGGGTCTGATCGCCTTCGGCATCGTCGTCATCCTCGGCTCGCTCTACGCGATGTGCGGGCTCAACACGGTCGCGCCGGGCGAGGCCCGCGTGGTCCAGCTCTTCGGCCGCTACCGGGGCACGATCCGCACCGACGGCCTGCGCTGGGTCAACCCGCTGACCTCCCGCGACAAGATCTCCACCCGCGTGCGCAACCACGAGACGGCCGTCCTGAAGGTCAACGACGCCTACGGCAACCCGATCGAGCTGGCCGCGGTCGTCGTCTGGAAGGTGGAGGACACCGCGCGCGCCGTCTTCGAGGTCGACGACTTCACCGAGTTCGTCGAGACCCAGACCGAGGCCGCCGTCCGCCACATCGCGATCGAGTACCCCTACGACGCCCACGACGAGGGCGGCCTGTCCCTGCGCGGCAACGCCGAGGAGATCACCGAGAAGCTCGCGGTCGAGCTGCACGCCCGGGTCGAGGCGGCCGGCGTCCACATCATCGAGTCCCGCTTCACGCACCTCGCCTACGCGCCCGAGATCGCCTCGGCCATGCTCCAGCGCCAGCAGGCCGGCGCGGTCGTCGCGGCCCGTCGCCTGATCGTCGAGGGCGCCGTGGGTATGGTCGAGCTGGCCCTGACCCGCCTGCAGGAAGAGGACGTCGTGGACCTCGACCCGGACCGCAAGGCCGCCATGGTGTCCAACCTCATGGTGGTGCTCTGCGGGGACCGCGCGGCCCAGCCCGTCGTGAACACCGGAACCCTCTACCAGTGAAGGCGGGCGGCGAGCCGCCGGCCCCCGACGGGGCCGGCGAGGACGACCGACCCGCGGCGGCCACGGGCCCGGCCCGGCGCGCGGCCCGCAAGCAGGTGCTGCTGCGGCTCGACCCGCAGGTGTACGACGCCCTCGCCCGCTGGGCCGGTGACGAACTGCGCAGCGCCAACGCCCAGATCGAGTTCCTGCTCCGCCGCGCGCTCGCCGAGTCCGGCCGGCTCCCCTCCGCACCGGGCCCGATGCCCCGCCGCGGCCGCCCCCCGAAGGCGGCTCCCGAATAGGGAGCCCGCGCGAACGCCCCCGCCCCACCGGGCCGGGGGCGTTCGCGCGCCGGCCCCGGGCCCGCGGCCCTCGTATGCGGGCGGCGTGTGCGCCGTGGGTAGAGTCGGTCCATGTCCATAGGTCACACACTGCTCGGCCTCCTGGAGGCCGGGCCGCGCGACGGCTACGACCTCAAGCGCGCCTTCGACGAGACGTTCGGCCAGGGTCGGCCGCTCGCCTACGGTGAGGTCCACGCGACCATGGCCCGGCTCCTGGAGAACGGCCTCGTCGAGGTCGACGGCGTCGAGGGCGACGGCGGTCCGGAGCGCAAGCGGTACGCCATCACGGACGCCGGGATCACCGACGTCGAGGTCTGGCTGGGGTCCCCGGAGAAGCCCGAGTCCTACCTCCAGTCGACCCTCTACGCCAAGGTCGTCCTGGCCCTGCTCACCGGCCGCAGCGCCGAACAGCTCCTCGACACCCAGCGCGCCGAGCACCTGCGCACGATGCGCCTGCTGACCAATCGCAAGCGCAAGGGCGACCTGGCCGCCCAACTGATCTGTGACCACGCCCTCTTCCACCTGGAAGCCGACCTGCGCTGGCTGGAGCTGACCGCGGCCCGCCTGGACCAGCTCCGCCACGAGGTGCGCCCGTGATCCCCGCCGGTTCCCTGCTCGCCGCCGAAGGTCTGCACAAGTCCTACGGCTCCAACTCCGCCCTGATCGGGGCGGAGTTCTCCATCCACCCCGGCGAGGTCGTCGCCGTCATGGGGCCCTCCGGCTCCGGCAAGTCGACGCTGCTGCACTGCCTGGCCGGGATCGTCGCGCCCGACGCGGGGACCATCACCTACGCCGGGCGCGAGCTGTCCGCCATGAACGACGCCCAGCGCAGCGCCCTGCGCCGCAGCGAGTTCGGCTTCGTCTTCCAGTTCGGCCAGCTCGTCCCGGAGTTGACCTGCCTGGAGAACGTGGCCCTGCCGCTGCGCCTGAACGGCGTCAAGCGCAAACAGGCCGAGGCCACCGCCCTGGCCTGGATGACCCGGCTGGAGGTGGAGGACATAGCCGCCCAGCGGCCCGGCGAGGCCAGCGGCGGCCAGGGCCAGCGCGTCGCGATCGCCCGCGCCCTGGTCACCAGCCCCCGGGTGGTCTTCGCCGACGAACCCACCGGCGCCCTGGACACGCTCAACGGCGAACTGGTCATGCAGCTGCTCACCGAAGCCGCGCGGGCCGCCAGCACCGCGGTCGTCCTGGTCACGCACGAGGCCCGGGTCGCCGCCTTCTCGGACCGCGAGGTCGTCGTGCGGGACGGCAGGACGCAGGACATGGAGCGCATCGTATGACCGCTGCGCAGGGCTGGGCCCGCGACCTCCTCATGGGCGCCCGGTTCGCCCTGAACGGCGGCCGCCAGGGGTGGACCCGCACGCTGCTCACCGGGGTCGGCGTCGGGCTCGGCGTCGCCCTGCTGCTGGTCACGACCGCGCTGCCGAGCGCGCTGACCGCCCGTACCGACCGCGGCGACGCCCGCACGAACATGTCGCTGACCGGCCCCGAGCGCCCCCGGCCGGACACCTTCCTGATCGCGCGGGCCTCCCAGGAGTACCACCACAAGACCATCGAGGGGTTCCGCATCAAGGCCGAGGGGCCGGACGCCCCCGCCCCGCCCGGCCTCTCCCGCTTCCCCCGCCCGGACGAATTCGCCGTCTCCCCCGCCCTGGACGCGCTGCTGAAGTCCGCCGACGGGCAGCGGCTCCGCGAGCGCTTCGGGGCCAAGTCCTTCACCGTGATCGGCGATGCGGGCCTGATCGGCCCCGGCGAGCTGTTCTTCTACGCGGGCACCGACGACCTGCGCACCAGCGGCGCCCGCTACGGACAGGTCCAGCGCTACGACGCCTTCGGCGCCGCCGACGAAGGCGACCGGCTCGACCCGGTCCTGGCCCTGATGGTCGTCCTGACCTTCGTCGCGCTGCTGATGCCGGTCACCGTCTTCATCGCCGCCGCCACCCGCTTCGGCGGCGAGCAGCGCGACCGCCGCCTCGCCGCGCTCCGCCTGGTCGGCGCCGACGTCCGGATGGTGCGCCGGATCGCCGCGGGCGAGGCGCTGGCCGGGGCCGTCCTCGGCCTGGGCCTCGGCGTCCTCTTCTTCCTCGTCTCACGGCAGTTGGTCGCCAGCCCGGCGCTGGGGCGGCGCGGCGTCTTCCCCGGCGATCTCGACCCGAGCCCCTGGCTCGCGGCGCTCGTCGCCGTCGCCGTACCGCTGCTCTCGGTCGCGGTCACCCTCTTCACCCTGCGCGGCGTGGGCATCGAACCGCTGGGCGTCGTACGGGCCGCGCCCCCCGCCAAGCGCCGGATCTGGTGGCGGCTGCTGCCGCCGCTCGGCGGGATCGCGCTCCTCGCGCCGCTGGCGAACCGGAGCACCGACGACCCCACGCGCTTCCACCAGGGCCAGGTGAGCACGGGCGTCGTCCTGCTGCTCGTGGGCATCACCGCCGTGCTGCCCTGGCTGGTCGAGCGGAGCGTCTCCCGACTGTCCCGCGGCCCCGTCTCCTGGCAGCTCGCCGTGCGCCGCCTCCAGGTCGCCAGCGGTACGGCGGCCCGACTGGTCAACGGCGTCGCGGTCGCGGTCGCCGGGGCCATCGCGCTGCAGATCCTCTTCGCCGGCACCGAGTCCGTGTACACCTCCCTCGTCGGCGTCGACCCCGCGCGGGCCCAGATGGCCGTGACCGCGGACCGCCAGCCCGGGTCCGACCTGCGGATCGAGGACATCGCCGCGAAGGTCGCGCAGGCCGAGGGCGTCACCAAGACCGTCGCCCTGACCAGGACCAGCGCGGCCCCCAAAGTGCCGGCCGGCGAGTCGAGCCTCCAGATCACCGTGGGCACCTGTGACGCGCTGCGCGAGGTCGCGGTGATCCAGACCTGCGCCGAGGGCGACTCCTTCGCCCTGACGGGGAGCCCGAACCCGGACGGATCGTCGGACGCCGTCCCGCCCGGGGCCGGCACCAAGCTCTTCGTGGGCGCCGTGTCGGGAGACCCGGACGACGGCAAGCCGGTCGAGTGGACGGTCCCCCAGGGCGTCCGGAAGGTCTCCGCCCGCCTCGACCCGGACGGGGGCCTCGGCACCGGCCTGCTGACCACTCCGTCCGTCGCACCGCCGGTGGCCGACGCGCAGGTCTTCGCGAACGCGTACGTCATGCTCGACCCGGCGGTGCCGGAGGCGGTGGAGAACGTCCGCACGGCCACCTACCGGGCGGACCCGCTCGCCCGGGCGTACCAGCTCCAGTACGCCAAGACCAACGGCCAGTACGACACCATCCGGAGCGGGTTGTACATCGGATCCGTGCTGGTGCTGGTACTCATCGGGCTGAGCCTGCTGGTGGCGCAGCTGGAGCAACTGCGCGAACGGGCGCGGCTGCTGTCCTCGCTGGTCGCCTTCGGCACCCCACGCCGCACGCTGTGCCTGTCGGTGCTGTGGCAGACGGCGCTGCCGATCGCGCTGGCCCTGGTCCTCGCCAGCGCCGTGGGCCTGACCCTGGGTTCGGTCCTGTTGCGGATGACGGGGCTGCCCGTGGTGATCGAGTGGAACGTGATCCTGGCGATGGTCGGGGCCGGCGGCGCCCTGGTCCTCCTGGTGACACTGCTCAGCCTGCCGCCGCTGCTGCGGATGATGCGCCCGGACGGCCTGCGGACCGAGTGAGCGCCGCGGGCCCGCGGCCTACTCGGCGGTCCAGACCGGGAGCGGGCGCACCGCGTGCCGCAGCGACTGCGCGACGGCCCGGAACTCCTGCGCCCGGGCCGTGCCCGTCCGCATCGCCAGCGCGATCCGGCGCGACGGCGCGGGTTCGGCGAAGTACCCGGTGGCGAGGTACTCGTTGCGGGTGGTCTCCAGCCGCAGCGCGGTGCGCGGCAGCAGGGTGACGCCCAGGCCGCCCGCGACGAGTTGGACGAGGGTGGAGAGCCCGGCGGCGGTCGTGGTGACGTCCGCGCCCTCGCCGCGCCCGGCCTCGCGACAGATGTCCAGGGCCTGGTCCCGCAGGCAGTGCCCCTCGTCGAGCAGCAGCAGTTGGAGCCCGCGCAGCGCCTCGCGCGGGATGTCCCGGCGCCCCGCGAGCGGGTGTTCGCGCGGGACCAGCAGCACGAAGTCCTCGTCGAAGACCGGGACTTCGGTGACCCCGGGCACCCCGAGCGGTACCGCGAGCAGCAGCAGGTCGAGGCGGCCGCCGGTGAGCCCCTCCAGCAGCGAGGAGGTCTGCTCCTCGTGCACCTGGAGGTCCATCAGCGGGTAGCGCCGCTGGAAGAGCCCGAGGACGGTCGGCAGCAGGTAGGGGGCGACGGTGGGGATCACCCCGAGCCGCAGCACTCCGGTGAAGGGGGCCCGTACCGCCTCGGCCTCCTCCATCAGCGCGACCACGGACTCCAGGACCACCTGCGCGCGGGCGGCGATCCGCTCGCCCGCCGGGGAGAGCAGCACCTTGCGGGTGGTGCGCTCCAGGAGCTGTACGCCGACGGCCTCCTCCAGCGCGGAGACGGCGCCGGACAGGGCGGGCTGGCTCATCCCGATGGCGGCGGCCGCGTCCCGGAAGTGCAGGTGCTCCGCGACGGCCGCGAAGGCGCGTAGCTGGGCCAGCGTGGGCTGTTTCGAGCCACTCTTCGAGCCGGTCTTCGCGCCGCTCTTGGCGGGGGCCGACACGGCGCCCTTCATTCCACTCTTACTGGCAGCCACTGATAGGTACCTCCGATCACCCACCACAAGAGTAGCTATTTCTGTAATCAATCCAGGTGTGCCAGCATGTGAGATACGTCCAACCCCCTTGGAAAGCCCCCAAAAGGGCCACTTTCCCTTCCGCTTGGAGTGCGTGTGCTCACTGTCGGTGACAAGTTCCCCTCGTACGATCTGACCGCTTGTGTCTCCCTGGAGGCCGGTAGCGAGTTCGCCCAGATCGACCACAAGGCCTACGAGGGCAAGTGGCGCGTGGTGTTCTTCTGGCCGAAGGACTTCACCTTCGTCTGCCCGACCGAGATCGCCGCCTTCGGCAAGCTGAACGACGAGTTCCTCGACCGCGACGCCCAGATCCTCGGCGTCTCCGGCGACTCCGAGTTCGTCCACCACGCCTGGCGCAAGGACCACGCCGACCTGCGTGACCTGCCCTTCCCGATGCTGGCCGACTCCAAGCACGAGCTGATGCGCGACTGCGGCGTCCAGGGCGAGGACGGCTTCGCCCAGCGCGCCGTCTTCATCATCGACCCGAACAACGAGATCCAGTTCACGATGGTGACCGCCGGTTCCGTGGGCCGTAACCCCAAGGAGGTCCTGCGGGTCCTCGACGCCCTGCAGACCGACGAGCTGTGCCCCTGCAACTGGAACAAGGGCGAGGGCACCCTCGACGCCGGCGCGCTGCTGGCCGGTGAGTGACCCGTGTCCCTCGACACGCTGAAGTCGGCCGTACCGGACTTCGCCAAGGACCTGAAGCTGAACCTCGGTTCGGTCATCGGCAACCAGGACAAGCTCTCGCAGCAGCAGCTGTGGGGCACCGTCCTGGCCTGCGCGATCGCCGCCCGCTCCCCGCGCGTCCTGCGTGAGCTGGAGCCGGAGGCCCAGGCGAACCTGTCCGCGGAGGCCTACACCGCGGCCAAGTCCGCCGCCGCGATCATGGCGATGAACAACGTCTTCTACCGCACCCGCCACCTGCTCTCCGACCCGGAGTACGGCACGCTGCGCGCGGGCCTGCGGATGAACGTCATCGGCAACCCGGGCGTCGAGAAGGTCGACTTCGAGCTGTGGTCGCTCGCGGTCTCCGCGGTCAACGGCTGCGGCCAGTGCCTGGACTCGCACGAGCAGGTCCTGCGCAAGGCCGGCGTCGACCGCGAGACGGTGCAGGAGGCCTTCAAGGTCGCCTCGGTGATCCAGGCCGTCGCGGTCACCCTCGACGCGGAGGCCGTGCTCGCCGAGGCCACCGCCACCGTGTAACACCCCACGGATCCGCGCTACCCGCGCGTGCACCGCACCGGGCCCCGCCGCCGTCACCACGGCAGCGGGGCCCGTTGTGCGTCCGGCTCCTCGAGCGCGACGCTACTTCTTCAGGGCCGCCATCAGGTCGCGCATGTCCGAGATCATGGCCGCCTCGATCGGGGCGTAGTCGACGGTGTCGCTCGCCCCGGGGTCGCGCACCCTGGTGGTCACGGACATGACCGAGAGCGTGAACACCGCGCCGCCGTCCAACACCTTCAGCTCGGGCCCCTGGCCGTCGCCCGCGCGGGCCATCACGGCCCGTTCGCCGAGGTCCGGCACGGAGGTCCGGTCCCCCGCGTTCGTCAGCGTCATCCACGGGCTCTGGACGTCGAACTCCGCCTCCGGGTCGGTCTTCCTGTGCAGTTGCACGGACGCCCACACGTTGTACTTGACGTCCTGGTCCGTGTCGGCCGGGCTGCCCGTCATGCACATCGCCCAGCTCATCGCCGGATGGTCGGCGGTCTGACTGCTCGGATTGCCCGTGCTCAGGTCCCCCACGGCGGCGGTGAGCGCCTTGGCCTTCAGCGCGTCGCACAGCTTGTCCGGCAGCGCGTAGGCCATCGGCGGCGCGTCCAGCCGGTCCCCGTAGGCGTACAGCCCGCCCGCCCAGAGGGCGCAGGCCACGACCGCCCCGCCCAGGGCCCACGCCCACCGGCCGCCCCGCGAGGCGCCCCGGCCGGCGCTGCCGGGACCCGTGGCGAGGTCCTCCCCGGGCGACCCCGGTGGCCCGCCGGCCGACCCGGTCACCTCGGTGGTCCAGCCTGCATCCGCCTCGGGCTCGGATATCACCGCGCTACTCCCCCTGTTCGACCGCCGCCCGGTCCACGGCCGTGGCCCCGTGCGGGCCCGGTCCGAACTGCGCGTCCTGTTCCCTGGAATACACCCGCAGGTAGCCGACGACCGTGTTGGTGACGGCCACCAGCGGTACGGCGACCACGGCGCCCCCGATACCGGCGATCATGCCACCGGCGGCCACCGAGAGCACCACCGCGAGCGGGTGCACCCGTACCGCCCGGCCCAGGATGAAGGGCTGGAGCACGTGCCCCTCGATCTGCTGCACGGCCAGGACGACGGCCAGCACCATCAGGCCCGTGAACGGGCCCTGGGTCACCAGCGCCACGACCACCGCGAGGGCTCCCGAGATGACCGCGCCGACCAGCGGGATGAAGGCGAACAGGAAGATGAAGACGGCCAGCGGCACGGCCATCGTCACGTCGAGGAACCATAGGCCCAGGCCGATGAAGATGGCGTCGATGAGGGCCACGATGACCGTGCCCCGCACGTAGGCGGTCAGGGTGCGCCAGGCGCGCGGACCGGCGCCCGCGACCCCGGCGCGCGCGGCGGTGGGCACCAGGCCGAGCACCCACTCCCAGATCTTCTTGCCGTCGTACAGCAGGAAGAGGGTGGAGAACATGGCGAGCAGGATGCCCGTCAGCACCTCGACCATCACCGTGACGCCCTGGAGCCCGGCGGAGGTGATCTCCTGGGTGTTGGTGCCGATGGTGTCGCTGAGGTTCTTGGCGATGTCGTTGATCTGCTGCTCGGTCACGTGGAACGGGCTGTTGAGGGCCCACCGCTTGAGCTCCTCGATGCCGTCGCGGACCCGGGCGGAGAGCTGGTCGAGGTTCTCCATGACCTGCCACACCACGAACCAGCCGACCAGCCCGATGATCACGAAGCCGAGGATGGCGGTGACGGCGGTGGCGAGCCCGCGGGGCAGGCCGAGCCGGCGCAGCCGGACCACGAAGGGCTGGAGCAGCGCGGTGACGAGCAGGGCGGCGGCGAAGGCCAGCACCACGAGCCTGACTTCGCTGATCACCTTCATGACGACCCAGAGCATCCCGGCGACCAGCAGCAGCCGCCAGCTGACCTCGGCGGCCACCCGCATCCCCCAGGGCACCACGGCCACCGGGTCGGGCCGCAGGCGCGCCGCGCTCTGCTCGGTGGCCCCGGACGCCTCGACGCCGCCGGCGGCCGCGCGCGCCGGGGCGGGCCCGGGCGCGACGAGGTCCGGGTCCGCGTTCTCCGCCTCGACCTCGGCCCGTCGTTCGTCCAGCTTCGCCTCGACCTGGCTCAGCCCTCGTCCCACTCTGCCCAGCCAGGCTGACCACTTCGACATGTCGTCCCTTTCCCCCCACCCGTCCCTACGCGACCCCGACGACGGTACACGCGAGGAGCCCCGCACCGTAGGACGGTGCGGGGCTCCTCGGGGTTGAGCGGGGGGTGCGGCCTAGTACCAGTCGTTGGCCTGGTGGAAGGACCAGGCGCCACACGGGCTGTTGTACCGCTCGTTCATGTAGTTCAGGCCCCACTGGATCTGCGTGGCCGGGTTGGTGCGCCAGTCGGAGGCGACCGAGCTCATCTTCGAGCCGGGCAGGGCCTGCACCAGGCCGTAGGCACCCGAGCTGGAGTTGACGGCCTGGTAGTTCCAGGTCGACTCGGCGTCGACGATGTTCGAGAAGCACTGGAACTGCGACGCCGGCACGATCTGCCGGGCGATCGCCTTGACGTCGGCGATCGTGTACGAGCTCTTCGGGGTGAAGGAGGAGGCGTCGCGACCGGCCGAGCGGCTGGCCACCTCGTCCTTCTCCTCGCGCTCCTTCTTCGCCTTCGCCTCGGCTTCCGACTTCTCCTTGGCCAGGGCCTCGGACTTCTTGTCCTTGGCGTCCTTGGCCGCCTGGACGCGCGCGGCTTCCTCGGTCGAGCGCTTGGCGTCGGTGTCCGCGGCGTGCGAGAGGGCGTCGGCCTGCTGCGTCAGCGAGGCGTTCTGCACACGGGCCTGCTCGCCCGCGGGAATGTCTGCGAGGAGAGTCGCTCCCGACGCGGTCGTCTCGAGGTTGTTCGAGTTCTGGGGGTCGCCTGTGGCAACACCCACGACGGCGCCGACGGTGGTGACCGCGGTGGCTGATGCCACGGCGAATCCCCTGACCGAGATGCGGCTCACACGGTGTCCTTCCAGCAGCGTCCGGACGGTGACCTCGCAGGACGCAGGAATGCCCCTGACGCTGGCCTCCATGGTCTGTGGTCACGGGAGGCGCGGGCCCGTGGGCAACTCCCTCGTCGGGAGTGCCACATGGTGCTTGCGGGCGGCATACGGCGGTCGTCTGTGGAGTTGTTGCTGAGCTGTGCAGCCACGAGGGATACACGTGTGCCGTATGCGGGGCCTTACGGAGACCAGACTCTGCCGGACCTCGACGCCGCGAGGCAATTCTCCGTTGCGTGGGAAAGGTCACACCTGCTGCGACGCCGTTGTTTTCGATGAATCCCTGTGCAGCGCGGCGCCGCCCGGCTAGGCTCTCTCGCCTTTGCCGGACGGCGCCAACTTCCGTACCGCTATGGGTCCTTTCGGATTGTTTTCAGAGAGTTTCCAGCATCTCCGTCACGAGGGCGGCGATGGGCGAGCGCTCGGAGCGGGAGAGCGTGATGTGGGCGAAGAGCGGATGGCCCTTCAACTTCTCGACCACGGCCACCACTCCGTCGTACCGGCCGACCCGCAGGTTGTCCCGCTGGGCGACGTCGTGGGTCAGCACGACCCGACTGTTCGCCCCGATTCGGGACAACACGGTCAGCAGGACGTTGCGTTCCAGCGACTGGGCCTCGTCCACGATCACGAAGGCATCGTGCAGCGAACGCCCCCGGATGTGCGTCAGCGGCAGCACCTCCAGCATCCCGCGACCCAGCACCTCCTCGATGACGTCCCGTCCGGCGACCGCCGAGAGGGTGTCGAACACCGCCTGGGCCCAGGGGCTCATCTTCTCGGCCGCGTCACCGGGGAGGTAGCCGAGGTCCTGGCCGCCCACCGCGTACAGCGGCCGGAAGACCATCACCTTCTGGTGCTGCCGGCGCTCCAGCACCGCCTCCAGGCCCGCGCAGAGCGCGAGCGCGGACTTGCCGGTACCGGCCCGGCCGCCCATGGAGATGATCCCGATCTCCGGGTCGAGCAGCAGGTCCAGCGCGATGCGCTGCTCGGCGCTGCGGCCGTGCAGCCCGAAGGCTTCGCGGTCGCCCTTCACGAGCCGCACGTTGCCGTCCGCGGTGACCCGGCCCAGCGCCTTGCCCCGCTCGGACTGGATGACCAACCCGGTGTGCACGGGCAGTTCCGCCGCCTCGGGGACGTACAGCCGGTCCTCGGAGTAGAGGAGGTCCACCTGCTCGCCGGAGAGGGCGATCTCGCTCATGCCGGTCCACCCGGCATCGGTGATGGCGAGTTCCGCCCGGTACTCCTCGGCGATCAGCCCCACGGAGGAGGCCTTGATGCGCAGCGGGAGATCCTTCGACACGACCGTGACGTCGTACCCCTCGGCCTGGAGGTTGCGCGCGACCGCGAGGATCCGTGAATCGTTGTCCCCCAACCTGAAGCCCGCGGGCAGGATGCCCGGATCGGAGTGGTTGAGCTCGACACGCAGGGTGCCGCCGAGATCGCCCAACGGGATGGGTGCGTCGAGGCGACCGTAGCGAACGCGGAAGTCGTCGAGCAGGCGCAGCGCCTGCCGGGCGAAGTAGCCGAGTTCGGGATGGTGCCGCTTGGCCTCCAGCTCGGTGATCACCACGATCGGGAGCACGACCTCGTGCTCGTCGAAGCGGGAGATCGCGTTGGGGTCTGCCAGCAGGACGCTGGTGTCGAGGACGTAGGTCCGCCTGTCGGGCAGGCGGCGCTTTGTGCTGGTCACCACGGAAGGACGTACCCCCTCGGAAGAGGTCGGGCCATGAAGACCGGACCGGTCATCGGCCGCGATGCCAGGGCCGAGCACCGGCCCTCCAATCCGTCCGTGCGAACCGCACGCGCGTCCTGGTGCAAAGGGCCTCCCGGGCGGACGGCCCTGTGCCGCCCGCTGAGACTCGACACCCGTGGACCGGGCGTCGACCTGCATGGGGTATGCCCTCGAACACCCACTGCCATGCCACGGCATATGACGGACGCTCGGTGAATCCCTGGTGAAGGCCGCGCGCGGATCGTGACGGTGAGCGCCCGGACGCGCGTACGGGCCCCGGACGGAGGTCCGGGGCCCGTGGTGGGGCAGGGCGTGGAGCGGTCGGGGATCAGGTCCCGTAACGCCGGTGACGTGCCGCGTAGTCGCGCAGCGCCCGCAGGAAGTCCACCTTGCGGAAGGCCGGCCAGAACACTTCGCAGAAGTAGTACTCGGAGTGGGCGCTCTGCCAGAGCATGAAGCCGGAGAGCCGCTGTTCCCCACTGGTGCGGATCACGAGGTCCGGGTCGGGCTGGCCCCGGGTGTAGAGGTGCTCGGCGATGTGGTCGATGTCGAGGATCTCGGCCAGCTCCTCGAAGGAGGTGCCCTTCGAGGCGTGCTCCAGGAGCAGCGAGCGCACCGCGTCCGCGATCTCCTGGCGGCCGCCGTATCCGACCGCGACGTTGACCAGTATTCCGCCGCGGTCGAGGGTGGCCTCCTCGGCCTCCTTGAGCACGGACTGCGTGCGGGAGGGCAGCAGGTCCATGTTCCCGACGTGGTGGACGCGCCAGCGGCCGTCCGCGGCGAGGCCCCGCACGGTGTTCTCGATGATCGTCAGCAGCGGGCCGAGCTCGTTCTCGGGGCGGTCGAGGTTGTCCGTGGAGAGCATCCACAGGGTCACGACCTCGACGTCCGACTCGTCGCACCAGCCGAGCAGCTCGGAGATCTTCTCGGCCCCGGCCTGGTGGCCCTGTTCCGTGGTGCCCCCGGAGGCCTTGGCCCAGCGCCGGTTGCCGTCCAGGATGACGCCGATGTGCTTGGGCGCCGCGTCATGGTCGATGCGGCCTTCCACCCGGCGTGCGTAGAGCCTGTACACCAGGTCGCGCAGATTCACGATCTTCCAGCCCCTCCGTGCAATGCCCCCGTGCGAATTGCGGTCCCCCCTCAGGGCCGCAACATTACTGCGCTTGCGGGGGCCTCACCCAACTCGGTCTGTCACAGGTCCGTGATAGGGAGGACAACGTGACTGATACCAATCCCTATCGGGCAGAGCCTTCGCGCTACGACTCCATGAAGTACCGCCGCTCGGGCCGCAGCGGCCTGAAGCTCCCCGAGATCTCCCTGGGCCTGTGGCACAACTTCGGGGACGACGCGTCCCTGGCGAACCAGCGGGCGATCCTGCGGCGGGCCTTCGACCTCGGCGTGACCCACTTCGACCTGGCCAACAACTACGGGCCGCCGCCCGGCTCCGCCGAGCTGAACTTCGGCAAGATCTTCGCCCAGGACTTCGCGTCCCACCGCGAGGAGCTGGTCCTCTCCACCAAGGCCGGCTACCTGATGCACGCCGGTCCCTACGGGGAGTGGGGCAGCCGCAAGTACCTGCTCGGCTCCCTCGACGCGTCCCTGAAGCGGATGGGCGTGGACTACGTCGACATCTTCTACTCGCACCGCTTCGACCCGCACACCCCGCTGGAGGAGACCATGGGCGCCCTCGCGTCCGCGGTCCAGCAGGGCAAGGCGCTGTACGTCGGCGTCTCCTCCTACACGGCGGAGCAGACGGCCGAGGCGGTGCGGATCCTGCGCGACCTCGGCGTGCGACCGCTGATCCACCAGCCCTCGTACTCCATGATCAACCGCTGGACGGAGGAGGACGGGCTGCTGGACGCGCTGGAGGAGGCCGGCATGGGCTGCATCTCCTTCGCGCCGCTGGCCCAGGGCCTACTGACCGGCAAGTACCTCAAGGGGATCCCGGAGGGCTCGCGGGCCACCCAGGGCAAGTCCCTCAACCCGGACCTGCTCTCGCAGGACGTGGTCCGGCGGCTGAACGGCCTGAACGACATCGCGGCCCGGCGCGGGCAGTCGCTGTCGCAGCTGGCGCTGAACTGGGTGCTGCGCGACGAGCGGATGACCTCGGCGCTGATCGGCGCGTCCGGCGTGAAGCAGCTGGAGGAGAACGTGGCCGCGCTGGCGGCGGCGCCGCTCTCGGCGGAGGAGCTGAAGGAGATCGATTCCTTCGCGGTCTCGACTCCGGGGACCAACATCTGGGCCCAGCGGGGATGACCTGCGCGTTCCCCGCACCCTCGGGTCCGGGGGACCGGGGAAGAAAAACGGGCCGGTCCGTGGGGGGGATACGGACCGGCCCGAGGGGGGGGTTCCACCATAACCCTTCGTAAAGCCTGCTGCGTGCATCGGCGCGCCGGCATTACGCTCCGAAACCACCGAGCAGCATTCCGGTGAGCGCGCCGGCGGCCATGAAGGGTCCGAAGGGGAAGGGGTCCCGACCTCGCGCCCGGCCCCGCAGCACAAGGCCGAGGCCGTACAGGGCGCCGTAGAGGAGGCCCAGGAAGGCGCCCGTCGCCCATACCCCCCACCCGTACCACCCAAGAGCGACCCCGAGCGGGAGCGCGAGCTTGACGTCCCCGAAGCCGAGTCCGGCCGGGTTGACGACGAAGAGCACGAGGTACGCCGCCCCGAGCGCGCCCCCGCCCAGCAGCGCGAGCGGCCAGGACCCGGCGGTCCCCGGCAGCAGGGCCGCCACCCCGAGCAGCGCGGCCACCGCGGCCGCCAGCGGCAGGGTCAGCACGTCGGGCAGCCGGTGCACGGCCAGGTCCACCAGGGCGAGCAGGACCGGTACGGGCGCCAGCGCGACGAAGACCGCGGTTTCCGGCCGGGCCCCGGCGGCCGCGGCCAGCGCCGCGCAGACCAGCGCGGCGAGTACGGCCGTACGGGGGGCGCTCGGCCCGTACGGGCGGCCCGAGCACCGCGCGGGCCCCAGCCAGCCGCGCGGCCCGCGGCCCAGCGGGTGCCCCCGGGGGCAGCTCGCCCTCCACGGCTCCCGCGGCTCGACCCCGAGCCGGTAGGCGGCCAGCGGCAGGAGCAGCCCGGCGGCCGCGCCGTAGCCGGCGGCAAGGATGATCACGACCACGCCCATCCCGCCGACCGTAGGCCCCCGCGCCCCCGGGGTCATGGGCCCGGGGACCCATGGCCCGGCCGCCCGCCCCGGCGGAGACTGGTCCCGGCCGGGGCCCCGCCGGGGCGGGCGGCCGCCGAGACGGGGGATGCGGATGGCACGGCGTTGGCAGGACGGACCGGGCGCGCTCGACCTCCCGGAGGGCGGCGCGGTCGCCCTGGAGATCGCGGCCTCGTACCGCGCGCGGACCCGGGGCCTGCTCGGACGGGACGGGATCGGGGGCGCGATGCTGCTGACCCCGGCCGCCAGCGTGCACACCTTCGGGATGCGCTTCGCGATCGACGTGGCCTACCTGGACCGGCGGCTGCGGGTCCTGGCGGTGCGCACGATGGTCCCGGGCCGGCTCGGGCTGCCGCGGCCGCGCGCGCGGCACGTGCTGGAGGCGTCGGCGGGGGCGATGGCGGGCTGGGGACTGCGGCCGGGCGTGAGCGTGCGGGTGCGCGCCGGGGGCGGCGTGGAGGACGGGGCGGAGGGCGGGGCGGAGGACGGGTCCGTCCCCGGCTGAGCACCGCACTGGGACCGGCCCGCGGGGCGGGGTAGGTTGGGACGGTTGGGCATCGGGCGGGGTGCAGGGATCGTCGGGGAGCGGACGTGGCGGAGAACGCGCGGGTCAAGGCGTTGGAACAGATCATGTCCGCCACGCACGGGGCCGACGAGGACATCGACTGGCCGGCCGCCGAGGCGGTCTGGGGCACCCGCTTCCCCGCCGACTACGTCGCCTTCATGGGGCGCTTCGGCGCGGGCACGATCAACGGCGAGGCGGCGATCCTGCTGCCGCTGCCCAAGCCGGGGCCGCAGTGGGACCCGGCCGAGATGGCCGAGGAGACCGCGAACGCCCGTGCACTGTGGGCGGCGGAGGGCGGCCGGGCCGCCTTCGACATCGATCCGGAGTCGATCCTGGCCTGGGGCGTGGTCGGCGGCGCCGACATCCTGTGCTGGCTGACCACCGATCCCGATCCGGACCGCTGGCCGGTGCTGGTCTGCGGGCGGCACACCGCCGACGTCTTCGCGGTGTACCCGTACGGCATGGCGGAGTTCCTGCTGCGGATGTGCTCGGACGAGTTCGACATGAGCCCCGTCGGCATCACCTTCTGGGACGGCGAGCAGCTCGGCTTCGTGCACTGGCGCAAGGCCCAGCGCCGCTGGCAGGAGGGCCGCAACCCCGAGACGGGCGAGCCGGACCCGTACGCGGGCGACTTCGCCGACTGACGGCCGCTTCGCGCCACCCGCGACCCCGGCGCGACACTCCTCCTGCCGAAAAGCCCGCTTCCCGACCGGAAGCGGGCTTTTCGGTATGTCTACGCGCGTCCGAATTGTTGATCACATATCGGAAAACACCATTGCGAAATCCACCGCTTGGAGCATTGCCCACAAGTAGTGCCCCAATGGAATCAATCGCCCTTCACCAGGAGAGAATTCCGGCCAACGGGCCGTGCGGGGACACCCCGACCCGGAGCAACCCATAAGTAACGTCGGGCTACAAAAGAAATTCGGGGAATTCTCTCGTGCGACGAAGAACATTCCGCACGGCCGCGGGCGCGGCCGTGCTCGGTCTCCTGCTCCCCCTGGCGGGCTGCGGTTCCGGCGCAGGTGACGGCGGGGACGCCGTGACGCTGCGGCTGGTCGCCGCCGAATACGGAGACGGCCCGAGCACCAGCTCGAAGGCCTTCTGGGACAAGATGTCGGACTCTTTCACCGCCGCGCACCCGGGCATCGAGGTCGAGGTCACCCTGCTGCCGTGGGCGAACATCGACCGCGAGGTCAGCAAAATGGTGAAGGCGGGCAAAGCGCCCGACATGGCCCTCATGGGCGGGTACTCCGACTTCGCTGCCCAGGGCAAGCTCTACTCGGCCGAGGAACTGCTGCCGGTCACCGCCGAGGCGAACTTCCTGGCGCCGCTGGCCGAGGCGGGCTCGGTCGGCAACACCCTCTACGGCCTGCCCTTCGTCGCGAGCAGCCGGCTGCTCTTCTACAACCAGGCCCTCTTCACCAAGGCCGGCGTGAACGCCCCGCGGACCTGGTCGGAGCTCAAGAGCGCGGCCAAGGCGCTCAAGGACAAGGGAGTGAAGTACCCGTACGCCCTGCCGCTGGGCCCCGAAGAGGCCCACGCGGAAGCGATGATCTGGGAGCTGAGCAACGGCGGCGGCTACGCCGACAGCAGCGGCAACTACAGCCTGGCCTCCGACGCCAACGTCGAGACCTTCCGCTGGATCAAGGACAACCTGGTCGGCCCGGGCCTGCTCGGGCCGGTGCCGCCC
Source organism: Streptomyces sp. NPDC028419 (assembly GCF_055565515.1). Classification (NCBI taxonomy): domain Bacteria; kingdom Bacillati; phylum Actinomycetota; class Actinomycetes; order Kitasatosporales; family Streptomycetaceae; genus Streptomyces; species Streptomyces sp. NPDC028419. The sequence continues at coordinate 8,915 of NZ_JBVHUE010000010.1, read as the reverse complement.
GCCCAGTTCAACCGCCAGGACGCCTTCGCCGCCTTCCTGCGCGGCGAGGTCGGCATGCTCAACGGCTACCCGTCGCTGCTCCACGAGGCGAAGGCCAAGGGCATCGGCGTCGGCACGGTCACCATGCCGGTCAACGACGCCCTGGGCAGTGGCGAGACCCCGCCGGCCGTCGGCGTCGCCGACTGGATGATGGCCTTCAAGCAGAACGGCCACCGCGAGCAGATCGGCCGCTTCCTGGACTTCGTCTACCAGGACAAGAACCTGAGCGACTTCGCCGGCCGCTACCACCTGCTGCCCTCCACCATCTCGGCGTCGCGCACCCCGGCGGGCGGCGGCCTCGACAGGGGCGACGAGCAGTTCCTGACCGCCCTGCGCGGCGCTCAGCTCTACCCGGTCAACGACCCCTCCTGGGTGACCGTCAGCGACACCATCAAGCGCAACGTCGGCCGCGCCGTGGACCCCGCCGGCGACCCGAAGGGCGTCCTGGAGGGCATCGCGGAGAAGGCCCGCGAAGCGTCCAAGCGCCACTGACATCCCGCAGGTCCCGCCTGTTCGGCCCTGACATCAGGGACCTTCGGCCCGCCTCCACCACCCCCCGCGTGCGCCAGGATGGCTGTCACGGCACTCGATCAGAGGCCGCAGCCCGGTCGCCCGCACCGCGCCCACAAGGCGCGCGGGGCGACGGGTCCCGACGAACCTCCGCACCCCCGCTCACCAGCCCCGGCACCCTTGCGGAACGGCCAGCGCACCCGCCCGGTCACCCGATACCCTCGCGAGGGTCGAGCACCACGAGGGGGACGGGCCATGCCGGAGCAAGCGTTCGGAATCGACAAGATCCAACTGATCACACTGTTGCGGAGCGTGGCCGAGGGCAGGGCCCAGCTACCGGAGTTCCAACGCGGTTGGGTGTGGCCGGACCACAACATCATCGGTCTGCTCGCCTCGATCTCCCGCGGATACCCGGTCGGCACCCTGATGCTGCTCGAGACCGGCGGTGACGTCCGGTTCAAGTACCGCCCGGTCGAAGGCGCCACCCCGCCCCCCGACACACGGCCGGACACCCTGATCCTCGACGGCCAGCAGCGGATGACCTCGCTCTTCCAGTCGCTCATGCTCGGCAAGCCGGTCGAGACCCAGAACCAGCGCAAGCAGCCGATCTCCGGCTGGTTCTACGTCGACATGGACAAGGCCCTCGACCCGCAGACGGACCGCGAGGACGCCATCCGACTGCTCCCGGCGGACCGGGTGGTCCGCACTTTCCGGGGCGAGCCCGTCGAGGACTGCTCGACCCCGGAGCAGGAGTACGCGGCCCGCCTCTTCCCGCTCTCCCGGCTCTTCGACAACCGTGAGTGGAGCTACGGCTACGAGGATTACTGGAAGGCCCGGGGCGAGGACGGCCGCAAGGGGTGGCGGGACTTCGAGGAGGCGTTCGTCCGCCCCTTCGAGCTGTACCAGGTTCCGGTGATCGAACTCGGCAAGCAGACCGAGCGCCAGGCCGTCTGCCAGGTCTTCGAGAAGGTCAACACGGGCGGCGTCACCCTCACGGTCTTCGAGCTGCTCACCGCCACTTACGCCGCCGACGAGTTCGACCTGCGCAGCCATTGGGACCAAGAGGTCCGGGCCGACTGGAAGGCGCCCGAGTACCGCGTCCTCACGCAGGTGTCCAACACCGACTTCCTGCAGGCCGTCACACTGATGGCGACGGCCGACCGGCGGGCCCGGGCCGCCGACTCCGGGGTGGACGAGGAGCGGCTGCCCCGCATCGGCTGCAAGCGCAAGGACATGTTGGAGCTGGGGCTGGACGAGTACCGCCGCTTCGCGCCGTTGGTCGTCCGGGGCTTCAAGGACTCCGCCAAGTTCCTGCGCCAGCAGTACCTCTTCGACACCAAGTTCCTGCCGTACGGGACGCAGCTCATCCCGCTCGCCGCGATCCTCAGCGTGCTCGGTGAGCACGCCGAACCGGCGGGTGCCCAGCAGAAGCTGGCCCGCTGGTACTGGTGCGGCGTGTTCGGGGAGCTGTACGGCGGTACGACGGAAACCCGGCTGAGCCACGACCTTCCCGAGACGGTGGCCTGGGTGCGCGGGGCCGGCCCCGAACCCCGCACCGTCCGCGACTCCCGGTTCAGTGCGAGCCGCTTGCTGACCCTGCGCACCCGCAACAGCGCCGCCTACAAGGGCATCTACGCCCTACTGATGAAGGAGGGCGCAGTCGACTGGCGGACCGGCGAGAAGACCGAGATCACCGAGTACTTCGCGGAGGCCGTGGACATCCACCACATCTTCCCGCAGGCGTGGTGTGAGCGGGAGGGCATCGAGCGGGGGAGCTACAACTCGATCGTCAACAAGACCCCACTGACCGGGCGCACCAACCGGATCATTGGCGGGGCGGCACCCTCCTCGTACCTCCCGCGGCTCGCCAAGAGCGCCGAAGTGGACGCGGACACGGTGGCCGACCACATCCGCACCCACCTGGCCGATCCGGAGCTGCTCGCGAAGGACGACTTCGCGGGGTTCTTCGACGCCCGCCAGCGGGCCCTGGTCGAGGCCATCGAGAAGGCCACGGGCAAGGCGGTCGTCACCGAGGACGGCTACCCGACCACCGAGCCTGTGGACGAGGGCGACGACGACTGACCGCGTCGATGATGACCTGCACGCTTGCCGAGAATCGGTAGTCCTTCGACGAAGCGCCGGCGATGCGGTCACGGACCGGGGTCAGGGTGCCGTCCACGATCCACAAGCGTTCGACGGCGGCTACCGGCCGCGGGCCGGCTCCAGCGGGAGGAGCGGTCGCAGGCGCTGGATGACACGGCAGACCGTCGCCGAGGAAATCCCGAGCCCGTGAACGTCTCCGCCCCCACCCGCTCAGCCCGCATCACCCCACCCATACAAGAGCAATGCCCGGCGACGAGCCTTCTGCAACGCCCCTTAGTGCCGGCCGTTGCCGCCGTTGAAGGCGGTGCGGTACTGCTCGCAGCTGGAGTTCCAGCGCAGGCTGCCGTTCACGGTGCCGTAGCCGGTGCGGGTGGCCGACCACTCGACCGTGTACGCCCCCGTGTCGCAGGCGATCCGCTTGTCCCCGCCGACCGTGGCGCGGCCGGCGGCCGGGCGGTCCTTGGAGTCGCTGCTGACCTTCGCCGCCTCGACCCCGTCGGCCCTGCGCACCACCGCGTACAGGGTGATGGGGTGCTTGCCGTTCTTGGTGGTGACGGCCTTCTTCACCAGCGTGGAGTCCGAGATGGACCACGCGAACTCGAACTTCGGCTGCCAGGCCAGCGTCTTGGGGTCGGCCTTCTTCGCCTCCCACTCCGGGGCGCCGGACGGGCCCGGGACGGTCCTCGTCTCGTACTGGACGCCGGGGTGGAAGCGGAACTGCGCCTCCAGCTTGTGCATCTCGTCCTTGGTCCAGCGGGACTTCATCGCCTTCTCGCCACCGGACGGGTCCTGGAGGTACGACGACACCTCGGCCGCCTCGGCCTCGACGAGTGCGGGCACGAGGGCCGCGGCGGCGGTGGCGAGGGCGACGGCGGCGATACGGGTGCGCTTCATGCGCTGCCCAACGGGCCCCCGGGGCGGGCCGGAACGACACCGGGCGCGCGTTCACCCGTAAGGGAGCGCACCGAGGTGACGGACTGCGGCGCGTCAGGAATATGACCCCACCGGCGCTCGTTGGCGCAGCTGACACGAGATGGTGCGGGACGATCAAGGATCCACGGATCCGGCAGGGGGACGACATGGCGGTACAGGTGGGCGGAACGGTGGCGGCGGGCTGGGAGCCGGTGCGGGAGGCGTTCGCGGCCTTCGCGCTGGCCGAGGAGACCTCTCCCGAGGCGCAGTTGGCCGTGCACCACCAGGGGCGCCGCGTGGTGGACCTGTGGGCGGGCGAGGACACCGCGGCGGACACCCTGACCGGCGTCTACTCCATCACCAAGGGGGCGGCCCACCTGGTCGTGGCCCTGCTCGTGCAGGACGGCGTACTGGACCTGGAGCGTCCGGTGTCGCGGTACTGGCCCGAGTTCACCGGGGACGGCAAGGAGCGCCTGACGCTGCGCCAGCTGCTCTCGCACCAGTCCGGCCTGATCAACACCCCGGAGGGCTTCACCCTCGACGAGGTCGCGGACGACGCGCTGATCGCCGCCCGGCTCGCCGGGCAGAAGCCGTACTGGGAGCCGGGGACGGGCTACGGCTACCACGCCTTCGTGATCGGCGCGCTGACCGGCGAGGTGGTGCGCCGGGCCACGGGCAAGACCCTGCCGGAGGTCTACGAGGAGCGGATCCGCGCGCCCTACGGGCTGGACCTGTACATCGGTCTCCCCGCGGAGCTGGAGCCGCGCTGGAAGCCGGTGCTGCCGCAGGTCCCGACGGCCGCGGGGCTGGCGGCGCTGGCGGGCGGCCCGCCGCCGCCGGCGCTGATGGAGACCGCGTTCAACTGGCACACCCGGCCCCCGATGGACCTGGTGGCCTACGCGAACCACCCCGCGGTGAAGTCGCGGGGTCCCGCGTCGGCGGGCGGCGTCGGCACGGCGCGCGGCGTCGCGGGGATGTACGCGGCGGCGATCGGCGAACTGGCCGGGCGGCCCGCGCTGCTGAAGCCGGAGACGGCCGCCGAGTTCGCGAGGCTGCACACCCCGGGTGACGACCTCGTGACGCCGGAGAAGGATCATTTCGGACTGGGCTTCGAACGGCAGCCGCAGGTCGGACCGGAGGCCTTCGGCCACTGCGGTGCCGCGGGAGGCCTCGGCTTCGCCGACCCGGTGACCCAGGTGGCGTACGGGTACACGCGCCGCCGCTTCGGCTTCCCGGGCGGCACCGCCCCGGAGAACGGTCCGCTGACGGCGGCGGTGCTGGCCTCGGCCCGGGCGGCCGCTCAGGCCTGACCGGTCTCGAACCTGCTGATCGAGCCCGCGCCGTCGACCACGAACCGCCAGGCGGTGCGCATCTCGCCCCAGGTGGAGTTGCGGTAGTTCACGACGAGGGCACGTCCGTCGTCGGACTGGGACTCGACGTCCATGTGCCCGTCGGAGGAGAAGATCTCCTTGTCGGTCCACTCCTGGACGTCGCGGTCCGAGCCGTCGTCGGACATGGTCGCGCCGGGGGCGAGGGCCGCGAAGAACGCGGCCTTGTCCCCCGCGTTGACGGCGGTGACGAAGGCGCGGACGGCGGGGTCGGTCAGCTGGTCGGGCGAGAGGGCCACGGGGTCTCCTGTGCGGCGTGCGTACGGGCGGGACGTACGGGAACGTACGGGGGACCCGTACGCCGACCAGGGAACACCGGGGCCGGGTCCCGCGCACCGACCTTCACCCGTTCGGCACCCGACGGCGTGTCAGGGGCGGCGCGGGTCAGGGCGCGGTGCGGACCGGGAAGCCGGTGGGGCGGTTCTGCTCCGCCAGCCAGGTCAGCACCTGGTCGAGGGCGTCGACGGTCTGCTTGCGGTCGCCGCCGCCGTCGTGGAAGAGGACGGTGGGGCCGCTGCGCAGCTCCTGCTTCACCGCGTTCACGATCGCGGCGGTGCCGGGCTTCTTGAAGTCCTTGGTGTCGACGTTCCAGCCGAGCGGGCGCATGCCCGCGGCCGCGGCGAGTGCGCGGCTCTCGGGGGTGAACGCCCCGCCGGGCGCGCGGTAGTACTCGACCTTCGCGCCGTCCCCGGCCGCGTCCTCGATCAGCTTCTGCGCGTCCAGGATCTGCTGCTTCTGGTAGTCCACCGGCTTCTTGGCCATCCCGATGTCGTGGTCCATGGTGTGGTCGCAGAGTCGGTTGCCGTCCGCGACGACCTGCTTCACCAGGTCCGGATGGGCCTTGGCCTGCGGCCCGATCATGCAGAAGGTCGCCTTCGCGTCGTGCTTGCGGAGCACCTCCAGGACCTTCGGGGTCCAGGTCGGGTCGGGGCCGTCGTCGATGGTGATGTTGACGGCGTCCCCGCCCGCTTCCGAGGCGTGGGCGATGGTGTCGGGGACCCGGCCCGGCTCGGCGTCACCGGAACCCGGGCGCGCCGCGCCGCCGGCGCCCTTCGGATCGTCCGCGGGGTCGCCGCGCTCCTCGGGGGCGTCCTTCTGCCGGGACACGTTCTGGTGGTCGCGCCCGTCGCCGGGGTCGTGCGCGGGTGCGGCGAGCGTCGCCACCCCCCACACCGTGGCCGCGACGGCCGCGGCCGCTCCCGCCACGGCTATCCGGGCCCGAACCCCTCGCTGTGCCATGTGACTCGTGATGCGCTCCATGAACCGTCCACTCCCCATCCGCCTTTGCAGGTCCTGTGAGGGAGGATGACGGTGAACCACGGCCGGTTCCAGGTGCTTTGACCATAAAATCTACGTATAGGGGCTTAGGGACTTTGGTCCTTGATCGTCCCTTTTCGGGTCTCGTGGGGAACCGCACCACATGTACGCGAACTCCTACCCCGCGGAGCGGCGCCCCAAGCCCGCGGCCGGGCGGGGCGGTTGACCCGGCGACGCGCCGGGAACGAAAAGGCCCGGCCCCCGTGGATCCGTCCATCCACGGGGGCCGGGCGTCGCGGCAGGTATCAGTGGGCCACGGGGGCCTGCGCGGCGGCCGCGCCCGCGGCGGCCTTGTCCGTGCCGGCGTCCTTGGCTCCGCCGGCGGCGGGGCCGGCGCCGCGCAGCGGCACCTCCTTGACGAACCAGGCGGCGATGAAGCCGATCAGCGCGATGCCCGCGCCGAGCAAGAACGCGGAGTGCGTACCGGCGGCCACCGCGTGCTGGTACGCCTCACGCACCACGGACGGCAGCTGCGCCAGGTGCGCCGCGTCGAGCTGCGCGGAGCCGGACTTGGCGGCGGCGGCCGGGCCGAGCCGGTCGGTCATGGTCTGCGTGACCTGGCTGGTGAACAGCGAGCCCATCAGGGCCACGCCGAAGGAGCCGCCGAGCGTGCGGAAGAGGGTCGCGGAGGAGGAGGCGACGCCCATGTCCTTCATCTCGACGCTGTTCTGCGCGACCAGCATGGTGATCTGCATCAGGAAGCCGAGGCCGGCGCCGAGGACCGCCATGTAGACGCCGGACATCAGGCGGCTGGTGCCGGTGTCCATCTGCGAGAGCAGGAACAGGCCGACGACCATCAGGCCGCCGCCCGCGATCGGGAACATCTTGTACTTGCCGCTGTTGGTGGTGACGCGGCCCGCGATCAGCGAGACGACCATCATCGACAGGAGCATCGGCAGGAGCAGCAGGCCGGAGTTGGTGGCCGAGGCGCCCTGGACGGACTGCTGGAAGAGCGGCAGGTAGAGCACGCCGCCGAACATCGCGAAACCGGTCAGGAAGCCGATCACCGACATGAGCGTGAAGTTGCGGCTGCGGAAGATGTGCAGCGGCATGACCGGCTCGGCGGCGCGGGTCTCGACGAAGAGGAAGCCGGCGATGGAGACGATGCCGACGGCGATCAGGCCGATGATCTCGGCGGAGCCCCAGGCGTACTCGGTGCCGCCCCAGGTGGTGACGAGGACGGTGGAGGTGATCGCGAGGGTGAGCAGGGCCGCGCCCAGGTAGTCGATCTTGCCCTGCGTCTTCTTCTTGGGCAGGTGCAGGACGGCGGTGACCATCGCGAGGGCGACGACGCCCAGGGGCAGGTTGATGTAGAAGGACCAGCGCCAGCCCCAGTGGTCGGTGATGGTGCCGCCGATCAGCGGACCGCCGATCATCGCGAGGGCCATGACGCCGGCCATCATGCCCTGGTACTTGCCGCGCTCGCGGGGCGGGATGAGGTCACCGATGATCGCCATGACGCCGACCATCAGGCCACCGGCGCCGAGACCCTGGATCGCGCGGAAGCCGATCAGCTCGCCCATGTTCTGGGCCATGCCGCTGAGCACGGAGCCGATCAGGAAGATCACGATGGAGGTGAGGAACGAGCCCTTGCGCCCGTACATGTCGCCGAGCTTGCCCCAGATGGGGGTGGAGGCGGCGGTGGCGAGGGTGTAGGCGGTGACCACCCAGGAGAGGTGCTCCAGGCCGCCCAGCTCGCCGACGATGGTCGGCATCGCGGTGCCGATGATCATGTTGTCCAGCATCGCCAATAGCATGGCGATCATGAGCGCGAGCAGCACGACGCGCACGCTGCGCGGCTTGGCCCCGCCCTCCGGCGCCTCCGTCCCCGCTCCGGGCTCCGCCTGTGTCGTCTTGCTCATGTCCGTCCGCTCCCCAATGACACCCGGGTACTTACTTGCCGCCCGGCTAGTTCACTACACTGGGGAAATTAGACCCGTAACTAGCCGGGCGTCAAGTAAGTAATTGGAGCGTGCCCCATGTCCAGCAGTCCGCAGCAGCGCCGTGGCAACACGCGCCAGCTCATCCAGGACGTCGCACTGGAGCTCTTCGCCGAGCAGGGGTACGAGAAGACGTCACTGCGGGAGATGGCGGAGCGACTGGAGGTCACGAAGGCGGCGCTGTACTACCACTTCAAGACCAAGGAAGAGATCCTGATCAGCATCTTCGACGACACGACGCGTCCGATCGACGAGCTGATCGCGTGGGCCGGGGAGCAGCCGCGCACGCTGGCGACGAAGAAGGAGATGCTGCGCCGCTACAGCGAGGCGATGTGCTCGGGCGCGCAGCTGTACCGCTTCATGCAGGAGAACCAGGCCACGATGCGCGAGCTGAGCATCGGCGAGACCGTCAAGAAGCGGATGCTGAAGATGGTCGACCTGCTGCGCACGGACGACGCCCCGCTGCCGGACCAGGTGCGCTGCGTCAGCGCGATCTTCACGCTGCACGCGGGAATGATGTTCCTCCAGCACGTGGAGGCCGACCCGGAGGAGACCCGGCTGGCCGCCCTGGAGGTGGCGATGGACCTGATCACGCGCGCCCACGAGGAGGGCTAGGTGTATTGCCCTGTGAGGTTGGGGACGCGGCTGGCGGGTGGTTTGCCTGCGAGTGCGGTGTGTCCGCGGTGGTGATTGTAGGTGTGGAGCC
>NZ_JBVHUE010000009.1:68982-237657 GCF_055565515.1 Streptomyces sp. NPDC028419 | reverse complement strand
ACCACCCCCCCCCCCCCCCCCCCCCCCCCCCCTCTCCCCCCCCCTCCTCCTCCCCCCCCCCCCCCCCCCCCCCCCCCCCCCCCCCACGGCGGTGTCAGGCGCCGGTGCCACCGTTGAGGTGGTGGACGCGGACCATGTTGGTCGTGCCCGGGACGCCGGGGGGCGAACCGGCCGTGATGATCATGGTGTCGCCCTGGTTGTAGCGCCCGAGCTTGAGCAGCTCGTCGTCCACGAGGTCGACCATGGCGTCGGTGTTGTCGACGTGGCGGACCACGTACGACTCGACGCCCCAGCTCAGCGACAGCTGGTTGCGGGTGCTCTCGCTGGTCGTGAAGGCCAGGATCGGCTGGACCGCGCGGTAGCGGGACAGGCGGCGGGCCGTGTCACCGGAGTGGGTGAAGGCGACCAGGGCCTTGCCGTCGAGGAAGTCGGCGATCTCGCAGGCCGCACGGGCGACGGAGCCGCCCTGGGTGCGCGGCTTCTTGCCCGGGACCAGCGGCTGCAGGCCCTTGGAGAGCAGCTCCTCCTCGGCCGCCACGACGATCTTCGACATCGTCTTGACGGTCTCGATCGGGTAGGCGCCGACCGAGGACTCGGCCGACAGCATGACCGCGTCGGCCCCGTCGAGGATGGCGTTCGCGACGTCGGAGGCCTCGGCGCGGGTCGGCCGCGAGTTGGTGATCATCGACTCCATCATCTGGGTCGCGACGATCACCGGCTTGGCGTTGCGGCGGCACATCTCGATGAGCCGCTTCTGGACCATCGGGACCTTTTCGAGCGGGTACTCGACGGCCAGGTCACCACGGGCCACCATGACCGCGTCGAAGGCGTCGACGACGGCCTCCATGTTGGCGACCGCCTGCGGCTTCTCGACCTTGGCGATGACGGGGACCCGGCGGCCCTCCTCGTCCATGACCTTGTGGACGTCCTTGACGTCGTTGGCGTCACGGACGAAGGACAGGGCGACCATGTCGCAGCCCATCCGCAGCGCGAAGCGCAGGTCGTCGATGTCCTTCTCCGACAGGGCGGGGACGTTGACGGCCGCACCCGGCAGGTTGATGCCCTTGTGGTCGGAGATGACACCGCCCTCGATGACGATGGTCTTGACCTGGGGACCCTCGACCGAGGTCACCCGGAGCTCGACGTTGCCGTCGTTGATCAGGATCGGGTCGCCCTTGGAGACGTCACCCGGCAGGCCCTTGTAGGTGGTGCCGCAGATGGACTTGTCGCCCGGGACGTCCTCGGTGGTGATGGTGAACTCGTCACCGCGCACCAGCTCGACGGGACCCTCGGCGAAGGTTTCCAGACGGATCTTGGGACCCTGGAGGTCGGCGAGGACGCCGACGGCACGCCCGGTGTCCGCGGAGACCTTCCGGACGCGGTCGTACCGCTCCTGGTGTTCTGCCTGGGATCCGTGGCTGAAGTTGAATCGGGCCACGTTCATACCTGCCTCGATGAGCGCTTTCAGCTGCTCATACGAGTCGACGGCGGGGCCCAGCGTGCAGACGATTTTGGAACGGCGCATGGAGCGGATCCTATCGGTTTGTTTCGTAGCGGAATATTCCGTCTGGTGGAAAGTCCAAAGTGACTAACGGGTAACCAGCTCGTACGCCTGCGTGGCGATCTCCAGCTCCTCCTCCGTCGGTACCACGGCCACGGCCACCCGGGCGTACTCGGCCGAGATCAGCCGGGGCTCGGAGGAGCGCACCGCGTTGGCCTCCAGGTCCAGCGCGAGCCCCAGCTCGGCGAGACCGTCCACGGCAGCTTCGCGCACCTGGTGGGCGTTCTCGCCGACCCCGGCCGTGAACACCACCGCGTCCACCCGGCCGAGCACGGCCGAGTAGGCACCGATGTACTTCTTCAGGCGGTGGACGTACGCCGCGAAGGCGACGCCGGCCGCCTCGTCGCCCTCGCCCGCGCGCCGCAGCACCTCGCGCATGTCGTTGTCCCCGCACATGCCCAGCAGACCGCTCTTCTTGTTCAGGAGCGAATCGATCTCATCCACCGAGAGGCCGCCCACCCGGGCCAGGTGGAAGACGACGGCCGGATCGAGGTCCCCGGAGCGGGTTCCCATGACCAGGCCCTCCAGCGGGGTGAGCCCCATGGAGGTCTCCACGCACACCCCGCCGCGGACGGCCGAGGCCGAGGCGCCGTTGCCCAGGTGCAGCACGATGACGTTCACGTCCTCGGGCGCCCTGCCCAGCAGCGCGGCGGTCGTGCGGGACACGTAGGCGTGCGAGGTGCCGTGGAAGCCGTACCGCCGGATGGAGTACTTGTCGGCGGTCGCGGCGTCGATCGCGTACCGGGCCACGTACTCCGGCATCGTCGCGTGGAAGGCCGTGTCGAAGACCGCGACCTGCGGGAGGTCCGCGCGCAGCGCGCGGGCCACCTCGATGCCGGTCACGTTCGCCGGGTTGTGCAGCGGCGCCAGCGGCACGAGCGCGCGGATCTCCGCCAGCACCTCGTCGTCGATGACGGTCGGCCGGGTGAACCGGGTGCCGCCGTGCACCACCCGGTGGCCGATGGCGGCCAGTTCGGGGGAGTCCAGGCCCATGCCGTCGGCGGCCAGCTCGGCCGCGACGGCCGTCAGGGCCGCCCGGTGGTCGGCGATCGGCCCGAGGACCTCGCGCTTGGCCTCGCCGGCCTCCGGATCCGGGTCGGCGGTGAGCCGTTCGTGCACCAGCCGGGAGGTCTCCTCGCCGATGCGCTCCACCAGCCCGACGGCCAGGCGGGACCGGTCCGCCATGTCGAGCAGCTGGTACTTGACCGACGAGGAGCCGGAGTTGAGGACGAGTACGCGCGATGCGGTCACGGGTGCGGAACCTTCTCGTGTGGGGGGTGCGGGGTGGTCGTGCGGCGTGCGGGGTCAGCCCGCGGTGGGCTTGGACTGGGCCTGGATCGCGGTGATCGCCACCGTGGTGACGATGTCCTGGACCAGCGCGCCGCGCGAGAGGTCGTTGACCGGCTTGCGCAGGCCCTGCAGGACCGGGCCGACCGCCACGGCGCCCGCGGAGCGCTGCACGGCCTTGTAGGTGTTGTTGCCGGTGTTCAGGTCCGGGAAGATCAGTACGGTCGCCCGCCCGGCCACCTCGGACTCCGGCAGCTTGGTCGCCGCCACGGACGGCTCGACGGCGGCGTCGTACTGGATCGGGCCCTCGATCAGCAGGTCCGGGCGCTGCGCGCGGACGATCTCGGTGGCCTTGCGGACCTTGTCGACGTCCGCGCCCGAACCGGAGGTGCCGGTCGAGTACGAGAGCATCGCGATCCGCGGCTCCAGCCCGAAGGCGGCGGCGGTGGTGGCCGACTGGATGGCGATGTCGGCGAGTTGCTCGGCATTGGGGTCCGGGTTCACGGCGCAGTCGCCGTAGGCGAGGACCTTGTCGGCCAGGCACATGAAGAAGACCGAGGAGACGATGGACGCCTCCGGCTTGGTCTTGATGATCTCGAAGGCGGGCCGGATGGTGGCGGCGGTCGAGTGCACCGCGCCGGAGACCATGCCGTCGGCCAGTCCCTCCTGGACCATCAGCGTGCCGAAGTAATTGACGTCCGTGACCACGTCGTTGGCCAGCTCGACCGTCATGCCCTTGTGGGCGCGGGCCGCGGCGTAGTACTCGGCGAACCGTTCCCGCAGCGGCGAGGTCCCCGGGTCGATCAGCTGCGCCGCGCTGATGTCGATGCCGAGGTCGGCGGCCTTCTTCAAGATCGCCTGCTCCTCGCCCAGCAGGGTCAGGTCGCACACCCCGCGGCGCAGCACCACGTCCGCGGCGCGCAGCACCCGCTCCTCGGTGCCCTCGGGCAGGACCACCCGGCGCCGCTCGGAGCGGGCCTGCTCCAGCAGCTCGTGCTCGAACATCATCGGCGTGACCCGGGTGGAGCGGGTGAGCGAGATGCGGTCGCGCAGCGCGGCCGTGTCGACGTGCCGCTCGAAGAGGCCGAGCGCGGTCTCCAGCTTGCGCGGGGTCGCGGAGTTCAGGCGGCTCTGCAGCGCGAAGAGTTCGGCGGCGATCGGGAAGCTGTTGCCCGCGACCGAGACGACCGGGGTGCCGGGCGCCAGCTTCGAGGCCAGCGTCAGGATGTCCTTGCCGGGGCGCTCGTTCAGGGTCAGCAGCACGCCGGCGATCGGCGGGGTGCCGGAGGTGTGCGCGGCGAGCGCGCCGATGACCAGGTCGGAGCGGTCCCCGGGGGTGACGACCAGGCAGCCGGGGGTCAGCGCGTTCAGGAAGTTCGGCAGCATGGCGCCGCCGAAGACGAAGTCCACGGCGTCGCGGGCCAGCCCGGCCTCGTCGCCGAGCAGCACCTCGCCCCCCAGCGCCCGGGTGATCTGGGCGACGGTCGGCGCGGAGAGCGTCTTGTCGTCCGGCAGCACGTAACAGGGCACGGGAAGGCGCGCGGCCAGCCGCTCGGCTATCACCTCGCGTTCCTCGGGGACCACCCGGTTGACGATGACGGCCACGACCTCGCAGCCCAGGCTCTCGTAGGCCCGGTAGGCGTTGCGGGTCTCCGCGCGGACCGACTCGGAGCTCTGCTTGGTGCCGCCGACCACCGGGACGACGACCGCGCCCAGCTCGTTGGCCAGGCGGGCGTTGAGCGCCAGCTCGTCCGGGAGGTTGGTGTCGGCGTAGTCGGTGCCGAGGACCAGCACGACCTCGTAGTCGCGGGCGGCCCGGTGGTAGCCGTCGACGAGCTGGGAGACCAGTTCGTCGGCCCCCTTCTCGGCGAGCAGCGCGGAGGCCTCGTGGTACTCCATGCCGAAGGCGGTGGAGGGGTCCTGGTCGAGCCGGTAGCGCGCCTTGAGGAGGTCGAAGAGGCGGTCGGGCCCGTCGTGCAGCAGCGGGCGGTACACGCCCACCCGACCCGTCTGGCGGGTCAGCAGCTCCATGAGTCCGAGCTCGATGACCTGCCGGCCGTCCCCCCGGTCGATGCCGGTCACGTACACGCTGCGCGTCACGCGTGCTCTCCGTCCATGTGTGTCGGTTGGCGGCGTCACCGCCGGCCCCGGACGGGGCAGGCTGCGGATCTTCCGAGTCAATTTACCCATTTAGTATGGGCTTGCCCTCTTGACAATACCTCTGCTGATGGATAGGGCGCCCGCCGGGAAAAAGGCCTGTCCAGGGGGGTCGAAAGGCCCTCGGGGGGCAGCCGCTCGGAGCGCGGCCCACCGGTGGCCCGTGGAACAATCGGACAGGCTTCATCAATACGGCCTTCATCTGTACGGCGGTCCGCCCGCACGCGGTCCGCTCGGTACGACCAGGAGCAGGAGACACAGCACGATGCGTATCGGAGTTCTCACCGCAGGCGGCGACTGCCCGGGCCTCAACGCTGTCATCCGGTCGGTCGTACACCGTGCCGTGGTCGGACACGGCGACGAAGTCATCGGCTTCGAGGACGGTTTCAAGGGTCTCCTCGACGGTCATTACCGCCCCCTCGACATCAATGCGGTCAGTGGCATTCTGGCCCGCGGCGGAACGATTCTGGGCTCAGCCCGGATGGAGCGCGCCCGGCTGCACGAGGCCGCCGAGAACGCGGTGGAGCTGGCGCAGCGGTACGAGATCGACGCCCTCATCCCGATCGGCGGCGAGGGCACGCTGACCGCGGCCCGGATGCTGTCGGACGCGGGCATGCCGGTGGTCGGCGTGCCGAAGACCATCGACAACGACATCTCCTCCACCGACCGTACCTTCGGCTTCGACACCGCCGTCATGGTGGCCACCGAGGCGATCGACCGGCTCAAGACCACCGCCGAATCGCACCAGCGCGTGATGGTCGTCGAGGTCATGGGACGCCACGCGGGCTGGATCGCCCTGGAGTCCGGCATGGCGGGCGGCGCCCACGGCATCTGCCTGCCGGAGCGGCCGTTCGAGGTCGACGCCCTGGTGAAGATGGTGGAGGAACGATTCGCCCGCGGCAAGAAGTTCGCGGTCATCTGCGTCGCCGAGGGTGCGCACCCGGCCGACGGCTCCATGCCGTACGAGAAGGGCGCGATCGACCAGTACGGTCACGAGCGCTTCGCCGGGATCGGCAACCGTCTGGCCGTCGAGCTGGAGCGGCGCCTGGGCAAGGAAGCCCGCCCGGTCATCCTCGGCCACGTCCAGCGCGGCGGCACCCCGACCGCCTACGACCGCGTCCTCGCCACCCGCTTCGGCTGGCACGCCGTCGAGGGCGTCCACCGCGGCGACTTCGGCAACATGACCGCGCTGCGCGGCACCGACATCGTGATGGCCCCCCTCGCGCAGGCCGTCACCGAGCTGAAGACCGTCCCCGAGGACCGCATGTACGAGGCGGAGTCGGTCTTCTAGAGCGCCCCGGCCGGCGCCATCCGGCCCCGCGCCCGGGACCTTCGTCCTGGATCCGCGCGCCGAAGGGCCCCGATCTCGTCCCCTCCCGGGACCGGTCGGGGCCTTCGCGCATCCGCGCCGCCGGCGCTACGGCACCTGCGCGAGCTCCCAGAACCGGTCCACGATGCCCACCAGGAACTCGCGCCCCGCGTCCCCGCTGTCGGCCCGGCCGCCCGAGCCGCCCCAGCTCAAGGTGGACAGCATCCGGGCCTGGTAGTCCCCGTGCAGCAGCTCCAGCACCCGCTCCAGCTGGGCCTTGGGCACGGGGAGCAGCTTGGCCAGCGGCTTCACGTGGGCCTGCCAGCGGGTGGTGACCGCGTTGCGCAGCAGCTCCGCCAGCTCGTCCTGCTTGCCCGTGGCGGTCACGAACTGGGCCAGCGTCAGCCCCAGCACCGAGGAGAGGGTGGCCGACTGGCGCTCGTTGCCCTTCCAGCGCCCGGTGTCCTCCATCTTCTGGTAGGAGGCGGGCTCCAGCCCGACCCGCCGGGCCAGCTCCTCCGGTGACACGCCGCGCGCGATCCGGTGCTCCCGCAAGGTGACCGGTTCGGCCAACAGCTCGCCGGGCGCGCACCACAGCACGCCGGCGAGGGCCGTCAGCTCGGCCGAGGTCGGCGTGATCTCGCCGCGCTCCCAGGCCATGACGGTCTCGGGGGTCACGAGGAGTCCGTACTGGGCGCGCAGGCCGTAGGCGACGTGGCCGGGTGCCATGCCCAGGGCCGCCCTCAGGCGGCGGGCGGCGGGCGCATTGAATGGGGGGCTGGAGTGCACGAGCCACACCGTAGAAGCGAAATGGGTTTGGCGACTACAGACCGTTCAAACAAGCCCACAACTCGTAGGAACCTCCTACGGTGTTCAGGTATTTCGTCCGGTATTTGCGCGACCGTCCGGTAATCGGATCGTGTGAAGATCCATTTCTCGGGGTCCGCTTCAAGCCAAGGCTACGTCCGCCGTTCGAGTGAACCCCGTCACACCCCGTCACGTCCCCTGAACCACTGCGGCCACGCGGGCGTGCACCAGACGGGGGCCCTCGTACACGGGGGTGGCGAGGGCCCTCCATAGACCTTGCCTTGACGTGGACGTCAAGGATTACGGTCGGCCCATGCGAATCGGCGAACTGGCGGAGCGGGCCGGCACCACCACCCGGGCCCTGCGCTACTACGAGGACCGGGGTCTGCTGCCCGCACGGCGGACCGGCAACGGCTACCGCTCGTACGACGAGGACGACCTGCGGCTGCTGCGCGAGATCCGGGTGCTCCAGGACTTCGGCTTCGAGCTGGAGGAGACCCGGCCCTTCGTGGACTGCCTGCGGGCCGGCCACCCGGCCGGCGACGCCTGCCCCGCCTCCCTCGCCGTCTACCGCCGCAAGCTCGCCGAGCTGGACTCGCTGATCGGCAAGCTCGCCGACGTACGCGACCAGGTCGCGCGGCAGCTGGCGAGCGCCGAGGAGGCCGCCGGAGAGGCGGCCACCCCGCGCTGCGAGACCACCGCACGGGACTGACGACACACGACGAACGACAAGGGAGAAGAACATGCCGCGTGCCCACGGAGTGGACGAGGTCACCGACGAGACCTTCGCGGCGGAGGTGCTCGCCGAGCGCGGGCGCCCCGTGCTGGTCGAGTTCACCGCCGACTGGTGCGGGCCCTGCCGCCAGCTGGCGCCGGTGCTGTCCGCCGTCGCCGCCGAGGAGGCGCACCGCCTGAAGGTGGTGCGGATCGACGCGGACAGCAACCCGCAGACCATGGTCCGCTACGGCGTGCTGTCCATGCCCACCCTGCTGGTCCTGCGCGACGGCGAACCGGTGAAGACGCTCATCGGGGCCCGGGCCAAGCGCCGGCTGCTCCAGGACCTCGAAGACGTCCTGGAGCAGCCGGCTCCCGTCACGGCCTGAGCCACACGGTGGACAGCGGCGGCAGCGTCATCCGCAGGCTGGCCGCCCGCCCCTGCGCGGGCACCGGCTCCGGCCGCAGCGGCCGCAGGTGGCGCACCCCGCTGCCGCCGAACCGCTCCGCGTCCGTGTTCAGCACCTCGTGCCACTCGGCCACCTCCTCCGGCACGCCGATCCGGTACCCGTGGCGCACCACCGGGGAGAAGTTCGAGACGCACAGCAGCTGCGAGCCGTCCACCGCGTAGCGCAGGAAGGCGATGACGTTGTCCTCCGCCGCGTCCGACGCCACCCAGGCGAACCCCTCCGGCACGGTGTCCCGCTCCCACAGCGCGGGCGTTGCCGTGTAGGTCCGGTTCAACTCGCCCACCAGGGCGCGCACCCCGCGGTGGTCGGCGGCCGCGGCGTAGGAGGAGTCCAGCAGCCACCAGTCCGGCCCGTGCGCCTCCGACCACTCGGCGCCCTGCGCGAACTCCTGCCCCATGAAGAGCAGCTGCTTGCCGGGGTGGGCCCACATGAAGCCCAGGTACGCCCGGTGGCAGGCCCGTTGCTGCCACCAGTCGCCGGGCATCTTCCCCACCAGCGACCGCTTGCCGTGCACCACCTCGTCGTGCGAGATCGGCAGCACGTAGTTCTCGCTGTAGGCGTAGACCATCCCGAAGGTCATGTCGTGGTGGTGGTACTTGCGGTGCACCGGCTCCTTCGCCACGTACCGCAGCGTGTCGTGCATCCAGCCCATGTTCCACTTCAGCCCGAAGCCGAGCCCGCCCGCGTCGGTGGGCCGGGTCACGCCCTCCCAGGCCGTGGACTCCTCGGCGATCGTGACCACGCCCGGGCAGCGCCGGTAGACCGTCGCGTTCATCTCCTGGAGCAGCGCCACCGCGTCCAGGTTCTCCCGCCCGCCGTGCTCGTTCGGCGTCCACTCGCCCTCGCCGCGCGAGTAGTCCAGGTAGAGCATCGAGGCCACCGCGTCCACGCGCAGCCCGTCGACGTGGAACTCCTGGCACCAGTACACGGCGTTCGCCACCAGGAAGTTGCGGACCTCCTTGCGCCCGTAGTCGAACTCCAGCGTCCCCCAGTCCGGGTGCGCGGCCCGCTGCGGGTCGTGGTGCTCGTACAGCGGCCGTCCGTCGAACTCGGCCAGCGCCCAGTCGTCCCGCGGGAAGTGCGCGGGCACCCAGTCGACGATCACCCCGATCCCGGCCCGGTGCAGGGCGTCGACCAGGCCGCGGAACTCGTCGGGCGTGCCCATCCGCGAGGTGGGCGCGTAGAAGCCGGTGACCTGGTAGCCCCAGGAGCCGCCGAAGGGGTGCTCGGCGACCGGCATCAGCTCGACGTGGGTGAACCCCAGCTCCTTCACGTAGGCCGGCAGCTGCTCCGCCAACTGCGCGTAGCTCAGCCCGGGCCGCCAGGAGGCCAGGTGCACCTCGTACACCGACAGCGGCGCCTGGTGCGCCGGCCGCAGCCCGCGCGAGGCCATCCACTCGGTGTCCCGCCAGGTGTAGTGCGAGGCGGTCACGATCGACGCGTTCGCGGGCGGCACCTCGGCCCGCCGGGCCATCGGGTCGGCCCGCAGGGTGTGGCTGCCGTCCGGGCGCGTGACGTCGTACTTGTACATCGCGCCCTCGCCGACGCCGGGCAGGAACAGCTCCCACACCCCGGTCGCGCCGAGCGAGCGCATCGGGTGGGCCACCGCGTCCCAGTAGGAGAAGTCGCCCGTGACCCGGACCCCCAGGGCGTTCGGCGCCCAGAGCGTGAAGCGGGTGCCGGCCACGCCCTGGTGCTCCATCGGCTCCGCGCCCAGCGCCGTCCACAGCTCCTCGTGCCGGCCCTCGCCGATCAGGTGCAGGTCCAGCTCGCCGAGCGCCGGCAGGAAGCGGTAGGGGTCGTGGACCTCCACCTCGTCGCTGTCGTACGTCACCAGCAGCCGGTAGTCGGGCACGCCGGTCAGCGGCAGCAGCCCGGAGAAGAAGCCGTCGCCCTCGTCGTGGAGCTCGGCGCGCAGCCCCTTGGCGACGATCGTGACCGCCTTCGCGTGCGGACGCAGCGCCCGGAAGGCCACCCCGCCCCGGTGGGTCCGGGCGCCCAGCACCGCGTGCGGATCGTGGTGGCGGCCCTCCAGCAGCCGGGACCGTTCGTCCGCGCCCAGCGCCGGTGCGGGCCGGACGCCGTGCGGCGGGGCGGTCCGCCGGGCCCGGGGCGTGCGCGGTTTCTTCGCCGCCTCCGCGGGGGCGGCGGGGGCGGTGGTCGGGCGGGACGTCGGCGACGGCTGTCGGGCGGCGCTCACGTGTGCGGCCTCCTAGGG
This sequence comes from Streptomyces sp. NPDC028419, assembly GCF_055565515.1. Taxonomy (NCBI): domain Bacteria; kingdom Bacillati; phylum Actinomycetota; class Actinomycetes; order Kitasatosporales; family Streptomycetaceae; genus Streptomyces; species Streptomyces sp. NPDC028419. The sequence continues at coordinate 227,134 of NZ_JBVHUE010000009.1, read as the reverse complement.
GGCTGCTCGCGGGGGTGGGGTGTGGTGGGGGAGAGCGGGAGGGAATCGGCGGCGGGCGGCGGGGGCGGCAGGCGGTGGGCCGGCCGCTCGCGTTCGGAGAGCCGCCGGACGGCGGCCATCGGGACGTGCAGCCAATCGGGGCGGTGCCGGGACTCGTAACGGGCCTCGTAGACCGCCTTGTCGGTCTCGTAGGCGCGCAGCAGGACGGGGTCCTCGCGCGGGTCGCGGCCGGTGGTCCGGGCGTACCCCTCGCAGAACGCCGCCCGGCAGGCGTCCGCCCAGGCGGGGGCGAACGGCCGGTGGGAGCGGGCCGCGTAGTCGAAGGAACGCAGTATCCCGGCGATGTCCCGGACCGCCGGTTCGGGGCGGCGCCGGTCGGCCAGCGGCCGGGCCGGTTCCCCTTCGAAGTCGATCAACGACCAGCTGCCGTCGAGGGTGCGCAGGGTCTGCCCCAGGTGGAGGTCCCCGTGGATGCGCTGGGCGCGGACCCCCGCCCCCCGCGAGGACGCCAGCGCGTCGAAGGCGCCGCGCAGCCCCGCCTCGTACGGGCGCAGTGACGTCACCTCACGTGCGGTGGCGGCCAGCCGCGCGGTCATCCCGGCGGCCAGCCGGGCCGTCTGCTCCGGGCCCAGCGCGACGGTCGGCAGGGCCTCGGCCAGCGCGCTGTGCACCTCGGCGGTGGCCCGGCCCAGGGCGTGCGCCTCGGCGGTGAAGTCGGCGCCCGCGCCGAGGCGGTGCAGCGCGAGCTGCCAGCCGTCGTCGGAGCCCCGCAGGTAGGGCTGGAGCACGCCCAGGGTCAGCGGCTCGGACCCGGGCAGCTGGGCCTCGTACCAGGCGACCGGCGCCGGCACCCGGGTGCACCCGGCGGCGGCCAGGGCCCGCGGCAGCTCCAGGTCCGGATTGACCCCGGGGCCGACCCGCCGGAACACCTTGAGGATGTACGCGTCCCCGTAGATCAGCGAGGAGTTGGTCTGCTCGCCGGACAGCGGCCGGGCCGCCAGCGTCGCCGGGATCGGCGCCGCCGGGTCCCGGTCGAAGCGGAGCGGGCCGAGGGAGCCCGGGGCGCGCAATCGTTCCAGCAGCAGGGCCGCGAGCCGTGGATCGCCCAGGCCCTCGTAGATCGTCTGGCCGGCGTACGGGCCCTCCTCGGCCCGGCCGATCAGCGCGGGCGCGAGCGCGGGCGGCAGCTCGGGACGGATGCCGAGCAGCAGTTGGTAGCAGTCGCCGTCCACGTCGAGCAGGAGGTGCAACAGCCCGGGCGAGGACCCCGGCGGCAGCAGTTCGGCCGCCGAGACCGGGCGCAGGGTGGCGATGGCGCGCCCCTTGCCGGCGAACCAGCGCTGTCTCGGCAGCCAGGCGCGCAGCAGGGGTTCGAGCGGGCGGAGCCGGTCCGGGTGGGGGGTCCCGCGATCGGCCGCCCGGCGGTCCGGCCGACCGACCTCGCTCCGGGTGGATGCAGCCTCCGACATGGCATCGCGTCCTTTCCCCGGGCCGTCACAGAATGCGCAGAGTGTCCCGGATCGCGGCAGTTGCTGTCCGGTGGTGTGTGCGAGTGTCGGGTCAGGATGGTCCGTACAGGGCGGCGATTGACCCATTCGCCGCCCACGGATCCGCACGTGGTGAGGTCCTCTCCGCCGTGCGGCGGGCGCCGTCCGCTACTGCTCGGCGCGCAGCCGGAACCAGTAGAAACCGTGCCCCGCCAGGGTCAGCAGGTACGGCCACTCGCCGATCGGCGGGAACCGGACGTCACCGGTGAGTTCCACCGGCACCCGCCCGTTGAAGGACCGCAGGTCCAGCTCCGTCGGCTGCGCGAAGCGCGAGAAGTTGTGCACGCACAGCACCAGGTCGTCCGCTTCGCCCCCGGTGGAGGGTGCCTCGCGGAGGAACGCCAGCACCGCGGGGTTGGACGACGGGAGTTCGGTGTAGGAACCGAGGCCGAAGGCGGGGTTCGCCTTGCGGATCTCGATCAACCGCCGGGTCCAGTGCAACAACGACGAGGGCGAGGACATCGCGGCCTCGACGTTGGTGACCTGGTACCCGTAGACCGGGTCCATGATGACCGGCAGGTTGAGCCTGCCCGGATCGCACGAGGAGAAACCGGCGTTGCGGTCCGGGGTCCACTGCATGGGGGTCCGGACCCCGTCCCGGTCGCCCAGCCAGATGTTGTCGCCCATGCCGATCTCGTCGCCGTAGTACAGGATCGGCGAGCCGGGCAGGGACAGCAGCAGGGCGGTGAACAGCTCGATCTGGTGCCGGTCGTTGTCGAGCAGCGGGGCGAGCCGTCGCCGGATGCCGATGTTGGCCCGCATCCGCGGGTCCTTGGCGTACTCGGCGTACATGTAGTCGCGCTCTTCGTCCGTCACCATTTCGAGGGTCAGCTCGTCGTGGTTGCGCAGGAAGATGCCCCACTGGCAGCTCGCCGGGATCTCGGGGGTCTTGGCGAGGATCTCGGAGACCGGGTAGCGCGATTCGCGGCGCACCGCCATGAAGATGCGCGGCATGACGGGGAAGTGGAAGGCCATGTGGCACTCGTCCCCGCCCTTGCTGTAGTCGCCGAAGTAGTCGACGACGTCCTCCGGCCACTGGTTGGCCTCGGCGAGCAGCACGGTGTCCGGGTAGTGCGCGTCGATCTCGGCGCGGACCCGCTTGAGCAGGGTGTGGGTGCGCGGGAGGTTCTCGCAGTTGGTCCCCTCCTCGGCGTAGAGGTACGGGACCGCGTCGAGCCGGAAGCCGTCGATGCCGAGGTCGAGCCAGAAGCGCAGGGCCGAGACGATCTCCTCCACGACGGCCGGGTTCTCGTAGTTGAGGTCCGGCTGGTGGGAGAAGAAGCGGTGCCAGTAGTACTGCTTGCGCACCGGGTCGTAGGTCCAGTTCGAGGACTCGGTGTCGACGAAGATGATCCGGGCGTCCTGGTACTGCTTGTCGTTGTCGGCCCACATGTAGTAGTCGCCGTACGGGCCGTCCGGATCCTTGCGCGACTGCTGGAACCACTCGTGCTGGTCGCTCGTGTGGTTCATGACGAAGTCGATGATCACGCGCATGCCGCGCTGGTGCGCCGCGTCGACGAACTCCACGAAGTCGGCGAGGTCGCCGAACTCCGGCAGCACGGAGGTGTAGTCGGAGACGTCGTAGCCGCCGTCGCGCAGCGGCGAGGCGAAGAAGGGCGGCAGCCAGAGGCAGTCGACGCCGAGCCATTGGAGGTAGTCCAGCTTGGCGGTGAGCCCCTTGAGGTCGCCCACTCCGTCGCCGTTGCTGTCGTGGAACGAGCGGACGAGGACCTCGTAGAACACCGCCCGCTTGAACCAGTCGGGGTCGCGGTCCTTGGCGGGGGTGTCCTCGAAGAGGTCGTGGACGGGATCGTTGATCATCATGAGGTGGGTGACCCTCCGGTGAGCGGGGACGGTCGCAGAGCGGCCAGCACGTGCGCGGGCGTACGGCCCGGTTCCAGACGCACGTAATTCGCCCTGCCCCAGTGATAGGTCTCGCCGGTGAGCTCGTCGCGCACCGCGAGGGACCCGTGCCAGTCGAGGCCGAGTACCGGCATGTCCAACGAGACCGTCGCCTCCTGGGTGTGGTGCGGATCGAGGTTGACGACCACCAGGACGCAATGCGATCCGCCGTGCTTCGAATAGGCGATCACTTGCTCGTTGTCGGTCGGATGGAAATGCACGTCGCGCAGTTGCTGGAGTGCGGGATTGCGCCGGCGCAGCCGGTTCAGCGCGGTGATCAGCGGGGCGATCGTACGGCCCTCGCGTTCCGCTGCGGCCCAGTCGCGCGGACGCAGCTCGTACTTCTCGGAATCGAGGTACTCCTCGCTGCCCTCCCTCACCGGGGTGTTCTCGCACAGCTCGTAGCCGGCGTAGATCCCCCAGGTGGGCGAGAGGGTCGCGGCCAGCACGGCCCTGATCTCGAAGGCGGGGCGGCCACCGGTCTGCAGGTACTCGTGCAGGATGTCCGGCGTATTGACGAAGAAATTGGGCCGCATGCAGGAAGCCGAATCACCCGACAGCTCGGTGACGTATTCGGTGAGTTCCCGCTTCGTATTGCGCCAGGTGAAGTACGTGTAGGACTGCTGGAACCCGATCGCGGCGAGCGTGCGCATCATCGCGGGCCGGGTGAACGCCTCGGCCAGGAAAATCACGTCGGGATCGCTCTTGTTGATGTCCGCGATCACCCTTTCCCAGAAGACGACGGGCTTGGTGTGCGGATTGTCGACCCGGAAGATGCGTACTCCGTGGTCCATCCAGTACCGCAGGATGCGCAGGGTCTCCGCGACGATCCCGGCCATGTCGGTGTCGAAGTGGATCGGATAGATGTCCTGGTACTTCTTCGGCGGGTTCTCCGCGTAGGCGACCGTCCCGTCCGCGCGGTGGCGGAACCACTCCGGGTGCTTCTCCACCCACGGGTGGTCCGGCGAGCACTGGAGGGCGAAGTCGAGCGCGATCTCCAGGCGCAGCTCCCGGGCCCGGGTCACGAAGCGGTCGAAGTCCTCGATCGTGCCCAGCTCGGGGTGGACGGCGTCGTGCCCGCCCTCGGTGGAGCCGATGGCCCAGGGCACACCGGGATCCCAACTGCCCGCGGAGAGCGTGTTGTTGGGTCCCTTGCGGTACGTGCTCCCGATCGGGTGGATCGGCGGCAGGTACACCACGTCGAAGCCCATGGCGGCGACGGCCGGCAATCGCTCGGCCGCGGTCGCGAAGGTGCCGCTGACCGGAGCCGCGCCGGGCTCCAGCACCGCGCCCTCCGAGCGCGGGAAGAGCTCGTACCAGGCACCGAAGAGAGCCCGCTTGCGCTCGACCAGCACGGCCAGCGGCTTCGAGGCGCTCACCAGCTCCCGGAAGGGCTTGCGGGCGAGCGCCGCGTCGACCTCGGGGGCCAGGGCCGCGGCCAACCGGGCCCCGGCCGGGCGGTCCCCGTCGCGCATCGCGTCGGCGGCGGCCAGCACCGCCTCGCGCCCGTCCCGCTTGGGGACCTTGGCGGCGGCCCGCTCGTACAGCTCGGCCCCCTCCAGCAGCACCAGGTCCGCGTCGATCCCGGCCGGCACCTTGATCGCGGCGTGCGCGCGCCAGGTCGCGACCGGATCGCTCCACGCCTCGACGACGTACGTCCACCGCCCCTCCGCGTCGGCGGACACCCGGGCGCCCCACCGGTCGGTGCCGGGCGCCAGCTCGCGCAGGGGCACGGGCGGGCGCTGGCGCCCGCTCGGATCTCGCAGCACCACGTGCGCCGCGACCGCGTCGTGTCCCTCGCGGAACACGGTGGCGGAGACTTCGAATACCTCGTCCACGACCGCCTTGGCGGGTCTGGCGCCGCAGTCGACGGCGGGGCGGACGTCCAGCACGGGAATGCGACCGATCATGATGGGATCACCTGGGGGCAGTTCGCAGGGCTCGGTGACAACGGGACAGCCGATGACGTTCCGGCTGGTCGTGCACGCTCTGTTCGCTCTGTTTCTAGCCGCTCAGTGGACGGCTGGGCTGCGGGCATGGCCGCTCCTGTCCGCGTTCACTCGGGTGGCGGGAGGTGGGGCGGGGGGTGTGCCGTGCGCGGTACCCGGGGAGCCCTTCCCACTCTCGGCCCGCCCAATCCGCGCGCTTGGTTAACTACTCGTACGTAAGGGCGAGCGCAAGGGACGAGGGGCCGCCGTGGCCGGCCGGCACTACGTCAGATCGGTTGCCGTGCCGGGGCCTTGTCCGGCGGTGGAGGCGGGATGGCCGAGGAGCGGGCGCGCCGCTAGCCTTCCCGGGGTGATGCGCGGGTGCACAGCGTGGTGCGGCCGCTCCGGTGCGTATGCCCCTGCGAAGGTGGACTCGTGAAGGCTATCCGTCGATTCACCGTGCGCCCTGTCCTGCCGGAACCCCTCCTGCCGCTCGCCGATCTCGCGCGCAACCTGCGCTGGTCGTGGCACGGGGAGACCCGGGAACTCTTCCAATCCGTCGACCCCGAGGGCTGGCTGGCCGCCGGAGGTGATCCCGTCCGGCTGCTGGGGGACGTCGCCGCGGCCCGGCTGGAGGAACTCGCGCGGGACCGCAGGTTCCTGCGCCGGCTCCACGCCGTCTCCGCCGACCTCGACGACTACGTCCACGGCGAGCGGTGGTACCAGGGGCAGGAGAACAGCGCCGAGCTGCCCGCCGCCATCGCCTACTTCTCGCCCGAGTTCGGCATCACCGCCGCGCTGCCGCAGTACTCCGGCGGCCTCGGGATCCTCGCCGGCGACCACCTCAAGGCCGCCAGCGACCTCGGCGTCCCGCTCATCGGCGTCGGCCTGCTCTACCGCCACGGCTACTTCCGCCAGTCCCTCTCCCGCGACGGCTGGCAGCAGGAGCACTACCCGGTCCTCGACCCCAACGAACTGCCCGTCTCCCTCCTGCGCGGCCCCGACGACCTCCCCGCCCGGATCACCCTCTCCCTGCCCGGCGGCCGCAGCCTGCACGCGCACGTCTGGCAGGTCCGGGTCGGCCGGGTGCCGCTGCTGCTCCTCGACTCCGACGTCGAGGACAACGACACCGCCGCGCGCGAGGTGACCGACCGCCTCTACGGCGGCGGCAGCGAGCACCGGCTGCTCCAGGAGATGCTGCTCGGCATCGGCGGCGTCCGCGCCGTGCGGACGTACTGCGCGCTCACCGGCCACCCGGACCCCGAGGTGTTCCACACCAACGAGGGCCACGCCGGCTTCCTCGGCCTCGAACGCATAAGGGAACTGGCGGGCGGGGGACCGACGGGCGGGGGCCTGGCCTTCGACGCGGCCGTCGAGGCGGTCCGGGCCGGAACCGTGTTCACCACCCACACCCCGGTCCCCGCGGGCATCGACCGCTTCGAGCGCGGGCTGGTCGCCCGGCACTTCGCCGACGGCGGCGAACTGGTCGGCGTACCCGTGGACCGGATCCTCGAACTGGGCGCCGAGAGCTACCCGGGCGGCGACCCCGGCGTCTTCAACATGGCCGTCATGGGGCTGCGGCTCGCCCAGCGGGCCAACGGGGTCTCCACCCTGCACGGCGCCGTCAGCCGCGGCATGTTCGCGGGACTGTGGCCGGGATTCGACCCCGCGGACGTCCCCATCGTCTCCGTCACCAACGGCGTGCACGCACCGACCTGGGTCGCCCCCGAGGTGGTCCGCCTCGGCGCCCGCCAGATCGGCGCCGGGCGCACCGAGGACGCCCTGTCCGTCGGCGGCTCGCAGCGCTGGGACGCGGTCGCCGACATCGCCGACCAGGACGTGTGGGACCTGCGCCGGGTCTTGCGCGAGCAGCTCGTCCAGGAGGTCCGCGACCGGCTGCGCGCCTCCTGGCGCCAGCGCGGGGCCGGGGACGCCGAGCTCGGCTGGGTGGACTCCGTCCTCGACCCCGACGTGCTCACCATCGGCTTCGCCCGCCGGGTGCCCTCCTACAAGCGGCTCACGCTCATGCTGCGCGACCCGGAACGGCTGCGCCGACTGCTCTTGGACCCCGAGCGGCCCGTGCAGATCGTCGTCGCGGGCAAGGCCCACCCGGCCGACGACGGCGGCAAGCGGCTCGTACAGGAACTGGTGCGCTTCGCCGACGACCCGCGGGTGCGCCACCGCATCGTGTTCCTGCCCGACTACGGCATGGCCATGGCGCAAAAGCTCTACCCCGGCTGCGACGTGTGGCTGAACAACCCGCTGCGCCCGCTGGAGGCCTGCGGGACCAGTGGGATGAAGGCCGCGCTGAACGGCTGCCTCAACCTCTCGGTCCTGGACGGCTGGTGGGACGAGTGGTTCGAGCCGGACTTCGGCTGGGCCATCCCCACCGCCGACGGCTACGGCACCGACGAGGAACGGCGCGACGACGTCGAGGCGAACGCCCTCTACGACCTGATCGAGGACCGGGTCGCCCCGCGCTTCTACGACCGCTCCGGGCGCGGAGCGCTGCCCGTCCGGTGGATCGAGATGGTCCGGCGCACCCTCGTCTCGCTCGGACCGAAGGTCCTCGCCGGGCGCATGGTCCGCGAGTACGTGGAGCGGCTGTACACACCGGCCGCGCTGGCCCACCGCACCCTGACCCCGGACGCGGCGCGGGACCTCGCCGCCTGGAAGGGCCGGGTGCGGGCGGCCTGGCCGCGGGTCGCCGCGCTGCACGTGGAGGCGCTGGCCGCGGGCCCCGGCCCCGTGGGGGGCACCGCCGAACTGGGCGCGACCCTCACCCTGCGGGTCCAGGTCGCGCTGGACGCGCTCGGGCCCGACGAGGTCGAGGTGCAGGCCGTCGCCGGACGGGTGGACGCCCAGGACGTCATCGGCGGGGCGCGGACCTTCCCGCTGAAGCCCGCCGCCGGACCCGACCTGGAGGGCCGCTGGCTGTACGAGGGCCCGCTCGCCCTGGACCGTACGGGACCCTTCGGCTACACCGTGCGGATCCTGCCGGCCCACCCGCTGCTGGCCACCCCCGCCGAACTCGGCCTGGTCGCCGCCCCGGTGGACCCGTCGGCCGCCCCGGGCGGCGGGGTGGTGCTGCGCTGAGCCCCGCGCACCGGGGTCAGGGGGCGGGCGGCGGATCCACCAGCCGCCCGCCCTCGACCAGCATCCCGGCCCGCTTGATGTTGCGCAGGGTCGGGATCACCTCCACCTGCCGCACGCCCTCGACCGCGCCGATCCGCTCGGTCAGGTAGGTGTAGAGCGCGTCCCGGTCCCGGCACACCACCACCGCCAGCAGGTTCGCCGCCCCCGTGACCGCGGCCGCGAAGGGCACCTCGGGGTGGGTGGTGAGCGCGGCGCCCACCTCCGCCAGCCGGGCCGGCGCCGCCGTGATCAGCAAGGTGGCCTCCGCCTCGTACCCCAGCACGCCCGGGACCGTCTCCACGTCGAAGTAGAGCGCCCCCAGCTCGCGCAGCCGCTCCAGCCGACGGCGCGCCGTCGACTCCGACAGGCCCGAGGCGCGTGCCAGTTCCGGATAGCCGGCCCGGCCGTCCTGGCCCAGCACCGCCAAGAGGGCCAGCTCCGCCTCGTCCAGGACGTACCGCTCCCGCGACGGGGGCGGCCCGGCGGCCGGCTGCGCGAGCGCGGCCACCTGCTCGGGACCCAGCACGTCCATGCCGAACCAGGCCAGGGGCCCGCCGACGAAGGTCCGCAGGATGGTGTGGGCGCTGATCCCCGTCACCCGCCGGGTGCTCGGCAGCTTGTCCAGCAGCAGCCCGTCCCGCTCCCGCCGGCTCCGGGCCTTGGTCATGCAGTGGATCTCGGTCCCGCCCGAGGCGAGCTGCACCCACGCGATGTCCGGGCGCCGCGCCAGCGCCCCCGCCACCGCGAGCGCCGCGTCCGGTGCGCACTGCACGCGCAGCCAGGACTCCAGCAGCCCGACCCGGCTGCCGAGCGGCAGCCCGACCACGCGCACCAGCCCGGTGGTGCGCATCCGGCGGTAGCGGCGGACCACCGTCTGGTCGGAGACTTCCAGCACCTCGGCGAGGCGGCTGAAGGGCGCCCGCCCGTCGATCATCAGGGCCTGGATGAGGGCGTGGTCGAGCCGGTCCAGCTCCGCGGTCTTCATGGTTTCCATCATCCCAGAGCCGCCGGTGACGGAAATCCGGCAGGACACGGGTCCTGGATGGGTGATCCGGTGGCCGGCTGAAACCTTGGGAGCACCGGGTGCCAGAGCCCCGGCCGCCGGAACTCCGGCCCCGGACCGACAGGACCCGGAGCCCCCGGACCCGGACCCCAGAACTGCCCAAGGAGATTCCCCATGCGTAAGTGGCTGCCGTTGACCGCGGTCTGCCTCGGCGCGTTCATGCTGCTGGTCGACGTCACGATCGTGACCGTCGCCCTCCCCGACATGGCCACCGACATGCACAGCGGATTCGCCGGGCTCCAGTGGGTGATGGACGTCTACGCGCTCGCCCTCGCCGCCCTGCTCCTCGGCGCGGGCTCGCTCGCCGACCGGATCGGCCGCCGCCGGGTCTACCTCGGTGGCCTCGCCGTCTTCGCCGCGGCCTCGCTCGCCTGCGGCCTCGCCGACGGCCCGGGCACCCTGATCGCCTTCCGCGCCGTGCAGGGCATCGGCGGCGCCGCCATGTTCGCCACCACCATGGCCCTGCTCAGCGCCGCCTACCAGGGCCGTGACCGCGGGATCGCCTTCGGCGTGTGGGGCGCGGTCAACGGGGCCGCCGCCGCGGCCGGGCCGATCATCGGCGGCCTGCTCACCGAGCACTTCGGCTGGCGCTGGATCTTCTTCATCAACCTGCCGGTCTGCGCCCTCGCCGTCCTCGTCACCCTCAAGGCCGTCGCCGAGTCCCGCAATCCGCACGCCAAGGGCATCGACCTGCCCGGCATGGTCACCTTCACCGTCGGCGCCGCCGCCATCACCTACGCCCTGATCCGGGTCGGCGAGAACGGATGGACCTCCATCACCACCCTCGGCCTCTTCGCGCTCGCCGTCCTCTCCTTCGTCGGCTTCGTCGTGGTCGAACTGCGCGCCGCCCATCCGATGCTGGACCTCTCGCTCTTCCGCAGCCCGGTCTTCGTCGCGGTCATGGCCGCCGGACTGCTGCTCTCCGGCGCCGCCTTCTCCTACCTCATGTACACCTCGCTGTGGCTCCAGAGCGCCGAGGGCATGAGCCCCGTCGGCGCCGGCCTGGTGCTGGTGCCGCTCAGCCTGGCCGCGTTCCTGGTCGCCGCGGTGGCCGGGCGGCTGCTGCACGGGCTCTCGCCGCGGCTCACCATCGGCGGCGGGCTGCTGCTGATCGGTGTGGGGGCGCTGCTCCAGGCCCTGATGCTGGACGCCGGTGACGGCTGGTCCGCGCTGGTCCCGGGGCTCGCGGTGACCGGGGTGGGCGTGGGCATGGCGACCCCGGCGCTGGCCGCGGCCGCGATGGGCGCGGTGGCCCCGGCCCGGGCGGGCATGGCGGGCGGCGCGCTGAACACCGCGCGCCAGCTGGGCACGGCCCTGGGCATCGCGGTCCTCGGCGCGGTCTTCCACGCCGGCCTGGTCTCCGGGCTGGGCGATGCGCCGGGCGCCCGCCCGACGGCCGACGCGCTGGCCTCGGGCGGAGCCGGGCAGCTGCTCGGCGCGGCCCCGGCGGGGGAGGCCCGGCAGGCGCTGGACCACCTGGTCGACGCGGCCTTCGCGAGCGGGCTGCGGGAGACGTTCCTGGTGTCGGGGGCGATGGGCCTGGTCGGGGCGGCGCTGGTCTTCGTCCTGGTACGGAGCACCGCGGGCACCCCGGCTCCGGCCGCTGCCCCGGGGGCCGCCGGGTCGGTGGTCGCCCAGCCGAACGGGGAGCGTACGCCCGTACGACCGTGAGCGCGTCCGGGCCAACGATCCGGCCCCGCTCGGGTGAACCTTCGAACGTGCTGTGCATGGCGAACCGTTTGGGCGACCCCGTCCGCTCCTACGCTGCCGGCGGATGCCCACCGGACCCGGTATCCGTGGAACCCGAGAAACGGACTCCCCATGCGTCTTCGCACCACTGCCGCAGCCACGTTCGTCAGCGCGCTGGCCCTCGTCCTCCCGGCCGCGGGCCAGGCGCTGGCCAACGACGACGACGGCCACCACACGCTCGGCGAGCTGCACTACAGGATCGAGGGCGACGGCTGGGAGACGATCCGTCCGCCGGAGAACGACACCTGCTACCGGCTCACGGGGACCGACTGGGACGACGCCGCGACCAGGGTGAAGAACGAGACGCGCTCGCTGGCGCTGCTGTTCGAGGACCGCAGCTGCGGCGGCCGGCCGGAGCGGACCCTCAACCCGTGGGACTCGGTGAACGGTGTGGAGGTCCGCTCGGTCCTCTTCAAGCCGGCCGACGACGATGACGACCACCACGGCGGTCACGGGCGCTGGGACGACGACGATGACGACCGTCACCACCAGCGCCGGGACGGCGAGGGCCGGCACGAGCAGGGCGCCCGCGACGAGCAGAGCCGCATGGAGGACGACGGCCCGGAGCCGGCGACCCCGGACCAGGCGTCCCCGGACCAGGCCCAGCGCCCGGACCAGGAGCAGGGCCCGGACCAGGCCCAGCGCCCTGACGAGAACCAGCGACCGGACGAGAACCAGCGCCCGGACCAGGAGACGGGCCCCGACGAGGCGATGGGCCCGGACGAGAACCAGGGTCCGGAGGAGAACCAGCGGCCGGACCAGAACCAGGGGCCGGACGAGAACCAGCGCCCGGACCAGAGCCAGGGCCCGGACCAGAGCCAGGGCCCGGACGAGGCGATGGGTCCCGACGAGGCGACGGGCCCGGACCAGAGCCAGGGCCCGGACCAGGCGCAGGGGCCGGACCAGAGCCAGGGCCCGGACCAGGCGCAGGGGCCGCGTGAGGACGAGGGCCGGCGCGCCCAGCAGGCCCCGCGGAGCTACCGCGGCGACCGGATCGCGGCGAAGGCGGACGACGACTCCGACGACCACCTCATCCACGACGACGGCCTCGGCTTCTTCGAGGACGGCTTCCTCGGCCACCTCGGCTGACCCCGGCACCACGTGAAGGGCCCGGCCCCCCTGGCAGCGACCAGGGGGGCCGGGCCCTTTCGGCCGCGCGGCTACGCCGCCTCGGCCTCCGCCGCCAGGCCGCCCGCCAGCCACGCCACCACGTCCGCCGCCGTGTAGGGGGTGGCGTCCGGGGACACCTCCGGCAGGAACGAGAGGTCCTTGCCGATCGTCACCAGCGGCGGTTCGACCCGACCGCCCGGGCGCCGCTGTGCCAGCCCGATCGTGGCCAGCAGCCCGTTGCACAGGCACTGCTTGCCCTCGGCGGCGGCCGCCTCGCCGCCCTTGCGGACGTACGCCGCCACCGGCTCCGCGGCGCACCGGTACACCAGCCCGCGCGGGCCGCGCACCGGCGTGCGCAGGAAACCCAGGTCGCAGACCCGGCGCCGGGCGGCGGCGACCTCCGGCTCGGAGACCGTGCCCGGCAGCTCCGCCACCTTGAAGGGGAAGGCGGTCGGCGAGGCGTTCGGGTCGTTGCGGACCACCAGCGTCCCCGCCCGGGCCCGCTCCAGCACCTCCGCGCGCAGGTGGCGGGCCATGCCGGACTCCTCGCACAGGGCGAAGGCGCTGCCGATCTGCACCCCGGCCGCGCCCTGGGCCCGCGCGGCCGCCAGCGCCCGCGGCGACGCCTGGCCGCCGGCCAGCCAGAAGGGCAGCCCGAGCGCGGCCATCTTGGCGAGGTCGGGATGGTCGCGCGGTCCGTAGACCGGCTCGCCGGCCGCGTCCAGGGTCATCGGACCGCGCGGCGGGGCGCTGTGGCCGCCGGCCGAACTGGTCTCGATGACGAACCCGTCGGGCCGGGTGGCCGCGTCCCGGGCGAGGTAGGTGGCCAGCACCGGCAGCGACACGATGGCGAGCACCCGCGGGCGCCGCAGCGGCCCCGGCAGGTGCCCGGCGAGCAGGGCCCGCGGGTCGAAGAGCTGGTCCAGCGGCTCCTCGTCGCCCTCGACGTGGATCCGGGAGACGACGGGCTCGTAACGGGCGAGGCGGGTCGCCAGCGCGGGGATGTGCCCGGGGACCCCGGCGCCCACGCAGACGTAGTCGGCCCCCGCCAGGATCGCCCCGAACATCGCGGGCGCGGTCGCCAGCTGGATCTTCTCCAGGTAGTTGATGCCGACGGGGCCGTCGTGGCCCTCCTTGGCGAGCCACACCTCGACGAAGTTCCCGAGCACGGTGAGGACTTCGGCCTGGCTGCCGCCGGTGGCGCGCAATCGCGGGGTGGTGCGCATCGGGGCGCCGTCCGCGAGGTCGCCCTCCTCGCGGAAGTAGCAGTCGAGGGCGGTCCGGGCGAGCTCGGGCAGCGGGAAGGCGGCGAGCGCGCGGCGCGCGTGGCCGCCGGGGTCGCCGGTCTGCAGGACGCGGGCCAGGACCACGTCGAGGGCCGTGCCGGAGACGACGCCCAGCTGGCCGGTGACGGCCACCGCGCGGGCGAGCCGCCAACCGGAGACCCCGACGCCCATGCCGCCCTGGATCAGCCACGGGTGGTCCTCGGACCCGGTGCGCGCGGGGGTGTCGGCGAGGGGCTGCTGTGCTGTCGCGGGCATGTGTGCGTCCGTCCGTGCCGGTGCGGGTGTCCCGAACCTACGGTTCCGTAGGTTCGCTCCCGTTCAGTGTGAACCGGCCCGGCACGCCTGTCCGGCGCCGAAGGTCCCGCACCCGCGGGGAGCAGGTCCCGTAGCGGAGCGGCCGTTCGGCCGTGGCCCCGGACATGGGACAGGGCCGCCCGGGGAGGTTTCCTCCCGGGCGGCCCCGTGTCAGGTCAGTTGGTGCTCACCGTCCCCGAGGGGATCAGAAGGTGAGCTTCCAGCTGTTGATGTAGCCGACGTCCGCGCTCGCGAGGTCCGCGACGCGCAGCTTCCAGACACCGTTGGCGACCTCGGAGGAGGCGTTCACGGTGAAGGACTGGACGATGTTGTCCGCGCTGCCGCCGCTGCGGTTGCGCAGGTTGTACACGCTGCCGTCGGGGGCGACCAGGTCGACCTTGAGGTCACCGACGTAGGTGTGGACGATGTTCACGTCGACCTTGAGGGTGCTCGGCGCGTTGCCCGCGCGGGCCACGGTGATCGGCGACTCGACCGTCGAGTTGTCGTTGATCGTGTAGTCGGTCGTGTTCTCGAAGACGTTCTGGTCCGTGGTGCCGACGGTCCAGGTGAAGGACGTCGTACCCGTCTTCGAGGCGGAGTCGGTCACCGTGACGGTCACGTTGGACGTGCCGGCGGTGGTCGGCGTGCCCGAGATCAGACCGGTCGAGGCGTTGATCGACAGGCCGGCCGGGAGGCCGGTCGCCGCGTAGCTCAGCGCGCCCGGGTTGGTGCTGGTGGCCTGGACCTGCAGGCTCACCGCGGTGTTGACCTTGGTGTTCTGGTTGGCGATCGCGGTGACGGAGACGCCGCTCTGCGGCGGGCGGGCTCCGACGGCGATACCGGCCCAGGCGTTGGCCACGTTGTTGTAGGTGGCCGAGCTGGCGCCGTACAGGTCGGCCGCCGCCTGCAGGGTCGCCGTACGGGCGGCCGCGTAGTTGGTGTTCGACTTGAAGTAGCCGACCGTCAGGGCGCGGAACCAGATCTTCGCGGCGGCGTCGCGGCCTATCGCGGTGACCGGGAGGTTGTCCGAGGTCGGGGAGTTGTAGCTGACCCCGTTGATGACCTTGGCGCCGGAGCCCTCGGACATCAGGTAGAAGACGTGGTTGGCCGGGCCCGACGAGTAGTGCACGTCGAGGTTGCCGAGGCCGGAGTACCACGAGTCCTTGGACCCGCCGTCCTTGCTCGGCTTGTCCATGTAGCGCAGCGGGGTGCCGTCGCCGTTGATGTCGATCTTCTCGCCGACGAGGTAGTCGCCGACGTCGTTGGCGTTGTTGGCGTTGAACTCGACGGCCGCCGCCATGATGTCGGAGGTCGCCTCGTTCAGGCCGCCGGGCTCACCGCTGTAGGTCATGTTGCCGGTGACCGAGGTGAGGCCGTGGGTCATCTCGTGCGCCGCGACGTCGATCGAGGTGAGCGGGTGCGTGTTGCTCGTACCGTCGCCGTACGTCATGCAGAAGCAGGAGTCGTCCCAGAACGCGTTCACGTACGCGTTGCCGTAGTGGACCCGGCTGTACGGGGCCACGCCGTCGTTGCGCAGGCCGTTGCGGCCGTGCACGTTCTTGTAGTAGTCCCACGTCAGCTGAGCGCCGTAGGCCGCGTCCGCACCGGCGGTCGCGCGGTTGGAGGCCGCGCCGTTGCCCCAGGTGTCGGTGGTGTTGGTGAAGAGGGTGCCGGTGCCCGACGAACCACCGTTGAGGTCGTACGTCTTGTGGTTGCCGCGGCTCGCGTCGTTCAGCGTGTAGTTGCTGCCCGACTGCGTGCTGCCCAGGGTGACCTGGCCGCTGTACATGGTGTTGCCGACGCCGGACTCGATCTTCTGCCACTCGGTGATCTTGGCGCCGGTCTTGGCGTCGGTGACCACGTGCAGCTCGCTCGGGGTGCCGTCGTGCTGGACGCCGCCGACCACGGTCTCGTAGGCGAGGACCGGGGCGCCTTCGGCTGCCCAGACGACCTTCTTCGCGCCCTTGGCCGCCTTGACGTCCTTGCCGCCCGCCGCGGACGCGGCGGAGAACGCCGTGCCCTCGGCCGCCGACGGGGTCACCGCGGCGGTGGTGTCGACCTTGATCTCGGCGTTGGTGGCCTTGGTGACGCTCTTGGTGACGCCGCCCTTGGCGTGGACGGTCAGGTCACCGCCGAGCACCGGCAGGCCGCCGTAGGTGCGCTCGTAGGTGGTGTGGGTGGTGCCGTCCACGTCCTTGACGACGTCGCGGACGATCAACTTCTCCTGGTCGCCGAGGCCGAGGGCCTTGGCAGCCTGCGCGGTGGTCGAGTTGGCCTCTGACAGGAGCGTCGCACGCTCCGAAGCCGACAGGTTGTAAGCGGCCGCGCCCGGGTTGGGCTGAGCGGCGGTGCGGGCCTGCGACGCGGTGGCGTCGGCGGAAGCGGTGCCGGTCTGGATGCCTACGGCCAGCAGTGCGGCGGCGGCAACGAGAGCGCCGGCCGCGGTGGCACGCCGGTGGGGGGTGGGACTCAACGCAGACTCCTTCTGCAAGGGGGTTCCGGAGGCTGGGTGGGTCTCCGGGCAGAACAGGCTGGTGCGCAGAACGGATCGAAGAGTGCCATCAACCGAGTGGGATGTCAGGGGCGCGTCAAAAGGTTGGCCAGAAACGGTTCGTTGTCCGAAGAGACGAGTCCGCTATACGAACTGTTCACCAACGTGTGCGTGCTGGAAGGGCGGTACATGTGGAACCGGTCGTACCGGCCGCTAACGAACGGGCAACGAGACGCCTCGTTCACGTAAACGGCACTTACCGTACGGGTGTTTGTCGTAGTGTTTCCCGGTGCGACGCATGTTCGGGGCCAGGGGAAGCCACGGGCATACGCCATCGTCATAGTCCACGTGCCAGGGGGGCCCATGAGGCATGTCCATTTTCCTGCGCAAAGAGTGGCCGGAACGGCGCAGGGGACAGCTGCGCCCGTGCGACGCCTCGGTGACAAAGCCCGTTGGTACCTGCCCGCGGCCCTGACCGCGGACCTCGTCGGCGCGGCCGTGCCCGTCGGCCTGGTCTTCGAGGCCGCCGAACAGGCCCGACCCCTCTACTGCGCGCTCGGCGCGGCCTTCGCCTGGGTCACCGTGCAGGCGCTGCGCCGCCGTTATGCCTCCCGATTGCTGGGAGAATCGCGCGGCGTCCTGCCCGTCGTGCACGACTGGCTGATTCTCATCGGCGTTCTGGCCGTGGCCCGCGTGGTGACGGACGAGAGCACCCCCCGGATGGCCGCGCTCGGGGCGCTGTTGCCCGCCCTCCTCATCACGGTCGCCTGCCACAAGCTCACCTACCGGCACCTCTCCGGCGCCCGCCGCGAGGCCCAGGCGGTCAGCCGGGTGCTCGTCATCGGCGAGCCCGAAACGGCCGAGGACGTCATCGCCCACCTCGCCGCGCGCACCGACCACCCGTACGTGGTCGTCGGCGTCGTGCCGGTCGGTCAGGGCGCGCTCGGCAGCGGCCTCCCGGTCGCGGCCCGACTCGCGCCGGACATGCCCGCCCTGCCCGGCGGCGACGCCGGGGCCGTGCTCGAAGCGGTCGCCAGCCACCACGCGGACCTGGTGCTCGTGGCGCCCGGCGCCCGGATGGCGGGGGAGCGACTGCGCCGGGTCGCCTGGGCCCTGCACGACGCGGGCCTCGAACTGGCCGTCTTCCCCGGTCTGGTGGAGGTATCCGTCAAGCGGCTGGAGACGCTGACCGTCGGTGGGCTCACCGTGCTGCGGATCGCGCCGCCGGTCCGCCGCGGCGTCCAGCCCGTACTGAAGTCCGTACTGGACCGGGTCGGGGCCGCGCTCGGGCTGCTGCTCCTGTCCCCGCTCTTCCTCGGGGTCGCCCTGGCGATACGTTTCGGCTCCCGCGGCCCGGCCTTCTACAGCCAGCGCCGGATCGGCCGCGACGGCGCCCCCTTCGTGATGTGGAAGTTCCGCACGATGGTGGTCGACGCCGACGCGAAGAAGGCGGAGCTCACCGGCGCCAACGAGAACGACGGCCTGATGTTCAAGATGCGCCGCGACCCGCGGGTGACCCGGGTCGGCCGGCTGCTGCGCCGGACCTCGCTCGACGAACTCCCCCAGCTCCTGAACGTGCTGACGGGCGACATGTCCTTGGTCGGCCCGCGCCCGCCGCTGCCGGACGAGGTGGCGCGGTACGACGAGGTCGCACTGCGCCGGCTCACCGTGCGCCCCGGGATGACCGGCCTGTGGCAGATCAGCGGACGCTCCGACCTGTCATGGGACGAAACGATTCAGCTTGATCTGCAGTACGTCGACAACTGGTCCTTCACCAGCGACGTCGACGTCGTGGCCCGTACGTTCCGCGCCGTCGTCGACGGTCGCGGAGCGTACTGAGGCCGGCGGATGCGTTCAGTTCCCGACCTGGGAGTCCAGCCACCACCGGTAGGTGGACGTGATGCCCTCGCGCAGGCCGATGCCGGGCTTCCAGCCCAGCGACGTCAGCCGGCCCACGTCCAGCAGCTTGCGGGGGGTCCCGTCGGGCTTGGACGTGTCCCAGGCGAGCCGACCCCGGAAGCCGGTCACCTCGGCGACCGTCTCGGCCAGTTCCTTGATGGTGAGGTCCTCGCCGCAGCCGATGTTGACCGGCTCGTCGCCGTCGTAGGACTCCAGCAGCACCACGCAGGCCGCCGCGAGGTCGTCGACGTGCAGGAACTCCCGGCGGGGAGTGCCCGAGCCCCAGAGCGCGACCTCGTCCTTGCCCGCCGCGGCCGCCTCGTGGAAGCGCCGGATCAGGGCGGGCAGGACGTGCGAGGACTCCAGGTCGAAGTTGTCGCCCGGGCCGTAGAGGTTCGTCGGCATGGCCGAGACGTACGAGGCCCCGTACTGCTTGCGGTACGACTGCACCTGGACGATGCCGGCGATCTTGGCCAGCGCGTACGCCTCGTTGGTCGGCTCCAGCGGGCCGGTCAGCAGCGCGTCCTCGCTGATCGGCTGCGGCGCCAGCTTCGGGTAGATGCAGGAGGAGCCGAGGAAGAGCAGCCGGCCCACTCCCGCGTCGTGCGCGCCGGCGATCACGCTGAGCTGGATCTTGAGGTTGTCCTCCAGGAACTGCACCGGGTAGGTGCTGTTGGCCATGATCCCGCCGACCTTGGCGGCCGCC
Source organism: Streptomyces sp. NPDC028419 (assembly GCF_055565515.1). NCBI lineage: Bacteria > Bacillati > Actinomycetota > Actinomycetes > Kitasatosporales > Streptomycetaceae > Streptomyces > Streptomyces sp. NPDC028419. The sequence continues at coordinate 208,024 of NZ_JBVHUE010000009.1, read as the reverse complement.
AGGACGACGGCGTCCGGGCGGACGTCCTTCAGGTAGGCGGCGGTCGCGGCGGCGTCCCGCAGGTCGAGGTCCGCACGGCCCCGGGTGAGCACGTCGTGGCCGTCGGCGGTCAGCCGTCGGGCGACCGCGGACCCGACGAGGCCGCGGTGGCCGGCGACGAAGACGCGGGCGTGCGGGGGCAGGAGCGGGAGCGAACTTGTCATACCGGCGATGATGCCAGTCCGCGGGGCCGGTCCGCGGCCCAGGTGCCGGCGTGCGCCCCGGCAGATCCGGATCAGTGGACTCCGCAAGTGCCGTGTACGGTACGCATCCAGTTCCCCGGCTCCCGCCGGACCCGGACCCGGACCCGCGGCCGGACCCGGATCCGGGCCCGCAGTCCCGCGGGTACTCCCGCCGCCGCGCCCGGGGGCCGACCGTCCGGGCCGAACTCCGGGGCGCCGCCCCGCCGCAGTGGGGTGGGCCGCGCCCACCCGTACCGAACCGCAACGACCACCAGGGGAACCACATGGGCAAGACCGCACTGATCACCGGCGTCACCGGACAGGACGGCTCGTACCTCGCCGAGCTCCTGCTCTCCAAGGGCTACACGGTGCACGGCCTCGTGCGGCGGTCGTCCAGCTTCAACACCGAGCGCATCGACCACGTCTACCAGGACCCGCAGACCGCCAACCGGTCCTTCGTCCTGCACCACGCCGACCTCTCGGACGGTGTCGCCCTCGTGAACCTGCTGCGCGACATACGGCCCGACGAGGTCTACAACCTCGGCGCGCAGTCCCACGTCCGCGTCTCCTTCGACGCCCCGCTCTACACCGGCGACGTGACCGGCCTCGGCGCGCTGCGCCTGCTGGAGGCCATCCGGGCCAGCGGTGTGGACACCCGGATCTACCAGGCCTCCTCCTCGGAGATGTTCGGCGCCACTCCGCCGCCGCAGAACGAGGGCACCCCCTTCCACCCGCGCAGCCCGTACGGCGCCGCCAAGGTCTTCGCGTACTGGACCACCGTGAACTACCGCGAGGCGTACGGCATGTTCGCGGTGAACGGCATCCTCTTCAACCACGAGTCCCCGCGCCGCGGCGAGACCTTCGTGACCCGCAAGATCACCCGCGCGGTGGCGCGGATCAAGGCCGGCCTCCAGGAACACCTCTACCTGGGCAACCTGGACGCCGTGCGCGACTGGGGCTACGCGCCCGAGTACGTCGACGCGATGTGGCGCATGCTCCAGCAGGACGAGGCGACCGACTACGTCGTGGCGACCGGCGTCGCCGCCACCGTCCGCGAGTTCGTCGAGGCCTCCTTCACCCACGCGGGCCTCGACTGGAACGAGCACGTGCGCTACGACGCCAAGTACGAGCGCCCGAGCGAGGTCGACGCCCTCATCGGCGACGCGAGCAAGGCCCACGCGCTGCTCGGCTGGAAGCCGACGGTCCTGGTGCAGGAACTGGCCCAGATCATGGTGGACGCCGACGTGCGCCAGGTCGAGGACCAACTGGCCGGAGCCACCGTCCGCATCGACCGCTGAGGTGCTGTAACACCGCGCGCCTCGCTTAAGGTTTGCCGTGTCCCGGTCGTGTCTTCCAGGGCGTGACCGGGCCTTTCCCGCCGTATGTCCGCACCGCACCCTCCATCCTGATCCCCGTTGATTCCAAGTTGGTATGCAATGGGTCAAGTGAGGTGACCAGGCCGTCCAGTGAGCCCTAGTCTGCGCCAGTACATATGGCTGTTCGGATAGTTTCAGCCAATTGAAACCGGGCTATTGCCCTGGGGGGCTCATGCGTAGATCCAGAGGGCTGACTGCTGCCCTCGCCCTGTCACTGGTCGGTGCCGGCGCCGGATTGGGCCTGGTGCTCATGCCCCAGGCCTCCGCCATCACTCCGCCCGTGGCCTTCACCGCCGACGACCTGCCGACCTGGCAGCCGAACGGCATCGTCTTCGCGATGGCGCAGACGAACGGGACCGTCTTCGCCGGTGGCACCTTCTCGACGGTCCGTCCGCCGGACAACGCCGGCAGCGGTTCCGAGCAGGAAGCGGTCAACTTCGTCGCGCTGGACGCCGCGACGGGCAACCCGACCGACTGCAAGCTCAGCTTCACCGTGGGCGACGGCACGGCGACCGTGCGCGCCCTCACCGTCTCCAAGGACGGCAAGACCCTGTACGCGGGCGGCTACTTCGGCGCCGTGAACGGCACCCCGGTCGCCAGCCTCGCCGCGATCGACATCGCCACCTGCGCGCCCAAGGCCACGTTCCACCCGAGCTTCCCCGCCACCGTGCGCGCGCTCGCCGTCACCGACGACACCCTGTACGTGGGCGGCGACTTCAACACCGTCGAGGGCCAGACCCGCGGGCGGTTCGCCGCGGTCGACGCGACCTCCGGTGCCCTCAAGCCCTTCGTCGCCGACGCCGACGAGCCGGGCCGCGCCATCGCGGTCACCCCGGACGGCAAGAACGTGATCCTGGGCGGCGACTTCTTCGACGTCAACGGCAAGGACTCGCACGCGCTGGCCGTGGTGAACGCGACCACCGGCGCGCTCACCAAGACGTACAGCAACATCCCGAGCAACTCCGTCGTCAAGACGATCGCCACCGACGACAACGGCGGCTTCTACACCGGCAACGAGGGCTCGGGCGGCGGCGTCTTCGACGGCCGCATCGGCCTCAACCTCAGCGACTTCAACGAGAAGTGGCGCGACCGCTGCCTCGGCGCGACCCAGGCCGTCCTGCCGTACGACGGAGTGCTCTACAGCTCCTCGCACGCGCACGACTGCTCGCTGGAGAACGAGTTCCCCGACGGCAAGCGGAACTTCCTGCTGGCCGAGCCGACCAACCACACCGGTCCGGCTCCCGCGCCCGTCGACGGCTTCGTGCACAGCCCGCGCAAGCTCGGCTGGCACCCGACCGCCAACGACGGCATCGGCGAGGGCATCGGCCCGCGCGTCATGGCCGTGTCGGAGAAGAGCGACGTCAAGTACCTCTGGGTCGGCGGTGAGTTCACCCTCATCAACGGCAACCCGCAGCAGGGCCTGACCCGTTTCGCCTCCACCGGTGACGTCGGCGCCCCGACCACCCCGGTCGCCAGCGCCGCGAGCGTCAAGCCCGGCGAGGCCCAGGTCCGCTGGCGCACCAGCTACGACCAGGACGACAGCAAGCTGACCTACCGCATCTACCGCAACGGCTCGGCGAACCCGATCGCCTCGGTGGTCGCGGACTCCGTCGAGTGGGAGCGCCCGCAGGCCTCCTGGGTCGACACCACGGTCAAGCCCGGCCAGTCCTACACCTACCGGGTGACCGCGAGCGACGCGGCGGGCAACACCAGCGCCCTGTCGGCGAACGTCTCGGTCACGGTCCCGACCTCGGTCCAGACCTACCCGAACCAGGTCCGCGCGGACGGCGCCAACCTGTACTGGCGCTTCGACGACACCGTCAGCCCGTACGTCGCCGACTCCTCCGGCGGCGGCAACACCAGCGGCATCCAGCTGAACGCCCCGGCCCTGCGCCAGAGCCCCGGCGCGGTCTCCGGCACCAGCACGGCCATGGGCTTCAACGGCACCAGCCAGCAGGTGTACAGCGACCACCGCCAGACGGTGGGCAGCTCGTACTCGATCGAGACGTGGTTCAAGACCAACACCACGCGCGGCGGCAAGCTGATCGGCTTCGGCAACAACACCGACCGCGCCAGCTCGTCGAACGACAAGCAGATCTACATGACCAACACCGGTCGCCTGATGTTCGGCACCTACAACGGCTCGCCGCGCACCATCTCCACCGGTCTGTTCGACACGTACAACGACAACAAGTGGCACCACGTGGTCGGCACCCAGGGTCCCGGCGGCATGGCGCTCTACGTCGACGGCCAGAACAAGGGCACGCTGAACGTCACCAACTTCACGTCCTACGCCGGCTACTGGCACGTCGGCGGCGACAACCTCGCCAACTGGCCGTCCCGCCCGACGAGCAACTTCTTCGCCGGTCAGATCGACGAGACGGCCGTCTACCCGAACGTCCTCACCCAGGCCCAGGTCAAGAACCACTTCGACCTGGCGAAGGCGCCGACCGACACCGTTTCCAAGGTCTCCGCGAACGAGGACACCTACATCAACCAGGGCGCCCCGAGCACCGCCTACGGCACCTCGTCGTCGCTCGCGGTGCGCGGCACCTCGGCCTACGAGACGTACCTGCGCTTCAACCTCCCGGCCGCTCCGGCCGGTCAGGTCCTGAAGGCCGCGTCGCTCCAGGTCAAGACCAGCACCCAGGCGAGCGCCGGGACGACCGACACCATCAACGTCGTCCCGATCACCGGAACCTGGAACGGCACGGACACCACCTTCAACACCAAGCCCGCCCTGGGCGCCACCCCGCTCGGCTCCCTCGCCGGCGTCCCGGACGGCTCCGCCATCCAGAACGTCGAGCTGGACACCACCGCGGTCACCGCGGTGCTGGGCGGCAGCTACAGCATGGCCCTGACCAGCACGGGCACCGACCCGCTCTGGATCTGGTCCAGCGAGTCGACCGCCGCGGACGCCGTTCCGCAGCTCGTGCTCACCTTCGGCCCGAAGTAGCCCCGGCCGGACGAAGAGGGGTACGGGGCCCGGCACACCGCCGGGCCCCGTACCCGTATCCACAGCCCGCACCACCCAGTACCACGGGAGCCCCCTGATGTACCGACGCTCCGCAGCGGCCGCGGTCCTGCTGGCCGCCGCCCTGACGCTGACCGCCTGCGGTTCGGACGCCAAGCCCGAGGCCGCGGGAGCGGCCAAGCCGAAGCCCCCGGCCTCCTCGGGGGTCCCGGACCCGGCGGACGCCCCGGCCACGGCCACCGGGTCGCCCGCGGCGAAGCCGACCGGGCCGGTGCTGCCGGACGCGAAGCTCACCCCGGCGACGGGCAGCTTCACGGCCCAGGAGAAGAAGTACCTGAGCGGGCGCGTGCCGGAGAAGATGGATCCGGCCGCGGTGCTCCAGACCGGGCAGGAGGCGTGCCAGCGGGTGCAGCGCACCGCGAAGCGCGACAAGGACGCGGCGATCGGCTCCATCATCGCGGGGGAGATCCCCACGGCGAAGGACGCGATCCCGGCGCTGTGCCCCGACCAGCAGGCGGTGCTCACCGCGGCGCAGAAGGGCTTCCCCGACGGTTCGCGTACGGACCTGGCGGCGGGGTCGTACCGGGCGCTGACCCAGAGCACGTCGTGCACCTGGCAGGCGAAGGGCAAGGACGGCTCCGTCCTGGCCTCCAGCCCGATGACGCTCCCCCCGGGGGCCAAGATCACGGCCGAGGTCCCCGCCGGCACGGCGGAATTCGTCTCCACGGGCTGCTACGCCTGGATCCCCGCCTAGCCCACGGTGCCTCCGGCGGCGCTGCATTTCAGCCGCCCGGCATTTGAGGGCCCGCCGGGGGCGACCTTGGCCCCGGCGGGGGCGGGCTGGCCCGGCGCGGCTTGGTGTGCCTCTGGCGGCGCCTCAATCGCCGGCGGGGCTCAATGTCAGCCCGCCCGGCATAGCCTGCGGGGCTGTATTTCAGCCGCCCGGCGTTTGAGGGCCCGCCGGAGGCGACTTCGGCCCTGGCGGGGGCGGGCTGGCCTGGCGCGGCTTGGTGTGCCTCCGGCGGCGCCTCAATCGCCGGCGGGGCTCAATGTCAGCCCGCCCGGCGTTTGAGGGCCCGCCGGAGGCGCGATCCGGCTTCGGCGGGGGATCGGAGTCAGCCTGACCGGCGGTTGAGGGCTCGGGTGTAGGCGGACAGGAGGGTGTCCAGGACGCCGGCCATGGAGAAGGACTCCGCGGCCAGCTTGCGCGCGGCCAGCGACGCGGCCCCGTTCACCCCCGGATCCAGCAACTCCAGGACGGCCTCGGCCACCCCCTCCGGCCCCGGCTCCACGGCCCGCCCGGCCCCCGCCGCCACCACGTCCCGCGCCAGCCCGTTGGAGTGGGTCACCACCACCGGTACGCCCACGGACAGCGCCTCCAGCACCGACATCGGGAACGGCTCGTCCACCGACGGCAGCACGTACACGTCCGCCCGGCGCAACTCCTCCAGCACCTGATCGCTGCTCAGCGCCCCGGGAATCGTCATGCTCCCGTCCAGCCGCATCGTCATCATCTGGTGGAACACGGCCCCGTACTCGCCCTCGTCCGGCCCCGCCACCACGTACCGCGCCTCCGGCACCCGCGCCGCCACCAGCGACATCGCGTTCACGAAGTCCACCGGACGCTTGCGTTCCTGGAGCCGCGCCGAGTAGAGGATCCGCGGCGGCCCCGACAGCGCGGGCCGCGCCTCCTGCGCCGGTACGCCGTTCACCAGCCGCACGGTGTTGTCCAGCCCGGCCCCGCCGACGACCGCGTCCAGGGCCTCCCGTTCGTGCGGGGTCAGGTACAGCACCGCGTCCGCCCCGCGCAGCAGCCGTCGTACCGCCACCGCGTCCAGGACCTTCGCCAACAGCTTCCCGCTCGGGTCGACCATGCCGTGGGTCTGGAGCACCAGCGGCTTGCCGGCGCGCAGCGCGGCCAGCGCGATCGGCAGGGTCACCAGGTCCCGGGCCAGGTGCACGTGGACCAGGTCCGCCCCCCGGACCAGCCGCCCGGCCGCCGCCAGCAGCGCGGGCGAGGTCATCCCGCTGAAGCCCAGCGGCAGCAACCGCTTCGCCGGGTACAGCGCGGCCGGCACGCCCTCGACATCGGTGGGCCAGGGGTCCGGGAACCCTTCCCCGAGCGCCAGCAGCGAGGCCTCGTGCCCGCGCTCCCGCAGCCCCTTGGCGAGGTTGAGCGCGACCCGTACCGGCCCGCCGAAGGCGTGCGTGGGGGAGTGCAGGGTGACGGCGTGCAGAACTCTCACCGGCGGGGCCTCACTTCGGTTCGTCGACCGGGCGGCGCGTGCCGTCCGCGGTCTGCAGGGTCAGCTCCGGCAGGTCCTTGTGCACGACGGCCCCCGCGCCCGCCACGGCACAGCGGCCCACGGTCACCCCGGCCAGCACGGTCGCCCGTACGGCCACCCACGCGCCGTCCTCGACGGTGATCGGGGCGTTGCGGTACCGGAAGTCGGCGGCCCGGTGGTCGTGCGAACCGGTGCACAGCAGGGCCTCCTGCGAGACGCAGGCGTGCGCGCCGATCGTGATCGGCTCCAGGTTCAGCAGCCAGGCGCCCTCGCCGATCCAGGCGTGGTCGCCGATCGTGAGCTTCCACGGCCACAGCACCCGCACCTTGTGCCGGATCAGCACGCCTTCGCCGATCTTCGCGCCGAAGGCGCGCAGCAGCGCGACCCGCAGCCGGGCCGGACAGAACCACGCCATGAACACCGTGTTCATCACGGCGAACCAGAGCGCCTGCGTCGGCAGACCGCGCCCCTTGTCGTAACCGGCCAGTGTGAAGGCCGGGAGATTGCGCACCGAAGTACCCCCCACTCCATCCCCGTCGGGTCAGACTAGACTGCGCGCGGACCAGGCACGGGGGGCGGGGGCACAATGGCGACGGACATGCGCGGACCCGTGTCCGCACCCCCGAAGACGGCGGCCGCCGCGCACCCGTGGGACGCGGACCGGCGCTGGGGGAAGGTCACCACCCCGCGCACGCTGCTCTCCCGCGCGCTGTCCGTCCCGCTCGCCCTCGGCTTCAGCATCTTCCTGCCGCTGTTCGTGGCCTCGCAGTCCGGCGCGGGCGCCCGGGACGCCGCGTTCTGGCTCCAGTTGGCCCTCACCGTGTACTCCGGCGCCCGTCTCTCCGCCATGGTCCTCACCAGCCGCCGCAAGCTGCTCCAGGGCTCCTTCTGGCTCTTCGTCTACATGGCGATGGGTGTCGCCCCGCTCGCCCAGGCCGTCCTCGGCCAGGTCCCGACGCCCGTGGTCGGCCCGCGCTCCGACCTCACCGTGGCGATCGGCCTGGTGTTGCTCGGCTGCACCGCCTTCGACGTCGGGGTGCTGCTGGCCCGGCACCGGCCCGCGGGGCGCGCGGGCGGTTCGCAGCGCGAGCCGCGCCCCGTGATGACGCACCACCGCCGGCTCCAACTGCTCACCCTGCTGGCCTTCCTGGGCAGTGCGGCGCTGATCCTGAAGCTGGGCGGCCCGGCCGTGTTCTTCAGCAGTCGCCAGGAGATCATCGCGGGCATCCAGGAGGCGGGGGTCTCCACCGACGGGCAGGCGGGCCAGGCGTTCCTGCGCGGCTTCGGGACCGTGCCGGCGCTGCTCGCGCTGCTCTGCTACACCCGCTGGCTGGTCACCTCGGTGCACGCCCGCCGCAAGCCCTCCGTGATCGCGGTGTGGGGCGCGCTGGCGGTGCTCAACATCATCGTCAACAACCCGATCTCCAACCCGCGGTACTGGTTCCTGACGGTCATGTTCTCGCTGCTCTTCACGGTCTTCCCGGTCAGTGCGGCGATGTACCGGGCGGCGCTGTCGATGGCCGTGGTGGTCGCGCTGCTCGTCTTCCCCTTCGCGGACCGCTTCCGGTACGACGAGAAGAACTACAAGCCGGTCGAGACGACCTCGTTCCTGGAGCCGATGGCGCTCAAGGACTACGACCAGATCGGCATGTTCGCCAACACGATCACCTTCTCGAACTCCGGTCCCGGCCACTTCTACGGGCGTCAGCTGGCCGGGTCGATCTTCTTCGCCGTGCCGCGGTCGGTGTGGCCGGGCAAGCCGCGCGACACCGGGGTGATGGTCGGGCAGTGGATGGGCACGGTCAACACCAACCTGTCCTCGCCGATCTGGGCCGAGCTGTGGCTCGACTTCGGGCCGCTGGGGATGGGGGCCGGGCTGCTGGGCATGGGGTACGCCGCCGCCCGCGTCGACCGGCGGTACGCGAAGCGGGCCGTGCGGAGTACGCCGCCGGGGAGCCTGATCTCGATCGTCGTCCCGCTGGTCGCGGGCTACTCCTTCATCCTGCTCCGCGGGCCGCTCCTCCAGGCCTCTGGGCGCGTCGCGATCGCCGGCATGTGCCTGGCCCTGATCGCCACCTACCGCCAGGACCGCGCGACAACCCTCCGCTGACCCCCCTACCCCCAACCACCGAGCAGACCGCAGCCAGCGCCCCCCGACCGGCCCGCTCCAGCCCCGCCGCCTGGGCGCCCCCATTCAGCCTCGCCGGCGTTTGAGGCGCCCCCGGAGGGTCCACAGCCTGCGCCCGGCGTCGGTCCGGTGGTGGTCCGGTCTCGGCCGGTGTCGCCTCCGGCGGGCCCTCAATCGCCGGGCGGGCTGGGGGTGCTCGGGCTCTACCGCCAGCCCCGCCGCCTGGGCGGCCCCATCCAGCCTCGCCGGCGTTTGAGGCGCCCCCGGGGGGTCCACGGCGTGCGCTCGGCGTCGGTCCGGTGGTGGTCCGGTCTCGGCCGGTGTCGCCTCCGGCGGGCCCTCAATCGCCGGGCGGGCTGGAGGTGGTCGGGCTCAATCGCCGGGCGGGCTGGAGGTGGTTGGGCTCAGTTGTTTTGAGGTGGTGTCGGGGGAGGGGAGGCGGGAGGCTCGGGTCCAGGCGGCGGTGGCTTTGAGGGTTGAGCCGGCCGCCAGGCCCCAGGCGGCGCCCTGCGCCCCCCACAGGACGTAACCCGCGAGCAGCAGCACCACGGACAGCACCGAGAAGACCACCTGCACGGCGAGCGTCGCCTTGGGCGCGAGCACCCGCAGGGTCAGCAGGGCGCAGGTCCCCAGCCCCATCGCCGCGTACTGCGCCCCGGTCGCCGGCAGCAGCGCCGCCGCCGCCCCCCAGGTGTCGCCGAGCAGCTGGCGGCCCAGCCGGTCGGGCAGCAGGGAGAGCGCGGTCGCCCAGCCGGCGCCCAGTACGGCCAGGACCAGCCCGAGCGCGGCCGTCGTACGGACCACCGCCCGCTTGCCCCCGCGCCGCCCCAGCATCGGCGGCCCGAAGGCGTTGGCGGAATTGAACAGCACGTTCAGCGGCCCGAAGAGGGTGGTCGCCCCCCGCAGCGCCCCCACCGCGAGCGGGGTCGCGAAGACACCGAGCCCGAGCACGGCGAGCTGGCTGGAGCCGTTGCCCACCGCGAACTCGACCACGAACCGCTGCCCGAGGTGCCCCCGGCGCAGGTACGGGCGCAGGTCGGCGCGCACCCCCCGGACGTACGGACGCAGCAGGAACAGCCCGAGCGCGAGCGCGGGCAGCGCCGAGACCCCCCACACGAGCACCAGCCGGCCGGGGGAGGCCCCCGACGGCTGGAGCAGCAGCGCGGCCACCACGCACACCAGGCGCAGCGCGTCCGCGGCCAGGGCCCGTTCGGGCGTGCGCAGGGCCGAGAAGCAGTACCGCAGCCCGTCCTGGACCAGGACCAGCGGCAGCACCACCCCGAGCGCGAGGAACGCCCCGCCCGCCGGCCCCGGCATCCCGAGGCCGATGAGGGCCAGCGCGGCCCCCACGAGCACGGAGGCGGAGCCGGTGAAGGCCACCGCCGAGCGGCAGACCACGGCCCGCCGCTCCCCGTGCTCCAGGACCACGCTCTGGCCGACGTACGCCATGTTCAGGCCGAGCAGCACGCTGAAGGTCACGTAGACCATCGAGAACGCGGCGAAGCCGGAGGCCGAGGACAGCCGCGCGGCCAGCACCAGGACCAGGATGTTGGTGGCGCTGGACGCGGCCTGGTCCAGGACCGAGGAGAGGGCGGCGAGGCCGCGCCGGCTCATCTGCGTCCCGTGCGGACCGTGCGCAGGGCGACCGTGTCGCTGCCGTCGCCGGGGACCTCCTGGTCCGGCTCGGGCGATGCGCCGGCGGCCGCGGGGTCGACCACGGGGGCGGGCGCCGGCGCGGCGGCCGCCTTCTTCGTGCGCGCCGCGGACCGGCCGCGCTTCTCTCCCGGCAGCGGACCGTGCAGGACCGCCCCCAGTACGGTGCCGCCCGCGCCGCTGATCAGTTCGCGGATCCGGGACAGGTCGGTGCGGTGCACGGCGCGCGGGTCGCAGACCACCAGGACGCCGTCGACCCGGTCGACGAGGGCGAGCGCGTCGGCGTAGGAGAGGACGGGCGGGGCCAGCACGACCACGGTGGAGTTGGGGGAGTCGGCCTCGGAGACCAACCGGGTCGCGCGCGGGGAGGTGAGCGCGCGGGCGACGTTGCGCACCCGTTCGCCGGGGATCAGGTCGAAGGCGCCCGACTCGCCGGCGTCCACGACCAGCTGGCGCCCGTCGGGCCAGTCGGAGTCGCCCTGCCCGGGCTTGCCGCCCTGGCCCGGCCCGCCCGGCGGCTGGCTCCAACGGGGCCGCCCGCCCGCGTCGGTGGGCAGCTGGCTGGCGAGCAGCGGGGTGCGCAGGTCCGCCTCGATGAGGAGCACGTCCTTGCCGGTCTCGGCGAAGGAGGCGGCGAGGTTCACGGCCACCGCGGCGGCCGTCTCGCTGCTGCCGCGCGGGGCGACCACGAGCAGCCGCCGGCGGTCGGCGAACCGGGAGTCGTAGGCGAGCCGGAAGGCCACCGACCGGTACTCCTCCGCGAGCCGCGGATCGGCCTCGCCGGCGGCGAGCAGGGGGCCGCCGCCCGTCTTGTCGCGGGGCAGCGTGCCGAGCACGGGCGCGCGCAGGGCGCGTGAGACGTCGCCGTCGGAGCGCGGGGAGGGGTCGAAGACCAGGCGGACCCAGGCGGCCAGCAGGCCGAGCGCGAGGCCGACGGCGGCGCCGAGCGCGAGCGACATGACGATGCCGGGGCCGTCGGGCTGCGTGGGCACGGTGGCCGCGCTGGTGACCCGGCCCGGGGTCATGTCGAGCGCGTCGAGCTTGGCGATGTTCCCGTTGAGCTGGCCCACCTTGCTCTGCAGGTCGGTCCGGGAGGAGTACGCGGCGTCGCGCGCGCTGCCGGCGGGCATCTGGGCGATCTGCTTGACCAGGTCGTCGAGCTGCTTGGCCACCGGGTCGCGCTGGTCCTTGTAGCTCTTGACCATGGCGTCGCGGGTGACGTCGAGGGCGTCGCGCCGCTTGAGCAGGTACGCCTCGGTCATCGCGTTGGCGCGCTTGGCGGCCTGCGCGGGGGAGCTGGAGGTGTAGGTGAAGCGCAGCACCATGGTCTGCGGCGGATTGGTGACCTGGAGTCCGGAGCGCAGCGCGGCGAGGCCGGAGTCTCCGATGCCGAGCTTCTTCGCGGCCTCGCCCGCGATGGAACTGCTGAGCGCGACCTGCCGTTCGGAGCCGATGTTGATCGCCTTGTCGGGGGCGATGCTCGGGTTGAACGGGTCGTCGGTGGGTGTGCGCAGCACCACGTCGGCGGTGGCGACGTAGGTGTCGGACGTCGATATGCCGAGGTACACACCGCCCAGCAGGCCGATCCCGATGCCCGCGCCGATGAGCCTGCGGTAGCGGGTCAGCTGGCGGAACTGGTCCCTGAGGAGGTCGGGTTCGTCCTCGACCGGGACCGCTGCCGGACGGTTCGTCTCGATCACGGCCGGGGACCCCCAAGTGCTTCGTCCATCAGTGCGTCGATGCGGGCGAGGCCCGCCGCACGGCTCAGGTGAGCCGCCACGTGGCGCGGACCGGCCGCGCCCAGCGCGTCCGCTCCGCGCGGATCCTCGGCCAGCGCGCGCACGGCCTCCAGCAGCGCGCCCGGGTCCTCCGGGGCGACGAGCACACCGGCTCCCGAACGCTCCACCTCCTGCGCGGTGCCGCCTTCCGCCGCCACCGAGGCGACGACGGGTCGGCCGGCGGCGAAGTAGGAGGTGAGCTTGGACGGCACGCTCATGTCGAGGACGGCCGCGTGCTGCGTCACCGTCAGCACGTCCGCCGCCGCGAGGATATCGGGGAACTCCCCGTCGGCGGCAGGGGGGATGATGTCCAGGTTCGGTACGTCCGCCGACAGGCCGGCCAGGGCGCCGCGCTGGCTGCCGTCGCCCATGAGGACGAAGCGGACGCGCGGGTCGAGGCGGGCCGCGCCGACGAGGACTTCGAGGCCCTGCTTGAGGCCCATGTTCCCGGAGTGCAGCACCACGGTCTGGCCGGGGGCCCAGCCCAGGTGGCGGCGGGTCTCGGCGCGCGGCTTGGTGGGCGCGGGCACGTGCGACCAGTTGGGGACCAGGCGGATCTTCTTCGGGTCCACGCCCATGCCCACGACCCGGTCCACGAAGGTCTCGTGGATGACGCCGACCAGCGTGGCCCGCTTGAGGGCGTACGCCTCGGCGCGGGCGGCGATGACGGCCGCCTTGTCGCCGCCGCTGATCCCGCTCTGCGCGGCGGCGGCGCCCATCAGGTCCTGGACGACGGGAACGAAGGGGACCTTCCAGCGCGCCGCGAGGCGGGCCGCGAGCACGCCGCCGGCCAGGCTGGGCATCTGGGCGAGGATCGCGTCCGGCTTCGGCATCCGCGGCGGAGCCACGGCGCCGTGCAGCAGAATCGATCCTTCAAAAAGGGCGCGCTTGACGGCGGTCTGGCGGGCGGGGACGGTGTGCGCACGCCGGTGCACGGTGACTCCGGAGCGCTCCTCGGTGCGCCGCAACGCCCCCTTGTACTCCGGTTCGAGGGACCAGGAGGGATAGTGGGGCATGCCCGTGAAGGCGTGGGCGTCGTGGCCGGAATTCGCCCAATGTTCCGCGATTTGTGTGGCGTACGGGCCTATGCCCGCGTGCTCGGGAGCGTAATTGGTGGAAACCAGCAGCAGGCGCCGGTGACCGGATATGGACACTGAACGTTCCCTTCCCCCCACGTTGATGCGCTGCACACCCTAATCGTTCACCCGCACGGCGCAGGACGTGCACGCTATTGTCTGCTAATCCGCCGCGCCGGGGGGCGCGGCTCCTGGGGGGTAACAGATGACGGAGCTCGACATGTCCGGACTTGGCGCGCCCGCGCGCAGGCCGTATCGGGTCGGCTACGCGCCGGGCGCCTACGACCTGTTCCACATCGGGCACCTCAACATCCTGCGGCACGCCCGTAGTCAGTGCGACTACCTGGTCGCGGGAGTGGTCTCCGACGAGATGGCGGAACTGGCCAAGGGGCGCCGCCCGATGATCCCGCTCGTCGAGCGGCTGGAAATCGTCCGCAGCGTCAAGTACGTCGACGCCGCCTTCGTGGAGACGGTTCCGAACAAGGTCGAGACCTGGAAGCAGGTCCGCTTCGACGTCATCTTCAAGGGCGACGACTGGCGCGGCACGCCCAAGGGGCAGCGTCTGGAGCAGGACTTCGCCGCCGTCGGCGTCGACGTCGTCTACTTCCCCTACACCGTGCACACGTCCAGCACCCAGCTGCGCCGGGCCCTGGACGCGCTCGCCGCCCCGGCCGCCCCGCTCAGCGCCGAACTGCGCTGAGCTCGCGGAACCACTTCGCGAGGAACGCCAGCAGGAACAGCGCGGCCACCGCGCCGAGCAGCGCGTACGCCCACCGGAACAGCTCCCCGCCGCCCAGCAGCAGGAACACCAGGCAGAACACGCCGTAGTCCACCGGCAGCAGCGCGACGGCCCGCAGGGTGGAGGGCGCGGCGGCGGGGCTCCCCGGAGCGGGCTTGGGCTTGAGCTTCTCGGTCAGCAATCCGCCGAAGAAGGTCACCACCGCCGCGAACTGGAAGCCCAGCGGCACCAGGAGCCATCCGTCCCCGGTGGTCCCGTAGGCCTCGGGGAAGCGGTAGAAGGCGATCAACACGCAGGTGTGCAGCGCGGTCAGCTTCGCGCAGTCCACCACGTGGTCGAGCCACTCGCCGGCCGCGCTGCCGCCGCCGCGCAGCCGCGCGAGCTGCCCGTCCGCCGAGTCGAAGGCGAAGCCGACGGCCAGCGCCGCCCACACCACGATCCCGAGCGCCCACGACGGCTCGCTCAGTGCCACCACGGCCACGGCGGCGAAGCTGAAGGCGGCGCTGATCAACGTCACCTGGTTCGGGCCGAGTCCCACCCCGTACGCGCCGGCGGCCAAGTACCGGCCGGCCGGCCGGTTCACGTAGCGCGAGTACAGGGACACCCCCTTCGCCGACTTCTGCGCCCCCCGCAACTCCCGCAGCGCGGTCCCCACACTCGCCATCCGCACACAGCCCCTTCGACCTCACGATGCCCCGACGCCCCCGTTGACACGCGCGCGCAGGGGCACGCGTGTACGACGGCACATCATCGCAGGGAGATCCGCGGCGCCCGCCGCCGTCGGCCGAAAGGACCGGCCGGGCCCCCGGGCCACCGCGCGCCGTTCAGGACACCACCCGCAGCAGCACCACCGACCGCGCCGGGACCGTCATCGAGCGACCGCCCCGGTGCCGCACCCCGGGAGCCGCCTCCTGGTCCTCCCGCGAGGTGTCCAGCACCACCTCGTACTCCGCGGCCCAGGGCGCCCCTGGCAGCGTCCACGACACCGGCCGGTCCCCGGCGTGCAGCAGCGCCAGGAAGCTGTCGTCCGTCACCGGCCGGCCCCGCTCGTCGCGCCCGGGGATGTCCCGCCCGGACAGGTACAGGCCCAGCGCCGCCGTGGGCGCGTACCAGTCCCGCTCGGTCATCTCCGCACCGTCCGGGGCGAACCACGCCAGGTCCCGCAGCCCGTCCGCGCCCTCGGCCCGCCCCGAGAAGAACGCCCGCCGCCGCAGCACCGGATGCGCCCGGCGCAGCCGCACCAGCCGGGCGGTCAGCGCGAACAGCTCCCGCCAGGACGGGTCCTCCAGCAGCGACCAGTCGACCCAACCCGTCTCGTTGTCCTGGCAGTACGCGTTGTTGTTGCCGCCCTGGGTCCGGCCGAACTCGTCGCCCGCCACCAGCATCGGCACCCCCGTCGACAACAGCAGCGTGGTCAGCAGGTTGCGCAGCTGGCGCCGGCGCAGCGCCGCGATCCGCGGGTCCGTGCCCTCGGCCGGATCCCCCTCCACGCCGCCGTTCCACGACCGGTTGTCATTGGTCCCGTCACGGCCCCCCTCGCCGTTCGCCTCGTTGTGCTTGCGGTCGTAGGAGACCAGGTCGCGCAGGGTGAAGCCGTCGTGCGCGGTCACGAAGTTCACCGAGGCGTACGGGCGCCGCCCGCCCCACGCGTAGAGGTCGCTGGAGCCCGACAACCGGTAGCCCAGGTCCCGCACGTCGGGCAGCGCGCCCCGCCAGAAGTCGCGGACCGCGTCCCGGTAGCGGTCGTTCCACTCGGTCCACAGCGGCGGGAACGCGCCCACCTGATAGCCCCCCGACCCCACGTCCCACGGCTCCGCGATCAGCTTGACCCGCCGCAGCACCGGGTCCTGCGCGATCACCGCCAGGAACGGCGAGAGCATGTCCACGTCGTGCATGGAGCGGGCCAGCGCGGCCGCCAGGTCGAAGCGGAAGCCGTCCACCCCCATCTCCGTCACCCAGTACCGCAGCGAGTCGGTGATCAGCCGCAGCACGTGCGGGCGACCGGCGTGCAGGGTGTTGCCGCAGCCGGTGTAGTCGGCGTAGCGCCGCTGGTCGTTCTGCAGCCGGTAGTAGCCCCGGTTGTCGATCCCGCGCAGCGACAGGGTCGGCCCCAGCTCGCCCGCCTCCGCGGTGTGGTTGTAGACCACGTCGAGGATCACCTCGATCCCCGCCGCGTGCAGGGCCCGGACCATCCGCTTGAACTCGCCGACCTGCTGGCCGGTGGTGCCCGAGGCCGAGTAGCCGGCGTGCGGGGCGAAGTAGCCGATCGAGTTGTAGCCCCAGTAGTTGCGCAGCCCCCGGCGCAGCAGGTGGTCCTCGTGCGCGAACTGGTGCACCGGCAGCAGCTCCACCGCCGTCACCCCGAGCCCGGTCAGGTGCTCGATCGCCGCCGGATGGGCCAGCCCCGCGTAGGTGCCGCGCAGTTCCTCGGGGACGCCGGGGTGGCGCATGGTGAAACCGCGCACGTGCAGCTCGTAGATGACGGAGTCCGCCCAGGGCGTCTTGGGCCGCACGTCGTCCGCCCAGTCGTCGTCGTCGTGCACCACCACCCCCTTCGGCACGAAGGGCGCCGAGTCCCGGTCGTCGCGCACGGTGTCGGCGATGTACTGCTGCGGCCAGTCCCGTACGTGCCCGTACACCTCCGGGGGCAGCGTGAAGTCCCCGTCCACGGCGCGGGCGTACGGGTCCAGCAGCAGCTTCGCCGGGTTGTGGCGGGCCCCCGTCCACGGGTCCCACCGGCCGTGCACCCGGAAGCCGTACCGTTGCCCCGGGCGTACGCCCGGCACGAATCCGTGCCAGATCTCGTGCGTGAGCTCCGTCAGCCCGCACCGGGTCTCGGCGCCGGCCTCGTCGAAGAGGCACAGCTCCACCGACTCCGCCCCCTGCGCCCAGAGCGCGAAGTTGGTGCCCATGGCCCCGTCCGGGCCGGCCCGGAAGCGGGCCCCCAGGGGGTGCGAGGAGCCCGGCCACACGCTCGGTCCCGGGCGGGCGCCGGTCCGTACCGGATCCGCGGCCACCCCGCTGACCGGCGCGCTGACCTGGCCGTTGCCGTACCCGCTGCCCCGGCCGCCCCGCCGGGCGTCGGTCCTGCCCGCGGCGTGCGGAACGGATTCCACCGCCTCGTCCTCGGCTGCGCTCGTCACTGCCCGCCTCCACGGCTCCTGGGTACCTGCGGGGGAGGGAAGGGGGCCCCGGCGTCCCGGCCGGGGCCCCTCTCCCTCTGGTCCTTCCCACTGTTCTGCCCGGAACCTGGGCCGCACTCACGTTTCCCCTGGACGGCACGGTCGTTGGACGCACCGTGAGACATGTGAAGAGGCGGGCACGGGCGGCGGTCGTCGCCATCGCGGCGTGGGCGGGACTGATGGGCGCACTGGCCGGATGCACCGAGGGCGGCGGGTCCCCGGTGGAGATCCAGCTCCCCGGGAAGGCCAGGTCCCCGCAGGAGGCCATCCGGGTCACCCCCGAGGACAACGCCAAGGGCGTGCCGGCCGAGGGGCCACTGACCGTGCACGTGCCCGAGGGCCGCCTGGAGCGGGTCGTGGTCACCAAGGTGGAGGACGCCACCGAGGAGCAGGTACCGGGATCGATCGACCCCGACGGCCTGAGCTGGCACCCCGACGCGGCGGCCGGACGGCTCGCGCTCGCCGCCAAGTACACGGTGGACGCCGTCGCGGTCGACGGCCACAACCGTCGCCAGGCCCGGCACACCAGCTTCACCACCTACGTCCCCGAGGAGCGGTTCATCGGCTACTTCAAGCCCGAGAACCGCTCCACCGTCGGCACCGGCATGATCGTCTCCTTCAACTTCAACCTGCCGATCAAGAACCGCGCCGAAGTCGAGCGGGCCATCACCATCACCTCCGAACCTCCGGTGGAGGTCACCGGCCACTGGTTCGGCAACGAGCGGATCGACTTCCGGCCCAAGGAGTACTGGAAGCCCGGGACCGAGGTCACCGTGGACATGAAGCTCCGCGACGTCGAGGGGGCGCCCGGCTCGTACGGGGTGCAGAGCAAGACCGTCCGCTTCACCGTCGGGCGCCGGCAGGTCTCCCTCGTCGACGCGGCCGCCCACACCATGGAGGTCCGCCGCGACGGCCAGCTGCTCTCCACCATCCCGATCAGCGCCGGGGCGCCCAAGAACACCACCTACAACGGCAAGATGGTGATCAGCGAGATGTTCGACGTGACCCGGATGAACGGCCAGACGGTGGGCTTCGGCGGCGAGTACGACATCCCCGACGTCCCGCACGCCATGCGGCTCACCGCCTCCGGCACCTTCCTGCACGGGAACTACTGGGCCAGCCCCGACACCTTCGGCGCCACGAACACCAGCCACGGCTGCATCGGCCTGCGCGACAACAAGGGCGGCGGCTCGGACACCCCGGCGGGCTGGTTCTTCGACCGGACGCTGGTCGGGGACGTGGTCGAGATCGTGAACTCCCAGGACAAGACCGTCGCGGCGGACAACGGCCTCGGCGGCTGGAACCTCTCCTGGCCGGACTGGGTCGCGGGCTCCGCACTCGGCTGAACCGCGCCGACCGGCCACGGCCCGACCGACCACGGCCCGATCGAGTGATTATCGGACCGGAATGTCGTAGCGGGGAGTGTCGGTCCGCCCGGCTCGCCGGCACCGCCGTCCAGCCTGTCAGCGCACACAGCGGCGACAGCGGTGACCGCGGCAGGCAACGGACGGAGCGTCATGTCAGCAAGGAAGTGGACCCTCGGGGTCGCGATCGGGGCCGTACTGGCCACGGGTGCGCCCACGGCCCTGGCGGCGGGCCCCGGCGGCTCCGCGGGCGAGCGCCCGGCGGCGGCAGCGGCACGCGCCCCGCTGCCCGGCGGGCTCGGTCCCTGCGTACCGGGGGACTGCCCCGACCCGTACCCGCAGATCGGGTTCGACGGCATCCCCAAGGGCCGCGACAACGGCATCAACATCTTCGTCGGCGGCGACTTCCTGGTCCGCGAGCGCGCCGCCGAGGCCGAGGGCCGGGTCGTCGTGCTCGGCAGCTTCGACCAGGACAAGGTCGCCGGGGCCAGCGCCGGCTACAACATCGGCATCGTCGGCGCCGGCTCCCTCGTCCCGCCGCCCGTCGGCGCGGACTTCCTCACCACCGGCCGGAACGTGAACATCGCCGCCGGCGAGCGACTGATCTCCGACGGCGGCGTGGTCCGGCACGCGGGCACCGCCCCCGGCGCCGGTGTCGTCACCGGCCCGCTGGTCCACGACGTGAACGCCGCGGCCCCCTACACCCCGCTGCGCGACCGGCTCACCGCCGCCAGCACCTGCTACGCGCACCCCGGCGGACAGCGCCGCCCGGCCACCGGCACGGTCACCAACGAGTTCGGCACCGTCACCTTCACCGGCGACAACACCTCGCCGCTCCAGGTCTTCGACGTGGACGCCGACCTGGTCGGGCGCAACAACGGGCAGGTCACCATCGCCTTCGCCCGGATCCCGGCGCGCGCCACGATCCTGGTCAACGTCTACGGCGCGACCCGGACCGTGAACGTCTCCAACGGCACCATCAACGACACCGGCCCGGGCGCCGACCCCTGGAACGCCCTGCGCAGCCGGCTGCTGTGGAACTTCCCCGACGCCACCACGGTGCACCTGAACGGCACCGGCCAGTTCCAGGGCAGCGTGCTGGTCGGCCCGCAGGCCTCGGGCACCGAGGTCACCCTGCCCGGCATGAACGGCCGCTTCTTCACCACCGGCAACCTCACCCACACCGGCATCCAGGGCGGGGGCGGCGGCCAGGAGTTCCACGCCTACCCCTTCAACGGCGACCTGCCGGACTGCGCGCCCCCGGTGGTCAACGGCAAGACCTCCGTCGTCAAGCACGACGCGCAGGGCGCGGCCCTGGCCGGCGCGAAGTTCGAGCTGTGGCACGAGACCAACGGCAGGCCGGGCGCGCAGTTCACCGGCACGGACGCCGACACCAAGGTCAAGGACTGCACGACCACGGCCACCGGACTGTGCGACTTCACCGGCCCGCTCGGCACGTACTACTGGCGCGAGACGGCCGCCCCGAGCGGCTACGTGCTGCCCGCGAACCCGGTCCACACGGTGCGGCTGACCCCGCAGAACGCCGAGGAGGGCGTCCGCGTCGTCGCGGTCAACGAGAAGGAAGTGGTGCCGCCCGCCACCGCCAAGGTGGTGCTGTGGAAGACCGACAAGGAGACCGGCGTACCGCTGCGCGGCGCGCGGTTCGAGCTGTGGAAGGAGTCCAACGGCACGCGGGGGCTGCAGACCACGGCTTCCGGCGGCACCGGCCCCGACACCAAGCTCCCCGGTGACTGCGTGACCGACGCGCAGGGCAGCTGCACCGTCGAGCTGCCGATCGACGCCACGTACTACTGGCGCGAGACCGGCACCCCCGAGGGGTACGAGCGGCCCGCCAACCCGGTCACCGAGTTCGCCCCGGACGAAGGGGACGTCAAGGACGGCATCGTCCTCAACGTCCCGAACCAGAAGAAGCCCGAGGACCCCACGGGCAAGATCAAGGTCCTGAAGGTGGACAAGAAGACCCAGCGGCCGCTGCGCGGCGCGGTGTTCGAGGTCTGGAAGGAGACCAACAACACCAAGGGCCTCCAGCGCCGCGGCATCAACGCCGACACCTTGGTCTCGCAGGGCTGCGCCACCGACCGGGCGGGCGTCTGTGAGTTCCCGAACCTCTCCGACGGCTACTACTACCTCGTCGAGACGGACGTCCCCGACGGCTACGTGCTCCCGAGGAACCGGGTGACCGGACCGCTGCACCTGGACGAGCGGACCCCGAACCACGTCTACGTCCAGCGCCTCGCCAACGAGCGCGACCACCACGGCAAGGGCAACGACGGCCGCGAGCCGAACGGCCGCCGCGGCTGAACCACGGCGCGGGCCGCACGTCTCCCGGGTGCGCCGGTGGGGTGACCTCGTCACCACATCGGCGCACCCGCGCGCGCCGGGAGGGCCGGAGCCGGTTTAGCTGGCAGCGGCGGCCCGGCCGGCGGGCGCGAGGAGGCGGGCATGGCGACTGGCGCGATACGTGGAGCGGCCGCACTGGCCGCCGTACTGGCCCTGGGCGGTCTGACCCGGCCCCCGGGGCCCCAGCGGCCGCCGGACCCGGCGGCGGCCGGATCGCCCCGGTCCGCGCCGGCGGCCCCCTGCACCGCCCGCACCGGCCCCTACCAGCGCGAGCTGGAGGCGTACCTGAAGCGTCCGGTCGACGGGGTGCAGAGCCCGGCGGACTGCGCCGCCGTGCGGACCTTCCAGCAGGCCCAGGGGCTGCGGCCCGCCGACGGGTACGCGGACCTCGGGACCTACCGCACGATGGTCGCCGTACAGGCGCGCCCCGACCCCAACGCGCGGGGGCTCTGCCCGGTCCGCCCGCACCGGGTCACCTGCGTGGACATGGACCGCCAGCTCCTGTGGGTGCAGCGCGACGCCAAGGTCGTCTTCGCCCCGGTCCCCATCCGGACCGGCCGCGACACCCAGGAGACCCGACCCGGCTGGCACGAGGTGTACTGGCGGGACGAGGACCACTACTCCTCCCTCTACGACAACTCGCCCATGCCGTACTCGCAGTTCTTCGACGAGGGCCAGGCCATCCACGGCCACCGCGGGAACCTCTACAGCTACGGCGGATCGGCCGGGTGCGTGAACCTCACCGTGCCCGACGCGGCCCGGCTGTGGGACCTGCTGACCGAGGGGGACGCCGTCTACGTCTGGGGCACCAAGCCCGGCACCGACGACTGAGCGGCCCACCCGCGCGTTCCCCGCCTGTTCACAGGCTCTTGGGACGGAACGGTGACACACCCGTTTCCGTTCGTGATCCCCCCGTGTGATTCCATTTCGCCATGCGCGCGACTGCCCGCGCGCGGGGGACATGGGGGAGAACAAGAGTGAACCTGCAGCCGATCCGCGGCCGCTTCCGCACGGGGCTGCCGGCCCTGCTGCTCGGAGCGGCCCTGCTGCTCACCACCGGGTGCAGCGGCGGGTCGCCCGACGCCAAGGTGGGTGGCGGGGACAACGGCAAGGGCGGAGCCGTCGCGAACGGCAAGACGGGTACCGAGGCCTCCCAGGCGACGGTCACCATAAAGCCCGACGACGGCGCCAAGGAGGTCGCGACGAGCGGCATCCTGAAGATATCCAGCACGGGCGGCAAGCTCACCACGGTGACGGTCGCCGATACGAAGGGCAACGCGGTCGAGGGCAAGCTGGCCGGCGACGGCGCCAGCTGGGAGCCCGCCCGCAACCTCGCCTCCGCCACCGAGTACAAGGTGCACGCGGTCGCCAAGGACGGTTCCGGGCGCGAGTCCGCGAAGGACATCACCTTCACCACGCTCACCCCGACGAACACCTTCGTCGGCCACTACGTGCCCGAGGACGGCGACACCGTCGGCGTGGGCATGCCGGTGTCGATCAACTTCAGCCGCGGGATCACCAACCCGCAGGCCGTGGAGAAGGCGATCACCGTGACCGCCGAGCCCGCGGTTCCGGTCGAGGGCCACTGGTTCGGCAACGACCGGCTCGACTTCCGTCCCGAGAAGTACTGGGCGGCGGGCACCAAGGTCACCGTCAAGATCGCCCTGGACGGCGTCGAGGGCCGCCCCGGCGTCTACGGCAAGCAGACCCGCACCGTGACCTTCAAGGTCGGCCGTTCCCAGGTGAGCACCGTGGACGCGGCCGCCCACACGATGCAGGTGGTCCGTGACAACGCCGTCCTCAAGGACGTCCCCATCACCGCGGGCGCCGCGGCCAACACCACGTACAACGGGCAGATGGTCATCAGCGAGAAGTACAAGGTGACGCGGATGAACGGCGCCACCGTCGGCTTCGGCGGCGAGTACGACATCTCCGACGTCCCGCACGCGATGCGGCTGTCGAACTCCGGCACCTTCGTCCACGGCAACTACTGGGCCTCCTCCGACACCTTCGGCTCGGAGAACGTCAGCCACGGCTGCGTGGGCCTGCAGGACGCCCGCGGCGCCGGTGACAACGACATGCCCGGCGCCTGGTTCTACAACGAGTCCCTCATCGGCGACGTGGTCGTGGTGAAGAACTCCAAGGACAAGGAGATCGCCCCCGACAACGGCCTCAACGGCTGGAACATGCCCTGGGCGGACTGGATCAAGTAACTCCCCCCGCGCGGGCGGCGGCCCGCCGCCGTACGGACTCCGGGTGGCCCGGTGCTGTGACCCACAGCACCGGGCCGCTCCCGGTTAACCCCCGCTAACCTTCCCCGTATGACCATCACCCTCGAAGTCTCGGCAGGCGTCGGCACCATCCGCCTGGACCGTCCGCCCATGAACGCCCTGGACATCGCCACCCAGGACCGCCTGCGCGAGCTGGCGGTGGAGGCGACGGAGCGGCCCGACGTGCGCGCGGTGATCCTCTACGGCGGCGAGAAGGTCTTCGCCGCGGGCGCGGACATCAAGGAGATGCAGCGGATGGACCACGCGGGCATGATCGCCCGCTCCCGCCCCCTGCAGGACGCCTTCACCGCCGTCGCGCGGATCCCCAAGCCCGTGGTCGCGGCCGTCACCGGCTACGCCTTGGGCGGCGGCTGCGAGCTGGCCCTCTGCGCCGACTACCGGATCGCCGCCGCCGACGCCAAGCTCGGACAGCCCGAGATCCTGCTCGGCCTGATCCCCGGCGCGGGCGGCACCCAGCGGCTGTCCCGGCTGATCGGCCCCTCCAAGGCCAAGGACCTGATCTTCACCGGCCGCATGGTCAAGGTCGAAGAGGCCCTGGCCCTGGGCCTGGTGGACCGCGTGGTGCCCGCGGCCGAGGTGTACGAGCAGGCGCACGCCTGGGCCGCGAAGCTCGCCCAGGGGCCGGCGCTCGCCCTGCGCGCCGCCAAGGAGTGCGTGGACGCGGGCCTGGAGGCGGACATCGACACCGGGCTCGCCATCGAACGCAACTGGTTCGCGGGCCTGTTCGCGACCGAGGACCGCGAGCGCGGCATGCGCAGCTTCGTCGAAGAGGGCCCGGGCAAGGCCAAGTTCCTCTGAGCGCGGGCGTCGTCCGCGGGGGTCCTCCCTGCGGGTGGATTAGCCAGGGCTTAAGGGAACCTTAAAGAATCGTGGAGATCCACTGTGGGTGATGATCTCGCAGCGGTGAGTCATCGCAGGTGAGAGGGGCGCAACGGCCTCTTGATTGCCTTCGGCATATGACAGGGCGCCCCCCGGAATGAAGCATTCCGAGGGGGCGTTTTCGCGCGGAACCGCTCCGGGGAGCGGCTTCGCCCTTCATGATGGGTGCATGGCGGGCCTGGAGGGTGTGGAACAGCCGCGGCAGCGCAGCAGCGCTTCCGCCGTGCGATCGACGGCGGCCCTGGAGGACGAACAGGGCCTGAAAGCAGTGGAGTTGTACGGCAGTCCGGCCGACGGCGAGGTGACGCTGCCCTCGCTCCCCGAGTCCGCGGCGATCGCCCGCCGTCTCACCCAGTGCGTGGCCGCCCGGTTGTGGGGGCTGTCCCCGCAGACCGCCGAGCACGCCGTCCTGCTCGTTTCCGAATTGGTCGGCAACGCGGTCCGGCACACCGGGGCCCGTTCCTTCGGGCTGCGGATGCTGCGCCGCCGCGGCTGGATCCGGATCGAGGTGCGCGATCCCTCGCGCGGCCTGCCCTGTCTGATGCCGGTCCACGAGATGGACACCACCGGTCGCGGCCTGTTCCTGGTCGACAAGCTCTCGGACCGCTGGGGCGCCGATCTCTTACCCCGGGGCAAGACCACCTGGTTCGAGATGCGCGTCTCCGACCGCTGAGCCGCCCCGTGGCCCGCCCCCCTCCGCAACGCAGAAGCCCCCTGTCGCCGTAGTGCGGCGCCTCGGGGGCTTCATGAGTGAGCCGAGGATCGAAGGGGGTGTGATCCTCGGCCGGCGACTTCGCTCGGGTCAATGGGGAAGCCGTGGTTCCGACTATGGCAGACGAGGGCCCGAATGCCAAAAGTCCCAAGTCGGGCATAAGTGTGCATATCCTAAGACTTTCCACCTAAATCCTAGGTGAGGTGGGCCACTCACCTCGCAATCAGTGAATAAATATTGACCGCTCTGCGTAAATCGTTGATCACATAGTGGACAGCCGGTCGGCCCGGCCCCCTGTGCCAACGTCCCGAATTGGGTCAATCATTACCTTCAGGGCCAACCACCCCTTAAATGGGCAGGTGCTCTGCTATCCAGACCGTCGTACGGCCCTGCGCGCCGGAGCGGCGGTCGCCGCCGGGGCCCTCACCGCCGCCTGCGGGACGGGCCGCTCCGCCGCCCCGCCCGCGGCCCCGCCCCCCGCCACCCGAGGGGCCGCCGTGCCCGCTCGGGCCCCCGCCCCCCGCCGCTTCGCCGGGCAGCCCGTCGAGATCGGCCACGGCGCCCGGGACAGCCCCAAGGTGGCGCTCACCTTCCACGGGAACGGAGAGCCCGCCATCGCCCGCGCGGTCCTCGCCGAGGCCGAGAAGGCCGGCGCGCGGGTGACCGTACTCGCCATCGGCACCTGGCTCGACGCCCACCCGGAGATGGCGCGCCGGATCCTGGACGGAGGTCACGAACTCGGCAACCACACCCAGCGCCACCTCGCGATCAACACCCTGCCCGAGGCGGAGGCCTACGCCGAGATCACCGGGTGCGCCGACCGCCTCAAGCGGCTCACCGGCTCCATCGGCACCTGGTTCCGCCCCTCCCAGACCCAGTACGCCAGCCCGCTGGTGCGCACCCTCGCAGGGCGGGCGGGCTACCCGCACGTCCTCTCCTACGACGTGGACTCCCTCGACTTCACCTCACCCGGCGCCGCGGCCGTCATCCGCAACGTCACCGGGCCGATCCTCGGCGGATCGGTGGTGAGCCTGCACTTCGGCTACGCGGACACGGTCGACGCGCTGCCACCCCTCCTCGAAGACCTCGCGCGCCGCAAACTGCGCGCGGTGACCACCACGGAGCTGCTGACCTCATGACGACCAACCGCCTTCCCCGGAAGGCCACCGTGCTGCTCGCCGGACTGGTCCTCGCCGCCCTCGCCGGCTGCGGAGCGGCCGACAAGGGCAAGCCCGAGGCGCTCGGCTCCGGCGGGCCCGCCAAGCCCGTGAAGGCCGTCCCGGCCGCGCCCCCGGGGCTGGCCGGAATGCCGCCCCTGCTCGCACCGGACGACGTGTACGCGGCCGACCGGCCGAACAAGCTCTCGCCCGTGGTCAAGAACTTCCCGTCCCGGGTCTACGTGCCGAACACCAGCTCCAACACGGTGTCCGTCATCGACCCGGCGACGTACAAGGTGATCGAGACCATCCCGGTCGGCGTCCAGCCGCAACACGTCGTGCCCTCCTGGGACATGAAGACCCTGTGGGTGAACAACAACCGGGGCCACACGCTCACCCCGATCGACCCCGCCACCGGCGAAGCGGGCAAGCCCGTCGAAGTGCACGACCCCTACAACCTCTACTTCACGCCGAACGGCAAGTACGCCATCGTCATGGCCTCCATGGACAAGGAGCTGGTCTTCCGCGACCCGCACACCATGGACCGCGTGAAAACCGTCCCGGTGACCTGTTTCGGCGTCAATCACGCCGACTTCTCCGCGGACGGCCGGTACTTCATCGTCTCCTGCGAGTTCTCCGGCGAACTCCTCAAGGTCGACACCGAGAAGATGGAGGTCATCGGGCAGCAGAAACTGCCTTTTGAGGGAGCGATGCCGCAGGACGTCAAGGTCTCCCCGGACGGAAAGACCTTCTACGTCGCGGACATGATGGCGCACGGCATGTGGGTGCTCAGCGGCGACGCCTTCGACACCCCCAAGCTGCTGCCCACCGGAAAGGGCTGCCACGGTCTGTACGTGAGCCGTGACTCCCGGGAGATGTACGTCTCCAACCGCGGCGAAGGCAGCATCTCCGTCTTCGACTTCAAGCAGAACCGGCTGACCAAGAAGTGGGACCTGCCCGACGGCGGCAGCCCCGACATGGGCGGCGTCTCGGCCGACGGCAAGGTGCTGTGGCTCTCGGGCCGCTACAACTCCGAGGTCTACGCGATCGACACGGCCAGCGGCGAGCAGCTCGCCCGCATCCCCGTGGGCAGCGGCCCGCACGGCCTCGCCGTCTACCCGCAGCCCGGCCGCTACTCGCTCGGCCACACCGGCATCTTCCGCTGACGCGCCCGCACATGACGGTGCCCCGGAGGTCCGCCGACCTCCGGGGCACCGTCATGTGCGGCGGCCGCGACTACCAGGCGACGGGGAGCCGCTCCGGGAGCCGCTTGATGAAGCCCGTGCGCCACACCAGGTTCTCGGCCGGCACCGCGAGCCGCAGCCGGGGCAGCCGGTCGACCAGCACCGACAGCGCGATCTCGGCGTGGGCGCGGCCCAGCGCCGACGCCGGGCAGAAGTGCCGCCCCGCGCCGAAGGCCAGGTTGGCGTTCGGCGCGTCGCGCTCCAGGTCCAGCTCGTCCGGGCGCTCGAAGGCCTCCGGGTCGAAGTTCGCGCCTTCGAGGAGCACGAGGACCAGCTCGCCCTCCTTGATGAGCACGTCCCCGACCTGGACGTCCGCCAGGGCGAGGCGCGGCAGCCCGTCACCGACGGACAGGTTCCAGCGCAGCAGTTCGTCCACGGCCTTGCCCATGCGCTCCGGGTGGGCGCGCAGGTAGCCGATCAGCTCGGGCCTCTGGAGCAGCGCGAGGACCGCGAGCACCAGGAAGGCCGAGGTGGAGACCGCGCCCGCGCCGAAGAGCGAGACGGCCACCGTCGCGAACATGTCGTCGCTCAGGTGCGCCGATTCGGGGTCGGCCTCCTTCAGCTCCGCGAACTTCCCGAGGAGCCCCGTACGCTCCTCGGCCGGCAGCGCCAGCTGCGCCCGCAGCGCGTCGGAGAAGTACCCGACGTCCTTGTACCAGTTGAGGGCCGAGTCGGCGAAGGGCTCGCGCGCGGTCATGAACGCGACGTCCAGCCCCGACATCAGCCGCCGCCAGTCCTCGAAGGGCACGCCCAGCACCTGGCAGTGCAGCGCCGCGGAGAAGGGGTCGGCGAACCCCGCCCGCAGGTCCGCCGGGCCGCCCTCGGCGACGATCTGGTCGATCAGCTCGCCGGCCTTGGCGGCCAGCCAGTCCTGGAGCCCCTTCTGTCGGGGGTTGAGCGCCTTCATGACGGCGTTGCGCAGTCCGGCGCTGTTGATGTTGCCCATGTTGTTGACGACCTCGGGGGGGATCGTCAACGCGTACTGGCGGGGCGCCCCGGCGTTCGCGGTGTCCTTGAGGCTGAAGCGCTCGTCCTCCAGCACCTGCTTGGCCAGCGCGTAGCTGCTCACCAGCCAGGCCGGGTCGCCCGTGAGGGTGCGGACCTTGGCCACCGGGGCCTTCTCGCGCAGCCACGCGCACTCCTCGGGCAGCACGTCGCCGCGCCGGGAGAGGGGGAAGTCGAGGACCGCCGCGTCCTCCGCGTCCTTCGTGCCCTCAAGCTGCTCGACGCTCATCGACGGTCCCTTCGGTTGGTGCGGTGTGCGCGCTGTGCGTGGTGCTCGCGAGGACCTCGGGCCGTACGACGGCGGAGGCCTGGTTGCGGGTGGCGCGAAGGCCCCCGCCGCGTGCGTAGAGGACATCGGTCAGCGGCATCTTGACGTGGTAGGCCGAGACGGAGGAGGGCACTCCGAGAATGCTTGGGGTGTCGAGGAAGAACGGCAGCTCGGCGGCCATGTAGTCGAAACAGACCTGCAACTGCTCGTCGGTGATGGATTCGCCCTCGGGGAGTTTCGAACCCACGAAGTGGAGTGCCATTTCCTCGCACCCCTTGCGGAATTCATCGTCGGTTTCCAGGAAATGCAACACGCGTCGGTGCAGGAGTTCGTACACCGGGTTGCCCTGGAATTCGGAGAGTGCCCTCACCCGGATCTCGGCGTCCTGGGGAGCTGATTCCCCGACGCCCTTCAATATCCGCCGCCGGACCGCCTTGATCTCCTTGGCGGCACGCTTCTCGGCGTGCTCCCGTGTGTAACCGAAGGCGGCGAACATCCGGTCCACGTGGAGGTCCGCGTAGACGAAGTCGACCTGCGCGAAGCGGGTCGTGGCCCACTGGGTGAGGCTGCTGATGCGCTCGGCGGTGAAGTAACTGTTACCAGGACTTACGCCAATCAGCACATGGTCGCCATCTTCCCAGATGTGGCGGCAGGTACGGGTGAAGGGCAGAACTTCGAATGATGCGTCAACTGTGATCGTCACCTGTGTGATCGCCCTTGTTGCCGCTTGTCCCTGGGAGCCCTGCGCTCCTGGTGTGGCGGCAATGTCGGTACGTTATGCCGTGATCCCGGAGCGTGACAAGTGGGGGTCCGATTTGTTGGCTGGAATTGTTGCTTCCGCCTTACCGCGGGGTAATCGAATTTCTATCGACCGCTCGATCGGGCCCCCCGGCGGGAGACGGCTCCCGGGGCCGCTACCCTGAGCCGGTCAACAAGCACCAAGAAGGGGTGGACCCATGGCGGACATCGAGAGCGCGCGGGCGACGTTCGACCGCTTCGACGCGGACGGCGACGGCTTCGTCTCGGCCGACGAGTACAGCGCGGCCATGAAGGCGATGGGCGACGCGTACGTCACCGGCGCGGTCGCGGACGCGATCGTCGCGAGCAAGGACGCCAACGGCGACGGCCAGATGAGCTTCGACGAGTTCTGGGCCTCCCTGAACAAGTAGTCCAGGTCAGGTACCGCACGCGCCTGCGCCCCCACCTGCCGGGGCCAGGCGCGTCAGCGACCCCCGGGCTCCGCCGCAGGCCCACCCGGCTCCTCGCGGGGCTCCGCGGACAGCCGGTCCACCTCGGCCACGGCCTCCTCCAGCCAGCTCAGCCAGAAGGTCTCCAGGGCCAGCCCGCCGTGCAGCACGAGCCGCCGCACCCGGTCCTCGTCGGCGTCCCGGCCCGGCGGGAAGTCCCGCTCGTCGATGGCCCGGTACTGCGCCAACTGACGCCGGTGCAGCTCCAGGTGGCGCCGCAGCTCCGGCCCCAGCCCCCGCACCCCGACGACCCCGGCCGCCCGCACCCGCAGCAGCAGCGGATCCCGGATCGGCTTGGGATCCTGGCTCTCCCCGATCCAGCGCGCCAGCTCGGCGCTCCCGGCCGCCAGCACCTCGTACTCCTTGCGCTGGCCGCGCACGGGCTGCTCGCTCGGCAGCGCGCGGATCAGCCCGGCCTCCTCCAGCCGCCCCAGCTCGCGGTAGATCTGCTGGTGCGTGGCCGACCAGAAGTACCCGATCGACTTGTCGAACCGCCGGGTCAGCTCCAGACCGGACGAGGGCTTCTCCAGGAGCGCGGTGAGGATGGCGTGCGGCAGCGACATGCGGTCATCCTAGGTTCGCCCGGACCGGGCGCCGCGCCCCCCGGCGCCGCTCAGCGCCAGGCGGCCAGGGCCTCCGGGGTCTTGGGGCCCGGGGTCTGCGGGGAGAGCAGGCCGTGGGCGCGCAGCAGCGCCGTCACCGCGGGGGACCAGGCGGCGCGCAGGCCGGCCGAGGCGAGCAGCTCGGGGTCCGCGAGCAGGGTCTGCGCCGGGCCGAGCCGAATGCCGGCCGGGGTCAGGACCGCGGCGTCGTCCGCCCACCGCACGGCGAGGTCCACGTCGTGCGTCGCCATCACCACGGTCGTCCCGGCCGCGCGCAGGCCCGCCAGGGCCTCCAGCAGCCGCTCCTGGCCGTCCGGGTCGAGTCCGGCCGTCGGCTCGTCCAGGATCAGCACCCGGGGGGCCATCGCCACGGCGCCCGCGATCGCGGCCCGCTTGCGCTGTCCGTAGGACAGCAGGTGCGTCGGCCGGTCCCGCAGCGCGGTGATGTCGAGCGCGGCCAGCGCCGCGTCGACCCGGCTCCGCACCTCCGGCTCCGCCAGCCCCAGGTTCATCGGGCCGAAGGAGACGTCCTGTTCCACGGAGGCGGCGAAGAGCTGGTCGTCCGGGTCCTGGACCACCAGCTGCACGGCCGTGCGCAGCCGGGTCAGCCCGGCGCGGCCGTACGAGACCACCTCGCCGTCCAGCCACAGCTCGCCCGCGTCGGGGCGCAGCCCCCCGCTGAGCAGGCGCATCAGCGTGGTCTTGCCGCTGCCGTTGCGCCCCAGCAGGGCCAGGGCCCGGCCGGGGGCGATCGGGAAGTCCACGCCGGACAGGACGGCGGGCCCGTCCTCGTAGGCGTAGCCCGCGCCCGTCAGCCGGACGAGCGGTTCGGGTTCCACGGGTACGTTCACGAGACGAAGTCCTTCGAGGCGAGGGTGACGGCGACCAGCGCGGCGAGCAGGGCGCCCGACGCGGCCAGGAACCGCCAGGACGGGGAGGACCGCGGTACGAGCACCCGCAGCGTGCCGTCGTAGCCGCGCCCCGCCAGCCCGCTCTGGAGCCGGGAGGCGCGGTCGAAGGCGCGGACGAAGGCGGTCGCCGCCAGCCCCGCCACGGACCGCCACGCGGCGGCCCTGCCCGCGTGGCCGAGCCGGGCCGCCTGGGCCCGGCGGACCTGGGCGAGGGAGTCCAGCAGCAGGAAGCCGATCCGGTACATCACCAGCGCCACGTCGACGACGGGCGCCGGCACCCCGGCCCGCACCAGCCGGGGCAGCACGTCCGAGACCGGGGTGGTGAAGGCGAACAGGAGCACGCCGAGCGAGGCCGCCGACGTGCGCAGCAGCAGCTCGACGGCGTGCCGCGGGCCGTCCGGGGCCAGGGAGAGCGGCCCCGCCGGGCCGCCCACCGCGAGCAGCAGGGGAGCCGCCCCGGTGAAGCAGAACCCGAGCGGGATCCGGAAGGCCCGCCACAACTGCCGCGGGGGCACCCCCGCCGGGCCGAGCAGCACGGCGAGGGTGGTGGCGGCCACCAGCGGTCCGCCGGGCCAGGGCGGCAGGCAGACCGCGGTGACGGTCAGCCCGAGCCCCAGCAGGGCCTTCTCCAGGGGGTGTCGGCGGCGCCAGCGGCTGCTGTGCGCCGCGGCGTCGATGGGCAGCACCGCCTCACGCGTCCCGGGAGTTCGGGTCGTCCCCGCGGCCCGCGCCGGCCGCGACGGCGGCCTCGCCCTGACGGCGCCCGCGGCGCACCCCGAAGTAGTAGGCGAGCACGCCCGCGCCGAGCGCCGCCTGGAGGGCGAAGAGCGCCGACTCGACCTCCCCGGAGGGGGGTTCGTACAGCGGGGAGAACCACGGCTCGTAGTCCGGCTTCAATTCCGTGATCGCCGTCTCCGCCTGCGCGTCGGCGCCGGTGAACGGCTCCTCCTTGCCCTCGCCGAGGCCCAGGGCGATCGGGAGCACCGCCAGCGCCGCCACCAGGAGTAGCAGCAGGGTGTTGATCTTCGCGTTCCTGGTCATCGGACGGCCGTCCCCTGCTCGTGCCGCGCGGCGGCGGCGCCGGTCAGCTTGGCCACGCCGAGCCGCACCAGGTCGGACTTGCTCGACTGCATCAGCAGCCGCATCACGAGCACGGTGAGCAGCCCCTCGCTGACCGCCAGCGGGATCTGGGTGACGGCGAAGATCCCGCCGAACTTCGCGAGTGAGCCCGCGAAGCCGGACGCCGGGTCGGGGAAGGCCAGCGCGAGCTGCACGCTGGTCACGCAGTAGGTGATCAGGTCGGCGAAGAAGGCGCCGCAGAAGACCGAGACCATCAGGGGCGCGTCGAACCGCTTGAGCAGGCGGTAGACGGCGTACCCGGCCCAGGGGCCCGCGATCGCCATCGAGAAGACGTTCGCGCCGAGCGTGGTCAGCCCGCCGTGGGCCAGCAGCAGGGCCTGGAACAACAGGGTGATCGTGCCCAGCACCGCCATGATCGGCGGGCGGAACAGGATCGCACCGAGCCCCGTCCCGGTCGGGTGCGAGCAACTGCCCGTCACCGAAGGGATCTTCAGGGCGGACAGGACGAAAGTGAACGCACCGGACGCCCCCAGCAGCAGGGTGCTCTCGGGATGCGCCTTGACCTCGCGGGTCAGGGCGCGCACGCCGTGGACGACGAAGGGGGCGGACGCGACGCCCCAGGCGGCCGCGTGCAAGGGGGGTAGAAACCCCTCGGCTATATGCATGTGTAGGGAGACCTCTCCAGCACCTCGTGGATGGAACAACGCACCCCGGTCGGTCTCCTGGCTCACGGGTGCTGCCGCCGCGGCGCCGCCTTCCCGGTCCGGGCGGTCTCCCGCCCGGTCCAGTGGCTCCCCGCGGGGGTGGCGCCGGACTTCCCGTTCACAGTGGCGAGGGCCGCACCGGTTTCTCACCGGTTTCCCGTACACCAAGGCCCGTTGACCCTACCTGACCAGGGGCAACGGGCCGTCGGCGGCGCCGTCGTGCGGGTGCGCGCGGTACGCCGGAGCGTCTCAGCAGACGTTCGGGTGGGCGATGTCGACCACGAAGCGCTCCGGGTTGTGGAGCGTGGAGGTGGTGAACTGCGGTGCGGTGTCGAAGGCGGCGCCGAAGGTGACGTACCCCTCGAAGTCGCCGGTGAAGGCGATGCCCTTGAGCTTGGGGAGGTAGATCTTCTGGAGCTTGGGGCCGGTGTAGACGGAGTTCCCGGCGTCGTCGTGCGCCTGGGCCGGGTGCAGGCGGATCTCCAGGAAGTACGTCCCGGCGAGCGGGACCGGCTTGCCGGAGCCGTCGTAGACGAGTTCGGACACGGGAGTGACGGTGACCCCGGGGACGTAGCCCTGGAGGTCGATGACGATCCGGTCGTAGGTGCAGTGCCCGCCCCAGCGGGCATTGGTCACGAGCGGGGTCGCCGTGGCGGCGGCGGAAGCCGGTACGGCGAGGCCGATTCCGACGGTGAGGAGCAACCCGGCGGTGACGGCCGCCAGCCGCCGCCGGTGGACGGAGCCGGGGCGCGCGCCGCGCCTCAGCGAGTGGACGGAGTTGCGGACGGAGCGTATGAGGTGGTCCAGCATGACGTCCCCCGATTCTTCGGATGTGGGGACAGTAGTGTCATCGTGGAAGACACGCCATACGGCCTCTTGGTTGCACGCGGCGCACGAACCGGGGCCCGGTCCGCCGATGCGGACCGGGCCCCGGGAGCGGTCGTGCGCGTTACGGGACCGGGTTGAAGACCACGGACTCGTGCGTGTTGGACTGCCCGATGGCGGTGAAGCCGGAACCGTTCGACTGGGCCGTGTTGTTCTGGTTCGACGCGCCGGAACCGGTGGCGACCTGCTGCGCGGTGGAGGAGTTGCCGAGGTTGGCGCCGCCCACCCCGCTGCCGAGGATGCTGGCGACGGCCGCGTTCGACGCGTTGGCCGCGCCGGCTCCGTTGTCGGCCTGCGCCACGCCCGTGCACAGGGCGGCGGCGAGGGGGAGCGCTGCGAGCGCCGCCATCACGCGGATGGTGCGGATGCTTGCCATGATCGAGTCCTCCAGTGAGCAAAAGCGTGGGAAGTCCACGACGGTTGGCCGACCGCCGGGTCCTGCGTGCGACGTCGCGGGCCCCACTTTTGCGTACCGGATCATGAAGAAACCAGCCCAGACGCGGTGGTTCCCCCTCAAGCATGATCAATCCATTTCAAACAAATGTTTCCCGCCATTTCATGCGGTCTGGATTGTCTGGAAGGGGTGCGTCCGGGCTGGTCGGTGCCGTCCGGGATCAGCTCCCGGTCAGCACTCGATGACGTTGACCGCGAGCCCGCCGCGGGCCGTCTCCTTGTACTTGACCTTCATGTCGGCGCCGGTCTCCTTCATGGTCTTGATGACCTTGTCGAGGGAGACCTTGTGGCTGCCGTCGCCGCGCATCGCCATCTTCGCCGCGGTGACGGCCTTGACGGCCGCCATGCCGTTGCGCTCGATGCACGGGATCTGCACCAGACCGCCGACCGGGTCACAGGTCAGGCCCAGGTTGTGCTCCATGCCGATCTCGGCCGCGTTCTCCACCTGCTCCGGGGTGCCGCCCAGCACCTCGGCGAGGGCGCCCGCCGCCATCGAGCAGGCCGAGCCGACCTCGCCCTGGCAGCCGACCTCGGCGCCGGAGATCGAGGCGTTCTCCTTGAACAGCATGCCGATGGCGCCCGCCGAGAGGAGGAAGCGGACCACGCCGTCCTCGTCGGCGCCGGGCACGAAGTTCATGTAGTAGTGCAGGACCGCCGGGATGATGCCCGCCGCGCCGTTGGTGGGGGCGGTGACGACCCGGCCGCCGGCCGCGTTCTCCTCGTTGACGGCCATCGCGTACAGCGTCGCCCACTCCATGGCGTGCGCCTGCGGGTCGCCCTCGGCGCGCAGCTGGCGGGCGGTGCCCGCGGCGCGGCGCTTGACCCGCAGACCGCCCGGCAGGATGCCTTCGCGGGACATGCCGCGCGCGACGCAGGCCTGCATGACGCGCCAGATCTCCAGGAGGCCCTCGCGGATCTCCTCCTCCGTGCGCCAGGCCTTCTCGTTCTCCAGCATCATCGAGGAGATCGACAGGCCGCTCTCGTTCGCGAGCCGCAGCATCTCGTCACCGGAGCGGAAGGGGTACTTCAGCACCGTGTCGTCGAGCTTGATCCGGTCCTCGCCGACCGCGTCCTCGTCCACGACGAAGCCGCCGCCGACCGAGTAGTAGGTCTTCTCCAGCAGCGGGTTGCCCGTCTCGTCGTAGGCGAAGAGGGTCATGCCGTTCGCGTGGTACGGCAGCGACCGGCGGCGGTGCAGGATCAGCTGGTTCGGCTCGTCGAAGTCGATCTCGTGGCCATCGCCTATCTCCGCGCCCAGCAGGCGCAGCCGACCGCTCTGGCGGATCCGCTCGACCTCGGCGTCGGCGGTCTCCACGTTCACGGAGCGCGGGGAGTGGCCCTCCAGGCCCAGCAGGACGGCCTTGGGGGTGCCGTGGCCGTGCCCGGTGGCGCCGAGCGAGCCGAAGAGCTCGGCCCGTACGGAGGCGGTCTGGGCGAGGACACCGTCCTTCTTCAGCCGGTTCACGAACATGCGCGCGGCGCGCATCGGACCGACGGTGTGCGAGCTGGACGGACCGATGCCGATCGAGAACAGATCGAAAACGGAGATGGCCACGTTGGCGGACTCCCGGTTCATCCCCGTGGTGTCGGGGAACGGACCGTCCAGCTGCCTTCCAAACGGTATTGACGGCGGCCGACGGTTGAGCGGACTTTGCGGATTTTGGGCAAAGTGCGCCTGTGGGGCGCCCTTGCCCTGCTAAAGCAGCGTACGTCAGTTCATGCGGGGGTCAGCTCCCGCTGCGGGACATTGCCCGACGTGATCTCGGTCGCGGCGTCCAGCACCGGGTCCGGGCCCGGGAGACCGTCCCGGTGGGCCTTGATGCCGGCCCGCACGGCCCAGTAGTAGACGGCGAGGGCCATGCCCGCGACCAGGGTGATGTCCAGGCCGTCCGGGATCCGGCCGGTGCCGCCGAAGTCGCCGCTGCCCAGGTAGGACAGCAGGGACAGGCAGCCCAGGAAGACGACGATCCACCAGGCCGGGGCGAACTGCCTGACCAGGTCCTTCTCGCCCTTGCGGGCCAGCACGACCGCCGCGATCGGGGCCGCGACCAGGGTCAGCGCGGTCACGATCCCGGTGTTCGGCCACTTCGACCAGTACAGCGCGCAGGCCGCGAAGACGAAGGTCAGCGGGCAGAGCACGGCCGCCAGGGGCAGCCGGAAGGGCCGCTTGAGGCCGGGCTTGGTGACCCGGAAGACGCCGACCGCGATGGGGCCGATCAGGTAGGAGATGACCATGGCGGCCGAGATGATCGGGGCCAGGGTCTTCCAGCTGTGGCCGACGGTGACCAGCAGCAGGACGGAGAAGCCGAGGTTCAGCCACATCGCGGGCCGGGCGGTGCCGTAGACGGGGTGGGTCTCCTTGAGCTTCTTGGGGAAGAAGCCGGTCTCGGAGAGGTTCTGCACCATGTACGCGGCCGAGGCCACGTTCGCGATGTTCGAGCCGGCGGGCGAGATGAAGGCGCCGAACTGGAGCATCACCACGACCCAGTGGATCATCAACAGCTTGGCGAGTTCGGCGAAGGGGGAGTTGAAGTTCACTCCGGCCCAGCCGCCGGCCTGCGCGAGGTGCTCGGGTGGTACGGCGCCCAGGAAGGCGGCCTGAAGGGCCAGGTAGATGACCAGGCCCAGCGAGAGCGCGCCGACGAGGGCGATCGGGATGGCGCGGCCGGGGTTCTTGGCGGCCCCGCCGAGGTTGACCACGGCCTGGAAGCCGTTGAAGGCGAAGACCACGCCGGAGGTGGTGACGGCCGTCAGGACGGCGGACCAGCCGTTCGGCGCGAAGCCGCCGTGCGCGGTGAAGTTCTCGGTGTGGAAGCCGGAGGCGACCAGCGCGATCACGGCGAGCACCGGGATGGCGAACTTGACCAGGGTCAGCCCCGCGTTGATCCGGGCCAGCAGCTGGACCGACCAGTAGCAGGACAGCCACAGCAGCACGGTCAGCCCCAGGGCGACCAGCATGCCGAAGGTGGTCAGCTGGTGGGACCCGGCGTCGACCAGCTCCTTGGCCCAGCCGAAGCTCCAGGAGGACATGTACTGGGTCGCGGCGATCGACTCGATCGGGATGAGCGAGGCGACCGCGATCCAGACCGCCCAGCCGGTGATGAAGCCCAGCACCGGACCGTGCGAGAGGTGGCCGTAGCGGGCCATGCCGCCCGGGATCGGATAGGCGGCGCCCACCTCGGCGTAGGACATGGCGATCATGCCGATGAAGACGGCGCCGATCACCCAGGCGACGAGCGCCGCCGGGCCCGCGACCTGGGCCGCCGTGCCCGCTCCGAAGAGCCAGCCGGAGCCGAAGATCGAGCCTATGCCGATCATGATCAGCGCGAAGAGACTGAGTCCCTTCCTGTTCGCTGCGCTCATGTCCATGAGAGGGGGTGTCCGTCCTGACGGGGGATGCCTGGCTGGCTGCTGCCACGCCTTTACAGGAAGCCTATTTGCCGCAATTTGGCTATTTCATAGGCACAAAGGCATGCCCGTCTGGGACCTTGGTCGTCAAAGAGGGCCCGGGCCTGTGGAAAACAGGGCCGGGCCCTCCGGGCGCGCTAGAGCGACGGGTACAGCGGGAACTTCGCGGCGAGCGCGGAGACGCGCGCCTTGAGGTCCTCGGCGTCGAACTCGGGCTTCAGTGCGGCGGCGATGATCTCGGCCACCTCGGTGAAGTCCTCGGCGCCGAAGCCGCGGGTGGCCAGGGCCGGGGTGCCGATCCGCAGGCCCGAGGTCACCATCGGCGGCCGCGGGTCGTTCGGGACGGCGTTCCGGTTGACCGTGATGCCGATCTCGTGGAGCCGGTCCTCGGCCTGCTGGCCGTCCAGCTCGGAGTCGCGCAGGTCGACCAGGACCAGGTGGACGTCCGTACCGCCGGAGAGGACGGAGACGCCGACCTTGGTGACGTCGTCCCGCACCAGGCGCTCGGCGATGATCTTCGCGCCCTCCAGGGTGCGCTCCTGGCGCTCCTTGAACTCGGGCGAGGCGGCGACCTTGAAGGAGACCGCCTTGGCCGCGATCACGTGCTCCAGCGGGCCGCCCTGCTGACCCGGGAAGACCGCGGAGTTGATCTTCTTGGCCAGCTCCTGCGTGGACAGGATCACGCCACCGCGCGGACCGCCGAGGGTCTTGTGCGTGGTGGTGGTGACGACGTGGGCGTGCGGCACCGGGTTGGGGTGCAGGCCCGCGGCGACCAGACCGGCGAAGTGCGCCATGTCGACCATCAGGTACGCGCCGACCTCGTCCGCGATGCGGCGGAAGGCGGCGAAGTCCAGCTGGCGCGGGTAGGCGGACCAGCCCGCGACGATCATCTGCGGCTTGGACTCCTTGGCGAGGCGCTCGACCTCGGCCATGTCCACCCGGCCGGTCTCGTCGACGTGGTACGGGACCACGTTGTAGAGCTTGCCGGAGAAGTTGATCTTCATGCCGTGGGTCAGGTGACCGCCGTGGGCCAGGTTCAGGCCCATGATCGTGTCGCCCGGCTTCAGCAGCGCGAACATCGCGGCCGCGTTCGCCTGCGCACCCGAGTGCGGCTGCACGTTCGCGGCCTCGGCGCCGAAGAGCGCCTTGATGCGGTCGATCGCGATCTGCTCGACCACGTCGACGTGCTCGCAGCCGCCGTAGTAACGGCGACCGGGGTAGCCCTCGGCGTACTTGTTGGTCAGGACCGAGCCCTGGGCCTCCATGACGGCGACCGGAGCGAAGTTCTCCGACGCGATCATTTCCAGGGTGGACTGCTGGCGCACGAGTTCGGCGTCGACGGCGGCGGCGACGTCCGGGTCGAGCTCGTGCAGAGGGGTGTTGAGAACAGACATCAGGATCCCCTGGGTCAGTTGTCGGAGTGGGTGAGCTCGGCGTACTGCTCCGCGCTGAGCAGGTCGTCCGGCTCGCCCGTGAGGCGCACCTTGAACAGCCAGCCACCCTCGAAGGGAGCGGTGTTGACGAGCGCCGGGTCGTCCACGACTTCCTGGTTCGCGTCGACGACCTCGCCCGAGACCGGGGAGTACAGGTCGCTGACCGACTTGGTCGACTCCAGCTCGCCGCAGGTCTCGCCCGCGGTCACGATGTCGCCCACGGCGGGCAGCTGTGCGTAGACGACGTCACCGAGCGCGTTGGCCGCGAACTCCGTGATGCCGACCGTCGCGACGCCGTCCACGGCGTCCGACAGCCACTCGTGCTCCTTGCTGTAACGCAGCTGCTGGGGGTTGCTCATGACCTGATTCTCCTGGATGCGGGGGAGTGCTGATGGACAGGGGTCTGACGAGGTGAAGCGGGCTTCCCGATGGGGGGAAGCGTCACTTCTGACGCTTGTAGAACGGCAGGGCGACGACCTCGTACGGCTCATGCGTACCGCGAATGTCCACGCCGACGCCGGAGGTGCCCGGTGCGGCGTGCGCCGCGTCGACGTACGCCATCGCGATCGGCTTGCCCAGCGTCGGGGACGGGGCGCCCGAGGTGACCTCGCCGATGACCTGGCCGTCGGCCACGACGGGGAAGCCGGCGCGCGGGACGCGGCGGCCCTCGGCGATCAGGCCGACGAGCTTGCGCGGGGCCGCGGAGGCGGCGCGCTCGGCGGCGGCCTCCAGGGCGGCGCGGCCGACGAAGTCGCCCTCCTTCTCGAACTTCACGACCCGGCCCAGACCCGCGTCGAAGGGGGTCAGCGCGGTCGTCAGCTCGTGCCCGTACAGCGGCATGCCCGCCTCCAGGCGCAGCGTGTCGCGGCAGGACAGGCCGCAGGGGATCAGGCCGACGCCCTCGCCCGCCTTGGTCAGCGCCTGCCACAGCTCCACGGCGTGCTCGGGGGCGACGAACAGCTCGAAGCCGTCCTCGCCGGTGTAGCCGGTGCGCGCGATCAGCGCGGGCACCCCGGCGACCGTGCCGGGCAGACCGGCGTAGTACTTCAGCCCGTCGAGGTCGGCGTCGGTGAGCGACTTCAGGATGTCGGGGGACTCCGGCCCCTGGACCGCGAGCAGGGCGTACGCGTCGCGGTCGTCGCGGACCTCGGCGTCGAAGCCGGCGGCGCGCTCGGTGATCGCGTCCAGGACGACCTGCGCGTTGGAGGCGTTGGCGACGACCATGAACTCCGTCTCGCCGAGGCGGTAGACGATCAGGTCGTCGAGGATGCCGCCGTCCTCGCGACAGATGTGCGTGTAGCGGGCGCGGCCGACGCCGACGGTGGAGATGTTGCCGACCAGGGCGAAGTCGAGGACCTTGACGGCCTCGGGGCCGGTCAGGGTGATCTCGCCCATGTGGGACAGGTCGAAGAGACCGGCCCGGGTGCGCACGGCGTTGTGCTCGTCGCGCTCGCTGCCGTAGCGCAGCGGCATGTCCCAGCCCGCGAAGTCGGTCATCGTCGCACCGAGGGAACGGTGCAGCGCGTCAAGGGCGGTCAGGCGGGGGGCAGTGCTCATGGGTGTGGCTCCCAGGTCCCGGGGCATCGACAGGGCATCGACATGACATGACGAGGATGATCCTCCCCATCTGTCATCGGAACCTGAGAGGTTCGCCGAGAGTTCCTCGATTGGCACCGAGTTCCTCGACTTGCACCTTGGGTGGAGCGCACCGGCCGGAAGGCGGTACGGCTCGCTTTTCAGATCTGCCTCATCCACGCGGTACGGGGCCTGAGAGATTCAAGGGAGGGTCTTGCTCCTTCGGCGCCCGGGGTGCGGAGCAACTCCCGGGACTCTCCCGCGCGGATTCAAGCGGCCTTTATGCAGTTGGGTCCAGATGGCGCACATCATTGCACGGCCCGGCCACGAATGGGCGTGCGGGCCCCCGGAAGGGGCCGCCGCCCGCCCCGGGTCCGACGAACCGACCGGAACCATGTCCGCCGCATTACCGTCTCTTTACACTCAGGGGGCAAGGGTCCTGGTGACCCGATCCGGGGGAGGCGATCACTGTGCGCAGATTCGGCGCGACGGCGGGGACGACGGCAGGAGCGGCGGCCGGGACGGTGGCGGGAGCGGGTGCGCCGGTGGGTGCGCCGGTGGGCGCCGTACCGGTCCAGCCGGGGCGCCGGCCACGCGGCGCGGCCGCCGCCGCAGCGGGCCCCGCGGCCGCCGTGCGGGACCTGCGCGGCCGGGGGAGCGCGAGCCGCGGCCCGGCCCGCCTCGGCTTCGCCGAAGGAGACATCGTCGTCGTGTCCGGCCTGCCCGGCGGCGGCAAGAGCACCCTCATCAAGCGGGCCGTCGCGGGCGGCGGGATCGACTCCCAGGACGCCCGCGAGCGCTGGGAGCACCGGATGCCCCGGGCCCTGCCGTACGCCGCCTACCGCCCGCTGGTGCGCGCCGCGCACTACTGGGGGCTGTGGCGGGTGCTGCGCTCGGGGGACTCCGCCGTCGTCCACGACTGCGGCACGCAGACCTGGGTACGGGCGCTGCTGGCCGGGGCCGCCCGCCGGCGCGGCCGGGCGCTGCACCTGGTGCTGCTCGACGCCACCGCCGAGGAGGCGCTGGCCGGGCAGGCGGCCCGGGGGCGCGGGGTGTCGGCCTACGCCTTCGCCCGGCACCGCGGCGCGGTCACCCGGCTGCTGCGCGAGGCCGAGGCGGGCCGGCTGCCGGCGGGCTGCGCCTCCGCCGTCCTGCTCGACCGGGCGGCGGCGGCCCGGGTGACCCGGATCGGCTTCGGTCCCGGGCCCGGGACGCATTAGCCTCACCGGTGACAGGGCCCACGGGCCGCCGGTCCGCGGACCGGCGCCGCGGCGGCCTTCGCGACCGTACGCACACGGGGAGACACGGGCATGCAG
This sequence comes from Streptomyces sp. NPDC028419, assembly GCF_055565515.1. Taxonomy (NCBI): domain Bacteria; kingdom Bacillati; phylum Actinomycetota; class Actinomycetes; order Kitasatosporales; family Streptomycetaceae; genus Streptomyces; species Streptomyces sp. NPDC028419. The sequence continues at coordinate 165,717 of NZ_JBVHUE010000009.1, read as the reverse complement.
GGCAGTGGCTGGCCGGCCAACGAACTCGAAGCGGTCCTGGGCACGGCGATGGGGGACCCGCAGGCCGGACCGCGGATCCTGGAGACGCTGGCCCGCAGCCACGTCTGGGTACCGCTGCCCGCCGGCGGCGGCCCCGACGCGGGGAGCCTGACCCTGGCGACCATGGACATCGGCGGCGAGGCCTACGCGCCCGTCTACAGCTCCGAGGCGCAGTTCCTGGCCTGTGTGGGCACGGGCATGGACTTCGCCGTCGCGCCCGCCGTCGAGTTCGCCCGCGGCCTGCCCCCGCAGCTCGGCATCGCGGTGAACCCGGAGGGCGCCGTCGGCGTCCCGCTGCCGCCGCCCGCCGTGGCGCTGCTCTGCCGGGCCGGCCGCAGCGAGCTCGACGGCATGGCCACCGGCGGCCGGGTCCGGCTGTACGAGCCGGACTGGCAGGAGGACCCCGTGGACTTCCTGGCCGCCGCCGCCGAGGAGTTCCGGGCCAGCGGGGTGGTCGCCGCCGCCCACCGCTGCCTGGCCAGCGTCGAGGGCGCGGCCCCGCAGCTGTACGTCGGTGTCCGCCTGCTGGGATGGGAGCCGGAGCACCGCAACGCCCCGATGGACGCCCTGGGGCGGGCCCTGGGACGGGTCCAGCCGCCCTGGCCGGTGCAGTTGATCCTGCTCGACGCGGTCGAGGACCCGGTGGCCGATTGGATCCGTGAGCGCGTGCGCCCGTTCTACCTGCCGTAGTCGCGCTTAAGCTGTTCGCATTGCCCGGCCACGCGTGGCCCGGGGGTACGCGTGGACGACGGGCGGACGAAGAGGGGTACCGGGTGAGTGCGTCAGGCACGGCCGCGGCCGGGCAGGTCGAGCACATGCTGCGCCAGGTGACACCCGGGCGCTACGACAGCTACGAGCAGCTGCTCCACGGGCTGGCCGAGGGTCGGCTGTGGATGTTGCTGTGGCAGGGGCAGTCCGGCTCGCCGGACGCCCAGTACGGGGGCATGGAGGTGGAGGGGCTCGGGTACGCGCCCTGCGTGACCTCCCCGCAGGAGCTGGCCGCCAGCGGCTGGAACCGCGGCTACGAGGTGGTGACCGGGCGCGACGTGGCCCGCGCCCTCTACCCGGACCGCTGGGGTCTGTGGCTCAATCCGCACGCCCAGGGCGGCGGCCTCGGCATTCCCTGGGCCGACCTGCGCCGGATCGCCACGGGCCTGGACCGGATGCCCGCCGGGCCGCTGCGGCTGTCCGAGCCCTCGATCGAGCTCCCGCAGTTCTACGGGCTGCTCACCCAGCACGCCCACCGCACGCCCGCCGTGCGCTCGTTGCGGCGCGCCTGGGTCCAGCCGGTGCTCGGCTCGCCCTACCTCGCCGTGGGCCTCGACCTCTACGACGCCTCCGTGCCCGCGCTGGAGTCGGTGCGCGAGATGATGCGCCAGTCCGTGGGGGCCGTGCCCGAGGGCGTGCCGGTGTGCACGGTCGCGCTCGCGGACGAGCACGATCCCGTCGCGATGTGGCTGCGCGCCCAGGCGCGGCCGTTCTACGACCGCGAGGGTCAGGCGCCGGCGTACTGACCACCTGCTGAGACCGCCGTATCAGGCCGCACGGAACCACTTCCGTGCGGCCTTTGCGTTGTCCGGATTTGCCCCGTCGCCCGTGTCCAAATAGCACACGAGAAGCGAGAGTTGGCCCGGATGTCCGATTCCGTACCGAACGGACGGTCTTGCTCCGCTGAGGGGCCAGCGAAGTCCGGATAGCGGGTCACGGCTCCGCACATCACGGTTGCGCATCCATTCATCTGCGGGTCTGGCGGGTGATCGAGGGCCCCATGAAGACTCCCCACCCAAGAGCCGATCAGTCCTGCTGTTACCCGGCTCGGCATCTGCATTTCACTCTGCACTTCACCTTGCACTTCCAGCGGTTCCTGCACCTCACGCACCACGCAGCACGCCCCACCGAAGACAACGCACTGAAGCAAACGCAGTCCCCGTAGTACGCGCAGTCCCCGCAGTTCCGTGCACTCCCGTGTGCCGTACGGCCACACCCGGGCGCACCGTCCCACGCACTCCGAGCGCCACTCCGCACCAACGCCGCCACAGCGGCGGGCATGGGCCGACCCACCCGTCGGCCGAGAGGGGTCCCCACCACGATGACGGCACCACTGCATGACACGAGCGCGGAAACGCCCGCTCTCGTGTCCGTAGCCGACGTCCCAGCCAAGGCCATCGAAGGCCGCTCACCCGGCCGCATCGCCTGGATGCGGCTCAAGCGCGACAAGGTCGCGCTCACGGGCGGAATCGTTGTGCTCCTCCTGATCCTGGTGGCGGTGTTCGCGCCGCAGATCGTGAGCCTGCTGGGCCACCCGCCCAACGAGTTCCACGAGGACCTGATCGACCCGAACCTGGGCACACCGATCGGCTCCTACGGCGGAATGAGTTCCGACTTCCTGCTCGGCGTCGAACCCACCAACGGTCGCGACGTGTTCAGCCGGATCGTCTACGGCGCCCGCATCTCCCTGACCGTCGCCTTCCTGGCCGCCATCGTCTCCGTGGTCATCGGCAGCCTGCTGGGCACGCTGGCGGGCTTCCTCGGTGGCTGGGTCGACGGAGTCATCAGCCGCGTCATGGACCTGCTGCTGGCCTTCCCGCAGCTGCTGTTCACCATCGCCCTGGTATCCGTGGTCCCCAACTCCCTCTGGGGGTTCGAGGGTTCGGGCGTCAGGATGGGCGTCCTGGTCCTGGTGATCGGCTTCTTCGGCTGGCCGTACATCGGCCGGATCGTGCGCGGCCAGACGATCTCGCTGCGCGAGCGCGAGTACGTGGAGGCCGCCCGCAGCCTCGGCGCGGGCCGGGCGTACATCCTGTTCAAGGAGCTGCTGCCGAACCTGGTCGCGCCGATCCTCGTCTACTCGACGCTGATCATCCCGACCAACATCCTGACGGAAGCGGCCCTGAGCTTCCTCGGCGCGGGCGTCAAACCGCCCACCGCGTCCTGGGGAAAGATGCTCTCCGACGCCGTCCCCATCTACCAGTTCGACCCCATGTACATGGTGGTCCCCGGTGTGACGATCTTCATCACCGTCCTGGCGTTCAACCTCTTCGGGGACGGTCTGCGCGACGCGCTCGACCCCAAGGGCAACTGATCCGAGTCCTCGACTCATCCACTCATGTCATCCACTCATGGAGGTTGGACAAACGTGATCCGCAGAAAGCAGGCAATCGCGATCACCGCCGTGGTCGCAGCCCTGTCGCTGACCGCCGCGTGCGGTGGCAAGGGCGATGACGGCGCGAAGGACGGCAAGGCCTCCACCGGAGCAGCCTTCGACGCCGCGACCAAGGGCGTCGTCAACGCGTCCGACAAGAAGGGCGGCGAGCTCAAGCTCTGGTCGCCCCAGGACGTCGACTACCTCGACCCGGCGCGCGCCTACTACGGCTTCGTCTGGAACATCCAGCGCCTGTACATCCGCCAGCTGCTGGCCTACGACAGCAAGCCGGGCAAGGACGGCACCAAGCTGGTCCCGGACCTCGCCGAGGCCCTGCCGGTGCTCAGCAACGACGGCAAGACCTACACGCTGAAGCTCAAGGACGGCGTGAAGTTCGAGGACGGCACGCCGATCACCTCGAAGGACATCAAGTACGGCGTCGAGCGCGTCTTCGCGCAGGACGTCCTCTCCGGTGGTCCGACGTACCTGATCGACCAGCTGGACCAGGGCCAGAAGTACCCCGGCCCGTACAAGGACACCGACCCGAACAAGATGGGTCTCAAGTCCGTCCAGACGCCGGACGACAAGACGATCGTCTTCAACCTGGCGAGCGCCAACTCGGACTTCAGCTACCTGCTGGCCATGCCGTCCTCCTCGCCGGTCCCGGTCGCCAAGGACGAGGGCGCCAAGTACACCAACAAGCCCGTCTCCACGGGCCCGTACAAGGTCGAGTCCTTCACCGCGGGCAAGGGCGCCACCTTCGTCCGCAACGAGAACTGGGACCCGAAGACCGACACGGTCCGCAAGGCGCTGCCGGACAAGGTCTCCTTCACGGTCACCACCAACCCGGACGACATGGACCAGCGTCTGCTCAGCGGCGACATCGACCTCGCCGTCGACGGCACCGGCGTCCAGCAGGCCGCGAAGAACAAGATCCTGCAGACCCCGGACCTGAAGAAGAACGCGGACAACCCCTTCACGGGCTACATCCGCTACATGGCCTTCCCGCAGACGGTCGCGCCGTTCGACAACATCGAGTGCCGCAAGGCCGTCATCTACGCGGCCGACCCGAAGTCGCTGCAGACCGCCCGCGGCGGCCCGACCAGCGGTGACCTCGGCGCGAACATGCTGCCGCCCGGCATCCCCGGCTCCGACAAGTCCTACGACCCGTGGGGCCTGACCGCCGGCGCGCCGCAGGTCGACAAGGCCAAGGCCGCGCTCGCCGCTTGTGGCCTGCCCAACGGCTTCAAGACCACCATCGCGGTGCGCAACAACCGCGCCCCCGAGGTCAAGACCGCCGAGTCGCTCCAGGCCGCGCTCAAGGCCGTCAACATCGAAGCCTCGATCGACCAGTACGACGGCAAGCTCTCCTCCTCCACGATCGGTTCGCCCGAGAACGTGAAGAAGAAGAACTACGGCATCATCGTCATGGGCTGGGGTGCCGACTTCAACAGCGGCGCCGGCTTCCTGCAGCCGCTGGTGGACGGCTCGTTCATCCTGCCGAACGGCAACAACAACTACACGATGCTGAACGACCCCGAGGTCAACGGGCTGTTCAAGAAGGCCGCCTCCGCCGCCACGCCGGAAGAGGCCGCGCCCTTCTACACCGACATCAACAAGAAGGTCATGGAGAAGGCGCTCTACCTTCCCATCAACTTCGACAAGGCCCTCGTCTACCACAACCCGCGGCTGACGAACGTCTACTTCAACGACTCCATGGGCCGCATCGACCTCGCCACCCTCGGCGTCGTCAAGTAACAGTCGGCACGTGCCTTCACCGCACATGCGCTAGTCCGAAGGGCAGGTGAAGGCCGTTAGGCGGTGGCTGCCGTCCCCACGAGGGGCGGCGGCCACCCGCCGGAGCGGCCGACTGCAGTGCTCGTCTACCTCATCAGGCGGCTGTTCAATGTCGTCGCCACTCTGCTGGTGGTCTCCGTGGTCACCTTTGGCATCTTCTTCGCGGTGCCGAAGATCACCGGGTCCGACCCGGCGCTCATGTACGCCGGCCGCGAGACCAACGAAACCGCCTTGGCGGGCATCCGCGTGAAGATGGGCTTCGACAAGCCCATTTCCGAGCAGTACTTGCTCTTCCTCAAGGGAGTCGTGGCCGGTCGCGACTACGACTCCGGCGTCGAGCAGACGCACTGCCCCGCCCCCTGCTTCGGCTACTCCTTCAAGAGCGAGGCCCCCGTCTGGGAGCTGATGACCAGCCGCATGCCGGTCACCCTCTCGCTCGCCTCGGGAGCCGCCGTCATCTGGGTGCTCGCGGGCGTGGCCACCGGCGTCATCTCGGCGCTCAAACGCCGAACGGCCATCGACCGAACGGTCATGGTCGGTGCGCTCGCCGGCGTCTCGCTCCCCATCTTCTTCACCGGCATGGTCGCCCCGGCCGTCCTCGTCTACGGCCTCGGCTGGCTGGACGTCTCCAACTACCGCCCCATCACCGAGGATCCGGCGGCCTGGCTCAACAGCATGATCCTGCCCTGGATCACCCTGGCCTTCCTCTTCGCCGCCACCTACGCCCGCATCACCCGCGCCACGATGCTGGAGGTGATGGGCGAGGACTACATCCGTACCGCCCGGGCCAAGGGCCTCACCGAGCGCGTGGTCATCCGCAAGCACGCCCTGCGCTCCACGCTCACCCCGATCGTCACGATGTTCGGCCTCGACCTCGGCGGACTCCTCGGTGGCGCGGTACTGACCGAGACGACCTTCAACTTCCAGGGTCTGGGAACGGCGGCCGTCGCCGCCATCGGCCAGGGCGACCTCCCCGTGATCATGGGGATCACCCTGCTCGCCGCGCTCTTCGTGGTGATGGCCAACCTGATCGTGGACATGCTGTACGCCGTCATCGACCCGCGCGTGAGGCTGACGTGACCGAGACCCCTTCGACCCCTTCCCTCGTGCCCGAGCAGGCGGGTCCCTCGGATCCCGCCCGTGCCTTCCTCTCGGTGCGCGACCTCAAGGTCCACTTCCCGACCGACGACGGCCTGGTCAAGTCCGTCGACGGACTCTCCTTCGATCTGGAGCGCGGCAAGACGCTCGGCATCGTCGGCGAGTCCGGCTCGGGCAAGTCGGTGACCTCGCTGGCCATCATGGGCCTGCACCGCACCGGCAACGCCCGCAGCCGCCCGCACATCTCCGGCGAGGTGCTGCTGGACGGCGAGGACCTGGTCCGCGCGGACGCCGACGACGTGCGCAAGCTCCGCGGGCAGAAGATGGCGATGGTCTTCCAGGACCCGCTGTCCGCGATGCACCCGTACTACTCGGTCGGCAAGCAGATCATCGAGGCCTACCGGACCCACCAGAACGTCGACAAGAAGGCGGCCCGCACGCGGGCCATCGAGATGCTCGACCGGGTCGGGATCCCCGAGCCGCACCAGCGGGTGGACTCCTACCCGCACGAGTTCTCCGGCGGCATGCGCCAGCGCGCGATGATCGCGATGGCCCTGGTCAACAACCCCGAACTGCTCATCGCGGACGAGCCGACGACCGCCCTCGACGTCACCGTCCAGGCGCAGATCCTCGACCTGATCCGCGACCTGCAGAAGGAGTTCGGCTCGGCCGTCATCATGATCACGCACGACCTGGGCGTGGTCGCCGAGATGGCCGACGAGATCCTCGTGATGTACGGCGGCCGCTGCGTCGAGCGCGGCAGCGCGGAGCAGGTCTTCTACGAGCCCCGGCACCCGTACACCTGGGGCCTGCTCGGCTCCATGCCGCGCATCGACCGCGACCAGACCGAGCGGCTGATCCCGGTCAAGGGCTCGCCGCCCAGCCTGATCAACATCCCGAGCGGCTGCGCCTTCCACCCGCGCTGCCCGTTCGCCGACGTGCCCAAGGGCGGCGTCACCCGCACCCAGCGGCCCGAGCTGGCCCTGACCAGTGCCGGACACTGGTCCGCCTGCCACATGTCGCAGGAGGACCGGACCCGGATCTGGACCGAAGAGATTGCGCCGAAGCTGTGACCGATACGACGGACGTGAAGAAGACGGCGGAGCAGGCGGCGGACCGGACCGCCGACGGCGCCGGCACCGCCGAGGAGCCCCTGCTCAAGGTCACCGGCCTCGTCAAGCACTTCCCCATCCACAAGGGGCTGCTGCGCCGCCAGGCCGGGGCCGTGAAGGCCGTCGACGGCATCGACTTCGACGTCCGCCGCGGTGAGACCCTCGGCATCGTCGGCGAGTCCGGCTGCGGCAAGTCGACCATGGGCCGACTGATCACCCGGCTGCTCGAACCGACCGGTGGCACGGTGGAGTTCGAGGGCAAGGACATCACCCACCTCGGCGTGGGGGCGATGCGGCCGCTGCGCCGTGACGTCCAGATGATCTTCCAGGACCCGTACGGCTCGCTGAACCCGCGCCACACGGTCGGCACCATCGTCGGCGCCCCCTTCAAGCTCCAGGGCGTGCATCCCGAGGGCGGACTCAAGGCGGAGGTCCAGCGGCTGCTGTCGCTGGTGGGCCTGAACCCCGAGCACTACAACCGCTACCCGCACGAGTTCTCCGGCGGCCAGCGCCAGCGCATCGGCATCGCGCGGGCCCTGGCGCTGAAGCCGAAGCTCGTCGTCGCGGACGAGCCGGTGTCGGCGCTGGACGTCTCGATCCAGGCCCAGGTGGTGAACCTGCTGGACGACCTCCAGGAGGAGCTGGGCCTCACCTACGTGATCATCGCCCACGACCTGTCGGTCATCCGGCACGTCTCGGACCGGATCGCGGTGATGTACCTCGGCAAGATCGTCGAGTTGACGGACCGGGACTCCCTGTACGCGAGCCCCATGCACCCGTACACCAAGGCGCTCCTGTCGGCCGTGCCCGTCCCCGACCCGCGCCGCCGGGGCGTCAAGAGCGGGCGCATCCTGCTCAAGGGCGACGTCCCCTCGCCGATCTCCCCGCCGAGCGGCTGCCGCTTCCACACGCGGTGCTGGAAGGCGACCGAGATCTGCGGCAAGCAGGAACCGCCGCTGGTGGCCCTGAAGCCGGGCCACGAGGTGGCCTGCCACCACCCGGAGAACGCGGACACCCCGGCGACGGCCGAGGCTTCCGCCGTATAGCCCGGAGCGCGCCCGGGCGCCGGCGAGCCTCGCCGGCCCCCGGGCGCGCGTTCGTATTTCAGCCTCTCCGGCGTTTGAGGAGCGGGGTCCGGGGCGGAGCCCCGACAGTGACCCGCACCCACGATGGCGCGGCCCGCCGCCAGGCGCCCGGCACAATGACCCGGTGCCCCACGATCTCTTCCCGCCCGGCGTCCAGCATGCCCTGGACCTCGCGGGCATCTTCGTCTTCGCCACCGCGGGCGCGCTGCTCGCGGTCCGCAAGAACTTCGACGTCTTCGGCATCGCCGTCCTCGCGCTCGTCACCGCCCTCGGCGGCGGACTCCTGCGCGACCTGGTCATCGGCGCCGTCCCCCCGGCCGCCTTCGGCGAGCTGAGCTTCTTCGTCACCCCGCTGGTCGCCGCGGCCCTGGTGTTCTTCCTGCACCCCGAGGTGCAGCGGATCAACCGCGCCATCAACGTCTTCGACGCGGCGGGCCTCGGCCTGTTCTGCGTGACGGGCACGACCAAGGCCTACGAGTACGGCCTCGGCCTGACCGCTTCGGCCGCCCTCGGCCTGGCCACGGCGGTCGGCGGGGGCGTCCTGCGCGACGTACTCGTCAACGAGGTGCCCTCGCTGCTGCGCGACCGCGAGATGTACGCCGTGCCCGCGATCATCGGGGCCGCGATGGTGGCCGTCTTCATCTCCCTCGGCATGCTCAACGCCGTGACCAGTGGCATCGCGATCGTGACCACCTTCGTGCTGCGGCTGCTGGCGATGCGCTACCACTGGCGGGCGCCGCTGGCCTGGAACCGTCGCTCGTCGGTCCCGGAGGAGCCGTAAAAGAAAAGCTACCGCTTAGTAGGGGTCGGGGTTACCCTCGTTCCATGTCTCAAGCAGCAGCGGCAGCAGCGGCGTCGGCCGCCATCGGCGACAGCGAATTCGACCGCGACACCGCCGTCATCGAGCGCGCGGACGAGCCCGGTGTGTACGACGCCGAACTCTCCGGTGGATGGACGATCATCACCGCCGTCAACGGCGGGTACCTGCTCGCCCTGGTCGGCCGGGCCCTGTCGGCGGCCCTGCCGCACCCGGACCCCTTCACGGTGTCCGCCCACTACCTGACCTCGTCGGTTCCCGGCCCCGCCGTGATCCGCACCCAGGTGGTCCGGGCGGGGCGCGCGCTGTCCACGGGCCAGGCCTCGCTGTTCCAGTACGACGAGAACGGCGTCGAGGTCGAGCGCATCCGCGTCCTCGCGTCCTACGGCGACCTCGCCGCGCTGCCCGAGGACGTCCGTACGACGGCCACGCCGCCGGTGATGCCGGCCTACGCCGACTGCCTGGGCGCCGAGGCGGGCCCGGCCCCGATCCCCGGCAGCTCGGCCATCGTCGACCGCCTCCGGTTGCGGCTGGATCCGGCCACCGCGGGCTGGGCGGTGGGCGCGCCGTCCGGCAAGGGCGAGATGCGGGCCTGGTTCGAACTGGCCGACGGCCGGGACGCCGACCCGCTGTCCCTCCTCCTCGTCGTGGACGCGCTCCCGCCGACCTCCTTCGACCTCGGCCTCATCGGCTGGACCCCGACCCTGGAACTCACCACCCACGTCCGTCGCCGGCCCGCGCCGGGCCCGCTGCGGGTCTCGATCACGACGCGCAACCTCGCCGGCGGCATGCTGGAGGAGGACGCGGAGGTATGGGACTCCACGAACCACCTGGTGGCCCAATCCCGCCAACTGGCCCGAGCCCCCCGCCCCACCCCCTAACCCGTTCCAGCCCGTCGGGGGGGGGGGGCGCCCCCCCCCCCCCCCCCCCCCCCTGGCGGACCCCCCCCCCCCCCCCCCCCCCGCCCCCCACCCCCCCCCCCCCCCCCCCCCCCCCCCCCCCCCCCTGGGGGCCCCCCCCCCCCCCGCTCCAGCCCGTCCGGCGTTCGAGGACCCGCCTCTCCTCTTACGCCGGGCCCCGCGCTGCCGACGCCGGACCCGTTCCAGCCCGTCCGGCGTTTGAGGACCCGCCGGAGGCCCAGCCGACGGGCACCCGCGCACCACCCCGGGACCCCACCGACCGGCCCGGTCCTCCGGCGCCGGGCCCCGCGCTGCCGACGCTGGACCTTTTCAGCCCGTCCGGCGTTTGAGGACCCGCCGGAGGCCCAGCCGACCGGCACCCGCGCACCACCCCGGGACCCCACCGACCGGCCCGGTCCTCCGGCGCCGGGCCCCGGCCGGTGGGCCCCGCCCTTTTCAGCCCGTCCGGCGTTTGAGGACCCGCCCCACACCCCCCGTCCGGCCAGGACCACGGCCCGCCCCCGTCCGCCGGCTGGATGCCCGTTCCGGCCCCGCCCCGGGGACTCGTAGAATCGGGGAATCATGGCCTACCTCGACCACGCCGCCACCACGCCGATGCTGCCGGAGGCCGCCACGGCGATGACCGCGCAGTTCGCCGCGACGGGCAACGCATCCTCCCTGCACGCCGCCGGCCGCCGGGCCCGCCGTACCGTCGAGGAGGCCCGCGAAGCCTTCGCCGAGGCACTCGGCGCGCGCCCGAGCGAGGTGGTCTTCACCGCTGGCGGCACCGAGGCCGACAACCTCGCCGTCAAGGGCCTGTACTGGGCCCGCCGCGACGCCGACCCGGCCCGGACCCGGATCCTCGCCAGCCCCGTGGAGCACCACGCCGTCCTCGACGCCGTGCACTGGCTCGGCGAGCACGAGGGCGCCCGCGTCGAGTACCTCCCGGTCGACGGCCACGGCCGCGTCCACCCCGAGGCCTTCCGCGAGGCCATCGCCCGCAACCCGGACGACATCGCCCTCGCCACCGTCATGTGGGCCAACAACGAGATCGGCACCGTCATGCCGATCCACGAACTCGCCCGCACCGCCCGCGAGTTCGGCGTCCCGCTGCACTCCGACGCCGTCCAGGCCATCGGCCAGCTCGACGTCGGCTTCGCCGACAGCGGTCTCGCCGCCATGGCGGTGAGCGGCCACAAGATCGGCGGCCCCTACGGCATCGGCGCACTGCTCCTCGGCCGCGACCAGAGCCCCGTCCCCGTCCTGCACGGCGGCGGCCAGGAGCGCCACGTCCGCTCCGGGACCCTCGACGTGCCCGCCATCGCCGCCTTCGCCGTGGCCGCCGTACTGGCCACCGAACGCCGCGAGACCTTCGCCCGCGAGGTCGGCGCCCTGCGCGACGAACTGATCGCGGCCGTCCGCGCCGCCGTGCCGGACGCCATCCTCGGCGGCGACCCGGACGACCGCCTCCCCGCCAACGCCCACTTCAGCTTCCCCGGATGCGAGGGCGATTCCCTGCTGCTCCTCCTGGACGCCCAGGGCATCGAGTGCTCCACCGGCTCCGCCTGCACCGCGGGCGTCGCCCAGCCGAGCCACGTGCTGCTGGCCACCGGCACGGACCCCGACCTGGCCCGCGGCACCCTGCGCTTCTCCCTCGGGCACACCTCCACCAAGGAGGACGTCGCCGCCGTGGCCGCCGCCATCGGCCCGGCGGTGGAGCGCGCCCGCACCGCCGGCCTCAGTTGAGCCGGACCGCTCAGCGCAGCAGCTCGCCGACCAGGCGCAGGTAGCGGTCCCAGTCCCAGTACGGCCCGGGGTCCGTGTGGTCGGCGCCGGGCACCTCGGAGTGCCCGAGCAGGTGCTTGCGGTCGGCGGGTATCCCGTACCGGCGGCAGATGTCGGCGGCCAGCCGCGCGGAGGCGGCGTACATCGCGTCCGTGAAGTCCCGCGGGCGCGTGACGAAGCCCTCGTGCTCGATGCCGATGCTGCGCTCGTTCATGGAGCGGCTGCCCGCGTGGAAGGCGACGTCGAGCTCGCGGACCATCTGCTCCACGTGCCCGTCCTGGCGGACTATGTAGTGCGCGGACGCCTTGTGCCACGGGTTCTGGAAGGCCTCCACCGACGAGGCGAAGTCTCCCTGGGTCACATGGATCACGATCCGGTCGATGCGGTAGTCGTCCGGCCGGTCGGCCAGGCGCCAGTTCGCCGGCGAGGCCGCCGACCAGCTCGCGCCCGCGTGATCCAGCGCACCCTCCTGGCGCGGCTTGCGCACCCCCGGCAGCAGCCACCAGCCCCGCGCGATGCTGTCCCGGCCCGCCACGGCACCGGCCGCGACCACCCCGAGCCCCCCGATCAAAAACGCCCGGCGCCCCCTGGAACCCATCCGAACCACCCCCCGCACCCGATAACGCGCTGTGACCCCGCGCGGTTCCCCGTACCCTGGACGGTGCTATGACTGAGAACCTGCCGAGCACCCGCCCCCTTCGCGTCCTGGCCGCCATGTCCGGTGGCGTGGACTCCGCCGTCGCCGCCGCCCGCGCGGCCGAAGCCGGGCACGAGGTGACCGGCGTCCACCTCGCGCTCTCCGCGAACCCGCAGTCCTTCCGCACCGGCGCCCGCGGCTGTTGCACGATCGAGGACTCCCGCGACGCCCGCCGCGCCGCGGACGTCATCGGCATCCCCTTCTACGTGTGGGACCTGGCCGACCGCTTCCGCGAGGACGTCGTCGAGGACTTCATCGCCGAGTACGAGGCCGGGCGCACCCCGAACCCCTGCCTGCGCTGCAACGAGAAGATCAAGTTCGCCGCGCTGCTCGACAAGGCCCTGGCCCTCGGCTTCGACGCCGTCTGCACCGGCCACTACGCCACCGTCGTGCTGAAGGAGGACGGCAGCCGCGAGCTGCACCGCGCCTCCGACATGGCCAAGGACCAGTCCTACGTCCTCGGCGTCCTGGACGAGAAGCAGCTCGCCCACGCCCTCTTCCCGCTCGGTGACACCCTCACCACCAAGGAGGAGATCCGCGCCGAGGCCGAGGCGCGCGGCCTGGCCGTCGCCAAGAAGCCCGACAGCCACGACATCTGCTTCATCGCCGACGGCGACACCCAGGGCTTCCTCGCCGGCCGTCTCGGCAAGGCCGAGGGCGACATCGTGGACGAGTCCGGCGCGAAGCTCGGCACCCACGAGGGCGCCTTCGGCTTCACCATCGGCCAGCGCAAGGGACTGCGCATCGGCCACCCGGCCGCCGACGGCAAGCCGCGCTACGTCCTCGACATCTCCCCGGTGAACAACACCGTCACCGTCGGCCCCGTCGAGGCCCTGGACGTCAGCGCCCTCACCGCGATCCGCCCGCGCTGGTGCGGCTCCACCCCGGCGGCCCCCGGAACCTACACCGCGCAGCTGCGCGCCCACGGCGGCGAGACCGAGGTCTTCGCCGAGGTGGTCGACGGCGAACTCCGCGTCTCCTTCACCGAGCCGGTCCGCGGCGTGGCCCCCGGCCAGGCCATCGTGCTCTACGACGGCACCCGCGTCGTCGGCTCCGCCACCATCGCCACCACCACGAAGGCCGCCCCGGCTGTCTCCGCCTAGGCCCTCTCGGCCGGGACCACCGTCAGGACGATCTTGCCGGTGGTCCGGCCCCGCTCGCCGAGTTCGTGGGCCTTCGCCGCCTCCGTCAGCGGGAGCACGGTGTCGATCAGGGGTCGCAGGGCGCCCTCCTCGGCCAGCGCGGCCAGGGCGAGCAGGCCCTGGCGGTCCGGCTCCACCAGGAGCACGCTCAGGTGCACCCCGGCCGCCTCCGCGTCGAAGCCCTCGGCGCCCGCGATCGTGACCAGGTGCCCGCCGGGCTTCAGCACGGCCAGGGAGCGCCGCCCGTAGTCGCCGCCGATGGTGTCGAGCACGACGTCCACGTCCCGCACCACCTCCGCGAAGTCGGCGCTGCGGTAGTCGATCAGCTCGTCGGCGCCCAGCTCGCGCAGCACGTCGTGCTTGGCCGCGCTCGCGGTGCCGATGACGTACGCGCCGCGCGCCTTGGCGATCTGGACCGCGAAGTGGCCCACCCCGCCCGCCGCGGCGTGCACCAGCACCCGCTGGCCCGGCCGGACGTCCGCGGTGTCCACCAGGGCCTGCCAGGCGGTCAGCGCGGCCAGCGGCAGCGCGGCCGCGGCCACGTGGTCGAGGGCGGCCGGCTTGAGCGCGAAGTGCCGGGCGGGCGCGGTGACGTACTCGGCGTAGGCGCCCGCCTGCTTCGGGAAGTGCGGCATGCCGAAGACCTCGTCGCCGGGCGCGAAGAGGGTGACGCCCATCCCGACGGCCTCGACGGTGCCCGAGACGTCCCAGCCGAGGATCGGGGTAGCGCCCCACTCGATGAGGGCGCCGGAGGCGCGGGTCTTCCAGTCGACCGGGTTCACCCCGGCCGCGTGGACGCGCACCAGGACCTCGGTCGGGCCCGGCTCGGGGCGGTCGATCGTGGTGTCGGTGAGGACCTCGGGTCCGCCCCACTGGCTGACGACGACGGCGCGCATGGATGTCTCCTCGATGTGCTTCGGATCTGCTTCGGATCTGCTGCCCCCCGGTCTTCCGGAAGGTGTCACCAGCTTCCGGCCCGACCGGCGCCCGTGGTGTTGGCCGTTTGGCCACCATGTGACAGGATCTGGCCATGCACCGTGTCGCCGTACTCGCCCTCGAAGGCGTCGCCCCCTTCGAGCTGGGCATGCCCTCGCGCGTCCTCGGAAACGCCCGGGACGAGGACGGACGGGTGCTGTACGAGACGGTCGTCTGCACGGCCGACGGGCGGCCGGTGACCAGCGACGCCGGCTTCACCGTGGGCGTCACGGCCGGACCCGAGGCCCTGGCGGCGGCGGACACCGTCGTCATCCCGCCCACGCACGCCATGGACGACCTGCTGGAGGGCGCGCCGCTGCCGCCCGAGCTGCTCGCCGCCCTGGCCGTCATCCGGCCCGGCACCCGGCTGGTGTCGATCTGTACCGGCTCGCACGTCCTGGCCGCCGCCGGCCTGCTCGACGGGCGACCCGCGACCACGCACTGGGCCGACGCGGAGAAGTTCCGCCGGGCCTTCCCCCGCGTCGCGCTCGACCCGAACGTCCTCTTCGTCGACGACGGCGACGTCCTCACCTCCGCGGGCGTGGCCGCCGGCATGGACCTCTGCCTGCACCTCGTCCGCCGCGACCACGGCAGCGCCGTCGCCAACCGGGCCGCCCGCTTCTGCGTGGTCCCGCCCTGGCGGGACGGCGGCCAGGCCCAGTACATCGACCGCCCGGTGCCCGAGGCCACCGTCGCGACCACCACCGCCACCCGCGCCTGGGCCCTGGAAAGGCTCGACACCCCGCTCTCGCTCGCCGAGCTGGCCGCGCACGCCCGGATGAGCCTGCGCACCTTCACCCGGCGCTTCCGCGACGAGGTCGGGGTCACCCCCGTGCAATGGCTGACCGCCCAACGCCTGGAGCTGGCGCGCCAGTTGCTGGAGTCCAGCGACCTCCCGGTGGACCTGGTGGCCCACCGCGCCGGCTTCGGTTCGGCCAACTCCCTGCGCCAGCACATGCGGACCGCGCTCGGGGTGTCACCGATCGCCTACCGGCGCACCTTCCGCCCCTCGTCGGCGGCATGACCCGCGGGGTAATCGACGGGGGCCGCCCACCGGGGCAGGATCGGACCAACAGCCGGTCCCGCCGAGGGATCCGCCCGGAGGAAGAGGCCGCCGTGACCGCCTACGCCATCGCCCACATACGCCCCGACACGATGAACGACGACGTCCTGCGCTACATCGAGGAGATCCAGGCCACCATGGACCCCTTCGGGGGCGCGTTCCTCGTCCACGGCACCACCCCCGAGGTCCTGGAGGGCCCCTTCCCCGGGACCGTCGTCCTCATCTCCTTCCCGGACCTCGACCGGGCCCGCGCCTGGTACGCCTCGCCCGCCTACCAGGAGATCCTCCCGCTGCGCACCCGCCACGTCCCGGGCGAGGTCGTCCTCCTGGACGGCGTCGCCCCCGGGTACGACGCCACCAAGACCGCCGCGGCGCTGCGCGAAGCCGCCGGGCTCTGAGGGGACGGCCCGGGCGGGCCGGACGGGCCGGACGGGGTGCGAGCATGGGCGGTATGGCTACTCACCTCATCACCGGCGCCGGATCCGGCATCGGCGCAGCCGTCGCGCGCCGCCTGCACGCGCGCGGCGACGACCTCATCCTCATCGCCCGGGACGCCGCCCGCGGCAAGGAGCTGACCGCCCTCTTCCCCGGCTCCCGCGCGCTCGTCGCCGACCTCGCGGACCCCGACCGGATCTCCTGGGCCTTCTCGCACCAGCCGCTGCCCGACCGGCTGGACTCCCTGCTGCACATCGCCGGGGTCGTCGACCTCGGCCCCGTCGCCGAGCTGCGGCCCAAGACCTGGCACCAGCAGCTCAACCTCAACCTCATCGCCCCCGCCGAACTGACCCGCCTCATGCTGCCCTCGCTGCGCGCTTCCCGCGGGCAGGTCCTCTTCGTGAACTCCGGCGCCGGGCTCACCGCGCACGCCGAGTGGGGCGCGTACGCCGCCTCCAAGCACGGCCTGCGGGCGCTCGCCGACTCGCTGCGCGCCGAGGAGAAGCCGAACGGGATCCGCGTCACCTCCGTGTACCCCGGCCGCACCGCCACCCCCATGCAGGCCAAGGTCCGCTCCCAGGAGGGCGAGAGCTACGACGCGGCCGACTGGATCGACCCCGAGTCCGTCGCCACGACCCTCCTGATGGCCCTCGACCTGCCCCGCGACGCGGAGGTCAACGACCTCTCCGTGCGGCCCGGACGATGAGCGCACCCGTGACCGGCGCCACCGGAGTCGGCTCGCTGCCGGGCGGCGACGCCCGCGAGGCCGCCAAGACCGCCACCGGGTCCTTCGAGGACTTCCCGTACCTCGCCGAGCTGCCCGCCCGCGGGCCCGGCGCCGACATGATCGGCCGCTCCCTCGGGCTGCTCGTCGATATGTACGCGCACGTCGAGCCCAGCGGGTGGCGCCTGAGCGACCGGCCCGGCCGGGACACCAAGCGGGCCCGGTCCTGGCTCGGCGAGGACCTCGACGCGCTGGAGGAGTTCACCCAGGGCTACCGGGGCAGGCTCAAGGTCCAGGCGGTCGGGCCGTGGACGCTCGCCGCCGCCCTGGAACTGCACGGCGGCGAGGCCGTCCTGCGCGATCCGGGCGCCTGCCGGGACCTGGCCGGCTCGCTGGCGGAAGGGCTCCGGGAGCACCTGGCCGATGTGCGCAAGCGGATCCCCGGCGCCGAGATCGTGCTCCAGGTCGACGAGCCCTCGCTGACCGCCGTGCTGCGCGGGCAGGTCCGTACCGCCAGCGAGTACCGCACCTACCGGGCCGTCGACCGACAGGTCGTGGAGGGGGCGCTGCGGGACCTGTTCGCCGTGCACGACGGCGAGACCATCGTGCACTCCTGCGCGCCGGACGTGCCCTTCGCACTGCTGCGGCGGGCCGGGGTCACGGGCGTCTCGTTCGATTTCTCCCTGCTCACCGAGCGCGAGGACGACACCATCGGCGAGGCCGTCGAGGACGGCATGAAACTCTTCGCCGGAGTGGTGGCGAGCACCGACGGCCCGTTGTCGGACCCGGGCGGTAGCGTCATGGGTGTCAGGAAGCTTTGGCGCAGGCTGGGACTGTCCCCGGGGACCCTCGCGGAGTCCGTCGTGGTCACCCCGTCGTGCGGTCTGGCGGGCGCTTCGCCCGCATATGCCCGCGCGGCGATGGCCCACTGCGTCAAGGCGGCGAGGTCGCTCGCCGACAACCCTGAGTGACGTAGAGACGGGCCCACGGGAGGACACGGCATGGCAGCCGAACAGAAGCACGGTGACGGCACGGCGGCGGGCGCGGCGGCCGCGTCCGACGCGCCGGCGGCAGTGCTGGAGCAGCACGCCCTGCTCGCCGAGCAGATCGAGGAGCACCGCTTCCGGTACTACGTGAACGACCAGCCGGTCGTCACCGACGCCGAGTTCGACACCCTGCTGCGCTCGCTGGAGGCGCTGGAGGAGCAGTACCCGCAGCTGCGCACCCCCGACTCGCCCACCCAGAAGGTGGCGGGGGCCTACGTCACCGACTTCGCCTCCGTCGAGCACCGCGAGCGGCTGCTCTCCCTCGACAACGCCTTCGACGACGAGGAGTTGGCGGCCTGGGCCGAGCGGGTGGCCCGGGACGTCAACACCTCCGACTACCACTACCTGTGCGAGCTGAAGGTCGACGGCCTCGCCGTCAACCTCACCTACGAGAACGGCCGGCTGACCCGGGCCGCCACCCGCGGCGACGGCCGCACCGGTGAGGACATCACGCCCAACGTCCGCACCATCGCCGAGATCCCCGACCGGCTGGCCGGGGACCGCATCCCGGCGCTCGTCGAGATCCGCGGCGAGGTCTACTTCCCGATGGAGAAGTTCGAGGAGCTCAACGCCCGCCTGGTCGAGGCGGGCGACAAGCCCTTCGCCAACCCGCGCAACGCGGCCGCCGGTTCGCTGCGCCAGAAGGACCCCAAGGTCACCGCGACCCGCCCGCTGCACATGGTGGTCCACGGCATCGGCGCCCGCGAGGGCTTCGAGATCGACCGCCTCTCGCACGCCTACGAACTGCTCCACGAGTGGGGCCTGCCCACCGCCGAGCACAACAAGGTGGTCTCCTCCCTCGCCGAAGTCCGCGCGTTCATCGCCCACTTCGGCGAGAACCGGCACTCGGTGGCGCACGAGATCGACGGCGTCGTCGTCAAGCTCGACGAGATCCCCCTCCAGGGCCGGCTCGGCTCCACCGCGCGCGCCCCGCGCTGGGCGATCGCCTGGAAGTACGCGCCCGAAGAGGTCAACAGCAAGCTGATCGACATCAAGGTCGGCGTCGGCCGCACCGGCCGCGTCACCCCGTACGCGCAGGTCGAGCCGGTGACGGTGGCCGGTTCCGAGGTCGAGTTCGCTACCCTGCACAACCAGCAGGTGGTCAAGGCCAAGGGCGTCCTCATCGGCGACACCGTGGTCCTGCGCAAGGCCGGCGACGTCATCCCCGAGATCCTCGGACCGGTGGTCGACCTGCGCGACGGCAGCGAGCGCGCGTTCGTGATGCCCGCCGACTGCCCCGAGTGCGGCACCCCGCTGCGCCCGATGAAGGAAGGCGACATCGACCTGCGGTGTCCCAACGCGCGGACCTGCCCCGCCCAGTTGCGCGAACGGCTCTTCTACCTCGTCGGCCGCGAGTGCCTGGACATCGAGAACTTCGGCAAGGTCGCCGCCGCCGCGCTCACCAGACCGCTGGAACCCGCCGTCGCCCCGCTGCTGGACGAGGGCGACCTCTTCGACCTCACCATCGAGGCGCTGCTCCCCATCAAGGCGTACGTCCTCGACGCGGACAGCGGGCTGCCCAAGCGCGACCCGAAGACCGGCGAGCCCAAGATCGTCACGGTCTTCGCCAACCAGAAGGGCGAGCCGAAGAAGAACGCCCTGGCCCTGCTGGAGAACGTGGCGGCGGCCAAGGACCGGCCGCTGGCCCGCTTCATCAACGGCCTCTCGATCCGGCACGTCGGACCGGTCGCGGCGGCCGCGCTGGCCCGCGAGTTCCGCTCCATCGAGCGCATCGAGGCGGCGACGGAGGAGGAACTGGGCGCCACCGAGGGGGTCGGCCCCATCATCGCCACCGCGCTCAAGGAGTGGTTCGCGGTCGACTGGCACCAGGAGATCCTCGCCAAGTGGCGGGCCGCCGGGGTGCGGATGGAGGACGAGGCCTCGGCGGAGGAGGAGGGCCCGCGCCCGCTGGAGGGGCTGACCGTCGTCGTCACCGGCACGCTGGCGAGCCACACGCGCGACGGCGCCAAGGACGCCCTGCAGAGCCGCGGCGCCAAGGTGACCGGCTCCGTCTCCAAGAAGACCTCCTTCGTCGTCGTCGGCGACAACCCGGGCTCCAAGTACGACAAGGCCGTCCAGTTGAAGCTCTCGATCCTGGACGACGCGGGCTTCGCGGTGCTGCTGGAACAGGGCCCCGACGCGGCGCGCGAGGCCGCTCTGCCGCTGGAGGAGCCCGCCGCGGCCCTGGACGACGCCGCCGAATCGGAGTAACGAAGGAGAGTGGGTCGAGCGGTGACGGGGCGCCGGGGAGGTCGAAGCGAACTGATGCGTGGCGTGCGTCCGTACGGGCGGGCGCACGCGGGGCGCACACGGCGGTCGCGAACGGCCGGTACCGGCCTAGCCGCAGGGCGTTGACCTGTCGGATCATCGCAAGGGTGGCCCGGAAGTCCTGGTCCGGCCTCACCCGTTCGGCGGATACCGTACTGATGAGGATGGCTGGGTCGTATTCGGGCAACCGCCGCCGACCGCTGCACTTGGGAGCCACTCCCGTCCTACTGTTGAGGGGTGCGCCCGTCGTGCACGGCTGCGGAACGCGAATCCAGCCGTGATGGCATGACGTCGGGGCCATCACGAGGCAACGGCATCGCCGGCTGTGAGAGGGACGGGCATGAAACCCATCGAAAGCGCCGACCCGCCACCGGATTTCGGCGGGACGGGCGGGGAGGCGCCGTCGCTGCGGGCGGAACGGGCCGACCGCGCCACAGGACGGGGCAGCCGCGCCGAACACGCGCGCCGCGCCGGCCGCGTGCCCCGGGCCGGTCGGACCCCGCGCACCGAACGTCCCGGACGTCCGGCCGCGACCGAGCGTCCCGCCCCGGCCGCCCGGTTCGGGGTGCTGGGCGCCCGGACCCCCGAGACCCACCCGCTCGACACCGGGGTCTCGACGGGCTCCGGCGGTGGCCAGGGCGCGCCCGTCCAGGGGTGGCGCGTCGCGGTCCCCTTCGCCGTCGTCGGCCTCTCCCTCGTGGTCCTCGTCGTCGGCATCGCCCGCGCGCTGAGCGAACGTCACCCCCTCTTCCCCGGTGGCGCCGCCGGCTGGGGACTCGCCCTGCTCACCGGCATCATCGTCGGCCACCTCGTCGCGCTCGGCCGCGACCGCTGGTGGGGCGGCACCGGTTCCGGCGCCGCCCTCACCCTCGGCGTGCTCATCCTCTACGGCTGGATCCCGGCCGGGCTCGTCTCGCTCGCCGTCGTCTCGCTCGTCGGCGCCGCCCGCCGGCACCGGTGGCGCCAGGGCCTGTTGCACGGCTCCGCGGACATCCTGGGCATCGGCGCGGGGGCGCTCGTACTCGGCGTCTTCGGCCAGGCGCCCAGCGTCGAGGTGCCCTGGCAGCCGACCGGCTGGGGACCCGGAGCGATCCCCGAGATCATCCTCGTCGCCCTCACCTACCTGCTGGTCACCCGGGTCCTGCTGTGGCTCGCGCTGACCCCGCGCGGCGGCGGGCTGCCCACCGTCGCCCGCACCGCGCTCATCCGGCAGGCGTTAGTCGCCGCCGCACTCCTCGGCATCGCCCCGCTGATCTGCGTGGTCGCGATCACCCTGCCCGTCCTGCTGCCGCTGTTCGCCGTGCCGCTGATCGCCCTCGACTCCACCCTGTGGATCGCCCGGGCGCGCGCCGAGGAGCAGCTGCGCGACCCGCTCACCGGACTGCCCAACCGGCAGTGGCTGCTGGAGCGTGCCTGGCGGGCCCTGGACGAGGCTGAACGTATCGGCACCCGCTCCGCGCTGGTCCTCATCGACCTCGACCGCTTCCGCGCCGTCAACGACACCCTCGGCCACCTCGCGGGCGACCGGCTGCTCCTGCAGATCGCCGACCGGCTCCGCCAGGCCCTGCCCCAGGACGCCGAGGTGGCCCGGCTCGGCGGCGACGAGTTCGCCGTCCTGCTGCCCGTCGCCGACTCCACCACCAGCGCCCAGCGGGTGGCCCGCCACCTCGTCGCCGAGCTCAGCTCGCCGCTCGACCTCGACGGGCTCACCCTCGTCCTGGAAGCCAGCGCGGGCCTCGCCGTCTTCCCCGACCACGCCCTCGACGCCGAGGGGCTGCTGCGGCGGGCCGACGTCGCGATGTACCAGGCCAAGCGGGACCGCACCGGGGTCGAGGTCTACGAGTCCAAGCGGGACAGCAACACGCCCGACCGGCTCGGCCTCCTCGGCGACCTGCGGCGCGCCCTGGACGCGGGCGAGGTGGAGCTCCACTACCAGCCCAAGGTCCGCTTCGACGGACAGGTCGCCGGGCTGGAGGCCCTCGTGCGCTGGGTGCACCCCGAGCGCGGGCGGGTTCCCCCGGACGAGTTCATCGCGATCGCCGAGACCTCCGGTCTGATGCCGCACCTGACCGAGTACGTGCTGGAGACCGCGCTGGCCCAGGTGGCCCGGTGGCGGGCCCAGGGCCTGAAGGTGCCGGTCGCGGTCAACGTCTCGCCGCGCGACGTCCACACCCCCGGTTTCGCGGGGGCGGTGGCGGCGCGACTCGCCCGGCACGGGGTGCCGGCGAGCGGGCTCCAGCTGGAGATAACGGAGCACGTCCTGTTGGAGGACCCGCAGCGGGCCGCCGACACGATGGCGGGGTTGACCGGGCACGGCGTGAAGATGTCGCTCGACGACTTCGGGACGGGGTACTCGTCCCTGGTCCACCTGCGGCGGCTGCCCGTCAGCGAGCTGAAGATCGACCGGTCCTTCGTGGCGCGGCTGGCCGTGGACGCGCAGGACGCGGAGATCGTGCGGTGCACGGTCGACCTCGCGCACTCGCTCGGGCTGTTGGTCGTGGCCGAGGGCGTCGAGGACGACGAGACGTGGGAGCGGCTGCGGGACCTGGGCTGCGATGCGGTGCAGGGGTGGCTGGTGGCGGCCGCGATGCCGCCCGCCGAGGCGACCGCGTGGCTGCTGGCGCGGGGCGAGCGCGGCTGGCGTCGCCCGGCCGACATCACCGCGGAACTGGCCGCCGCCGCAGCCGCCCCTCCCGAGACCCCGACCCCGTAGCCCCCTTCCAGCCGGCCCGGCGTTCGAGGGCGTCCCTGAGCGGTCCGGCGGCCGCGCCCCACCCGCCTCCGGCGGCGCCTCAAACGCCGGCGGGGCTGGATGTGGCCGAGCCGTGCGTATTCAGCCTGCCCGGCGTTTGAGGGCGTCTTTGGGCGGTGCGGTGGGGGCGCCTCAAACGCCGGCGGGGCTGGATGTGGCTGGGCCGGGCGCAGTCCGGCCGGCCCGGCCACATCTAGCCCGCCCGGCGTTTGAGGGCGTCGTTGGGCGGCGCCGTGGGGGCGCCTCAAACGCCGGCGGGGCTGGATGCGGCCGGGCCGGGCGCCTTCAGCCTGCCCGGCGTTTGAGGGCGTCTTTGGGTGGGGTGCGGGGTTCGGCCCTCTGGGAAGCGGCCGTTTCGTGGGTCGGGGCGCGCGCCCCATAGGATTGGGGGCGAAACCAGAAACCCGATACACCACCCCAGAGGATCGCTGCATGCCTGGCATCACGCGCGAGGAGGTCGCCCACCTCGCTCGGCTGGCACGTCTGGAGCTCAAGAGCGAAGAGCTTGACCACTTCGCCGGACAGCTCGACGACATCATCGGCGCGGTCGCCCGCGTTTCCGAGGTCGCCGACCAAGACGTCCCGCCGACCTCCCACCCGCTCCCGCTGACGAACGTCATGCGCGCGGACGAGGTCCGTCCGTCGCTCACCCCCGCGCAGGCGCTCTCCGGAGCCCCCGCTCAGGAGCAGCAGCGTTTCAAGGTGCCGCAGATCCTGGGGGAGGACTAATCACCATGACGGACATCAACATCATCAAGCTCACGGCCGCCCAGACCGCCGAGAAGATCGCCTCCGGCGAGCTCACGGCCGTCCAGGTCACCGAGGCCCACCTCGCCCGCATCGACGCCGTCGACGAGAAGGTCCACGCCTTCCTGCACGTCGACCGCGAGGGCGCCCTCGCCCAGGCGCGCGCCGTCGACGCGAAGCGGGAGCGGGGCGAGGAGCTCGGCCCGCTGGCCGGCGTACCGCTCGCGCTCAAGGACATCTTCACCACCGTCGGGGTCCCGACCACCGTCGGTTCGAAGATCCTCGAGGGCTGGATCCCGCCCTACGACGCCACCCTGACGCGCAAGCTGAAGGAAGCCGACGTCGTCATCCTCGGCAAGACCAACATGGACGAGTTCGCCATGGGGTCCTCCACGGAGAACAGCGCCTACGGCCCCACCGGCAACCCGTGGGACCTCACCCGCATCCCCGGCGGCTCCGGCGGCGGCTCCGCGGCCGCGCTGGCCGCCTTCGAGGCGCCGCTCGCCATCGGCACGGACACCGGCGGTTCCATCCGCCAGCCCGCCGCCGTCACCGGCACCGTCGGCGTCAAGCCCACCTACGGCGGCGTCTCCCGCTACGGCATGGTCGCGTTCTCCTCGTCCCTGGACCAGGGCGGGCCCTGCGCCCGTACGGTCCTGGACGCGGCGCTCCTGCACGAGGTCATCGCCGGCCACGACCCGCTCGACTCCACCTCCATCGACGCCCCGGTCCCGCCGGTCGTCGAGGCGGCCCGCAACGGCTCCGTCGCGGGCATGCGCGTCGGCGTGGTCAAGCAGTTCTCCGGCGAGGGCTACCAGGCCGGTGTCGTCCAGCGCTTCAACGAGTCGGTCGAGCTGCTCAAGGAGCTCGGCGCCGAGATCGTCGAGCTGGACTGCCCGTCCTTCGACCTCGCGATGGCCGCGTACTACCTGATCGCGCCGTCCGAGTGCTCCTCGAACCTGGCCCGCTTCGACGCCATGCGCTACGGCCTGCGCGTCGGCGACGACGGCACCAAGTCCGCCGAGGACGTCACGGCCCTGACCCGCGAAGCCGGCTTCGGCGACGAGGTCAAGCGCCGCGTCATCCTCGGTACGTACGCGCTCAGCTCCGGCTACTACGACGCGTACTACGGTTCGGCCCAGAAGGTCCGCACGCTCATCACCCGGGACTTCGAGAAGTCCTTCGAGCAGGTCGACGTGATCGTCTCCCCGACCACGCCCACCACCGCCTTCGCGATCGGTGAGCGCACCGACGACCCGCTGGCGATGTACCTCGCGGACCTGTGCACCATCCCGACCAACCTGGCCGGCAACTCCGCCATGTCGCTCCCCTGCGGCCTGGCCCCGGAGGACGGTCTCCCGGTCGGACTGCAGATCATCGCCCCCGCCATGAAGGACGACCGGCTCTACAAGGTCGGTGCGGCCGTCGAGGCCGCCTTCGTCGCGCGCTGGGGTCACCCGCTGCTGGAGGAGGCTCCGTCCCTGTGAGTGCACTGACCAAGGCCAAAGGCTTCAAGAAGTCCAAGTCCGGTACGTACCTGTCGATCGGTACGACCGCCTTCGGCGCGCTGAGCGTGGTCAAGCAGGCCAAGAAGGCCCGCACCGAGCACGACACGCTGAAGCTGGTCGACGCCGTCGTGTCCGCCGCCGCCATCATCACCGGCCTCGCGATCCTGTACCGCGAGCTGAAGCGCCTGGGCGACGACGACGTCCTGCTCGGCTGAGAGGGAAAGTTTCACCGTGACCGTCACCGAACTCCTGTCGTACGAGGACGCCCTCGCGTCGTACGACCCCGTCATGGGCCTCGAGGTCCACGTCGAGCTGGGCACCCGCACCAAGATGTTCTGCGGTTGTTCGACCGAGCTGGGCGCCGAGCCCAACTCGCAGACCTGCCCCACCTGCCTCGGCCTGCCCGGCGCGCTCCCGGTCGTCAACGCGATCGGCATCGAGTCGGCGATCAAGATCGGTCTCGCGCTGAACTGCGAGATCGCCGAGTGGTGCCGCTTCGCCCGGAAGAACTACTTCTATCCGGACATGCCGAAGAACTTCCAGACCTCCCAGTACGACGAGCCGATCGCCTTCAACGGCTTCCTCGACGTGCAGCTGGAGGACGGCGAGATCTTCCGCGTGGAGATCGAGCGCGCCCACATGGAGGAGGACACCGGCAAGTCGCTGCACGTCGGCGGCGCCACCGGCCGCATCCACGGCGCGTCCCACTCGCTGCTGGACTACAACCGTGCGGGCATCCCGCTCATCGAGATCGTCACCAAGCCGATCGAGGGAGCGGGCGCGCGCGCCCCCGAGGTCGCCAAGGCGTACGTCGCCGAGCTGCGCGAGGTCATCAAGGCGCTGGGCGTCTCCGAGGCCCGCATGGACAAGGGCCAGATGCGCTGCGACGTGAACCTGTCGCTGCGCCCCACCCCGGAGTCCGAGTTCGGCACCCGCAGCGAGACGAAGAACGTCAACTCGCTGCGCAGCGTCGAGCGCGCGGCCCGCTTCGAGATCCAGCGCCACGCGGCGGTGCTCTCGTCGGGCGGCTCGATCCTCCAGGAGACCCGTCACTTCCACGAGGAGGACGGCTCCACCACCTCCGGCCGCATCAAGGACAACGCCGAGGACTACCGGTACTTCCCGGAGCCCGACCTCGTACCCGTGGCCCCGGCCCGCACCTGGGTCGAGGAACTGCGCGCCGCTCTCCCCGAGATGCCCCGCGTGCGCCGCAACCGGCTGCGCGAGGAGTGGGGGGTCAGCGAGCACGACATGCAGTCGATCCTCAACGCGGGCGCGGTGGACTCCATCGTCGCCACCATCGAGGCGGGCGCCGACTCGGCCGCCGCGCGCAAGTGGTGGATGGGCGAGCTGGCCCGCAACGCCAACGAGCAGGGCGTCGTCGTCGACGAACTGCCGATCACCCCGGCGCAGGTCGCCCGGGTCGCGGCGCTCGTCGCGGGCGGCGAGCTGAACGACAAGCTCGCCCGTCAGGTCATCGAGGGCGTCCTCGCGGGCGAGGGCACCCCGGACGAGGTCGTCGACAAGCGCGGCCTCAAGGTCGTCTCGGACGACGGCGCGCTCGGCGCGGCCGTCGACGAGGCCATCGCGGGCAACGCGGCCATCGCGGACAAGATCCGCGGCGGCAAGGTCGCGGCCGTCGGCGCGCTGGTCGGCGCGGTCATGAAGACCACGCGCGGCCAGGCGGACGCGGCGCGCGTCAAGGAACTGATCCTGGAGCGCCTGGGCGTCAGCGAGTAGGTTCCCCGGGCTCCACGCGACGGCCCCGCACCGGATCTCCGGTGCGGGGCCGTCGGCGTACCGGCTGCCCTGCCGCCGTGCCCCTGACGATGCGGCGGCGATAGTTCTGTAGCGATCGATAGTTAAATCGGGTACGGTTCTTTCTGTAGCGATCATTAGCGAATTTACGGGGAGACCGTCATGTCCCATGCCCACGCGCAGGCCACCGCCGCCACCACCGCCACCTACGCCCGCACCGTTCGCGGGCGGCGCGGCGGGCCCGGGCTGCTGCTCGCCCACGGGGGAGGCGGGTCCGTGGAATCGAACTTCGGGACGCTCCTGGACGGGCTCGCCGCGCGGCGCACCGTCGTCGGCGTCGACTACCCCGGTTCGGGCGGCACTCCGCGCGCCGACCACCCGCTGACCCTGGACGAGCTGGCGGACGAGCTGGTGGCCGCGGCCGACGCCGAGGGGTTGGAGCGGTTCGCGGTGCTCGGCTACTCGCTCGGCGGGCACGTCGCCGCCCGGGTCGCGGCCCGCCACCCGGAGCGGGTGACCGCCCTCGTCCTCACGGCGACCTTCGCCCGCGCCGACAACCGGCTCTCGCTCGTCACCTCGCTCTGGTCCGAGCTGGCCGCGCGGGGCGAGGCGGAGCTCCTGGCGAAGGTGCTGGTGCCCCTGGTGCTCAGTCCGGAGGCGCTGGAGGCGCTGACCCCGGAGCGACTGGCCGAGACCGTGGCCGCCACGGCCGCTTCCTTCCCGCCCGGCGGCGGGGACCAGGCGGCCCTGGTGCCGGGCGCGGACGCGCGCCCCGACCTGGCGTCCCTCGACGTACCGGCCCTGGTCATCGCGACGACCAGGGACCGGCTCGTACCGGAGCCGCGCCAGCGGGAGGTCGCGGACTCGATCCCGGGCGCCCGGTGGGCCGAACTGCCCACCGGACACCTGCCCTTCGCCGAGAGCCCCGCCGCCTGGGAGGCGCTGATCAGCGGCTTCCTCGCCGAGGTCGAGGTCGAGGCCGGGGAGGGGGGTGTTACGGGCGCGGGCGGCGCGGGGCGCTGAGGAAGGCGAGGCGGGCCGGCTTCGCGGGCAGGTACACCTCGGGCAGGTCGATCTCGGGGAGTTCGACCTCCGGGCCCAGGACGAAGCCGGTCCGCTCCAGGCGCGCGATCGCCTTCTCGTTGCGCGCGTCCGGCTCCGCGACGACGCGGACCGTGCGCCCGTCGGCGAAGACGTAGCCCATGAAGGCGGTCAGCAGGCCGGCGCTGAAACCGCGCTCGGCCGCGCCGTCCGCGGGGCCGATCAGCAGGTGCACGCCGGTGTCCCCGGGCTGGACCTCGTAGCACTCGCTGACCCGGTCCGCCGCGCAGTCGTACGTCTGGAAGAGCGCCACCGGCGCGCCCTCGCGCCGTGCGATGAAGGCGTGGTGCGTGTCGCGCCGGTCGACGTCCGCGTAGATCTCCCGGACCAGCTCCAGGCTCGCCCCGTTCATGCCCCAGAAGCGGGCGCGCTCGTCGGTGACCCAGCCGTGGATCAACTCGGCGTCGCCGACCGGGTCCACGGGGGTGATGGTGACCGTGCCGAAGCCCTCCACGTGCTGGGTGTGGACGGGCTGCCGACGGGAGGCGGCGGGGGAGGTCATATCGATTCCTTGGTGAGCAGGGTCCAGTCGGTGACGACCGGGACGAGTTCGCCCCGCGCCCAGAGCGGGAGCTGGTCGAGGTGGTGCGCGGAGCCGGTGACCCCGTCCGCGCCCAGCGGGACGGACCACAGGCTGTCCTCGCGCCGGGCCAGGTCCCAGACGTAACGGGCCGCCGACGCGCGGGAGCTGAGGTCGGTGACCCCGGGGACGGAGGAGGTGGCGTTCACGCAGTCGTGGTCGCCGCCCAGTCCGGGCCAGCTCGCCCCGGGGTCGTGCAGCGCCTGCCAGGGCGCGAGCCGGTGGACCTCGGACCACGCCGTGTCGGGGGCGGCCGTCGCGGCCGTCTCCTCCAGGGCGGCGCGCAGGTGCGCGGTGCGGTCGAGCGCGGGCAGCAGATCGGTGGTCAGCAGGCCCTCCAGGGCGTAGCCGACCCGGGGGACGAGGTACAGCCAGGGGTGGAAGACCGACGGTCCGGTCGGCGCCGCGGCCAGCCCGGCGAGCGCGGGGTCGGCGGCGATCCGCCGGACGAGCGCCGTGCGCAGGGCCGCGAACAGGGTGGCGTCGGTGCTCCCGGCCGCCATGTGCCGATCCCAGCCGAGCAGCCGCTCGCGCAGCTTCGCGGCCTCGGGGGAGAGGCCGTCCGGTGCGGGCAGCCGGTCCAACACGGCGGCGGCGGACCCGAGGAAGGCGTCCCGGTGCACGGCGGCCATGTCCGGGGCGGACCACTCGTCCGAACCGCTGAGCAGCTCCCGGATCCGGTGGGCCCGGTGCGGGGGCGCGAACTCCACGCCCAGCGGGGAGGCGATCCCGCGCGCGTTGGCCATCACCGCGAAGCCCCGCACGGGCTCGACGGGCGGATCGGCCCAGCCCTGCCACGCGTACCCCGCTTCCCAGGCGGGGACCGGGCGCAACCGGTTGTCCGGGTGGCGCAGCGGTACGGCGCCCGCGACCCGGTGCAGCAGGCCGCCCCCGGTGTCGGCGGCGTGCACGACGTTGACGGGCTCGGCCCACCCGTCGACCGCGCGGTCGATGTCGGCGACCGTACGCGCCCGGAGCAGGGCCGGCAGGGCGGCGAAGCCGAGGTCCGCGCGGACCCGGGCCGGGTAGCGCAGGCTGACGCTCTGCTCGGGGGTGTCGATGACGACCGGGCCGCGGGCGGTCTCCAGCACCTCGACCTCGACCTCGGTGGGGGCCGCGCCGTCGGCGCCCGCGACCGTGATGGTCTCGATGTGACGGGCGACGGGCTCGGTGGCGCCGTCCGGGCCGAGGGCCTCGACGCGCTCGCCCGTGGCGTCCGTGATCCGGGTGAGCCGCTCGACGTACAGGTCCTGGTAGTCGGCCATGGCGTTGGTGATCGCCCAGGCAGCGGAGCCGGTGTGGCCGAAATGCGCCAGGCCCGGGACCCCGGGGACGGCCAGGCCGACCACGTCGAACTCGGGGCAGGCCAGGCGGATCTGCTGGTAGACCCCCGGGTCCTCGA
Source organism: Streptomyces sp. NPDC028419 (assembly GCF_055565515.1). Lineage (NCBI taxonomy): Bacteria > Bacillati > Actinomycetota > Actinomycetes > Kitasatosporales > Streptomycetaceae > Streptomyces > Streptomyces sp. NPDC028419. The sequence continues at coordinate 135,745 of NZ_JBVHUE010000009.1, read as the reverse complement.
TGAAGCGGTGCGGGTCGCCCGCGATGATCGCGGAGCCGGTGGAGGTGCGCTCGCCCGGTACGAGCCAGCCGTTGCTGCCGGCGGTGCCGGGGCCGTCGGTGGCGAACAGGGTGATGGCCTCGTCGCCGAGGGCGGCGGCGACCCGCGCGCGCCAGAGCTTGGTGGGGAAGCCGGCGAACAGGACGTGGGTGGCGAGCCAGATCCCGAGCGGGACCCAGGGCTCCCAAGGGGTGGGCACCAGGCCGGTGCGGGCGAAGCGCTCGTCGCGGGCCGCGCCGGCGGCCATGCCGTCGTTGACCCCGTCGACGTACGCCCGCACCCACGCGGCGGTGTCGGCGTCGAGGGCCTCGAAGCAGCGCCGGGCGGTGTCGTCGAGCCGGCACTGGCGGGCGAACCGGTCCCAGGCCACCTCGCCGGCGCCGAGGAAGGCGGCGGTGGATCCCTGCGACCGGCGCCGCTCCACCTCCAGCTGCCACGCGCGGTCCAGGGCGGTGGTCCGGCCCTGGGCGTAGGAGAGGCGGATGCCGTCGGCCGCGCGGAGATGGGGAACGCCCCATGCGTCCCGATAGCGGGCGTGGTCGTCGGGGGCGTCCTCCGGAGCGGTCTCCGGGCCCGAATTGGTAGCGCTGCTCACACTGTTCCCCAAGTGCATTAGGTTAGGCTGGCCTAACTATAAGGCCGAAAACGTGTGCCAGGGGAAAGTCAGGGGGAAGGGCGGACATGGGCGTTGCCAAGGGCTGGGAGGGCGTGGTCCTCAAACTGCTGCGGGGCAAGGACTTCACGTTCACGGTGACGGGGGCGGAACAGGTCACGGAGAACTACCGCCGCGTCCACCTCTCGGACGGCGGCCTGCTCGCCGCCGCGGGGGACTCGCTGCACCCGACGATGTGGGTGCGGGTGTGGTTCGAGGGCGAGGGCAAGCCGCACCAGCGGGCCTACACGCTGGTGGACCCCGACCCGGCCGCGGGCACCTTCACCCTCGAATTCGCCCTGCACGACGGGGTCGCCAGCCGCTGGGCGCGCGACGCGAAGCCCGGAGACACCATCGACGCCACGGTGCAGGGAACGGGCTTCACCGCGCCCGCCCCGGCGCCGGAGCGGTTGCTGGTGATCGGTGACGCGGCCTCGCTGCCCGCCATCAACTCCCTGCTGGACGCCTTCCCGCGGACCCCGGCCACCATCTGGTTCGAGACGCAGCACGACTCGGACGCCGACCTGCCGGTCCGCGCGGACGCGGCGCGCCACGAGGTGCGCCGGGTCGCCCGCGGGGGATCGGCCCTGGTGGAGCAGGTCAAGGCGCAGTTGCCGGCGCTGATCGACGACCCGGCTTCCGCCTACGTGTGGCTCGCGTGCGACACGACGACCACGCGGACGCTGACGTCGTACCTGCGCAAGGAGCTGGCCCTGCCCAAGCAGCGGGTCAACGGCCTCGGCTACTGGCGGGCCGCCTAACGGGGTCCGGGGCCGGGCCCGGGGCCGCGGTCCCGAGCTCAGGCGCCGGTGGTGCCGTCGATGGCCTCCCGCAGGAGGTCGGCGTGGCCGCTGTGCCGGGCGTACTCGTGGATCAGGTGCTGCATCACCAGGCGCAGCGAGACGTCCGCCTCCCACTTCTCGAAGTAGGCCGTCACGTCGAGGGAATCGGCCTCGGCCTCGAACCGGCGGGAGAAGGCGATCTCCGCCTCCCACGCGGCGAAGGCCTCGGCGCGGGTGGAGGTGGAGGCGTCGTAGGCCGCCTGGAAGTCGTGCTCGTCGGACCAGACGTGCGCCACGTCCTCGCCCGCCAGCACGCGCCGGAACCAGTGGCGCTCCACCTCGGCCATGTGCCGCACGAGGCCGAGCAGGGTGAGGGTCGAGGGCGGCGACGCCGGCAGGCGCAGCTCCTCGTCGGTGAGGCCCTCGCACTTCATGGAGAGGGTGGCGCGGTGGAAGTCGAGGAAGCCGCGCAGGGTTTCGCGCTCGTTGCCGGTCAGTGGGGGTGCGATGCGATCCATGGCGCTGATCTTGCCCGCCCGGGCCGGCGGGAGGAAGGGCCGGGGGGTCGAACCCGCGGTGACCCGGCCCCGCGCCACCGCTCGGGGCCGCTACTTCCCGACCCACACGTACGGCACCGTCACCCCCAGCACCCCGAAGCCCAGCCGCTCCAGGATCGGGCGGCTCTCGCTCGACGCGTCCACCTGGAGGTAGGGGATCCCCAGCTCGGCCGCCGCGAGCGCGCGGTGGGCCACCAGGGCGCGGTAGATGCCCTTGCCCCGCCACTGCGGCGCGGTGCCGCCGCCCCACAGGCCCGCGAAGGAAGCGCCCGGGGTGATCTCCATCCGCGCGGAGCTGACCGGCTGGCCGTCCGCCATCGCGACCACGGCCAGGATCGTCTCCGGGGCCCGGGTCACCTGGGTGATCAGCGCGTGCCGGATCCGCGGCCGGTTCTCGCCGAAGGCCTGGGCGTGCACGTCCATCATCAGGTCGACGCCCTCGACGTCCGTCACGTTCACCAGCGTCACCCCCTCGGGGGTCGCCGCCTCGCGCGCGATGTCCGCGACCCGTGCCACCATCAGCGTCTCGGGCGGCTCCGGCACGAAGCCCGCGGCCAGCAGGCGTGCGCCCAGGTCCGCCGGGGCGTCGTAGTCGTACAGCTTCCACTCGAACTCCGGCACCTCGCGGTCCTCGAAGTAGGCGATCTGCGCCGCGATCCGCGCGTCCGCGGTGTCCTCGTCGAGATCCGACCAGAGCACTCCGTTCCAGCCCGGGCCGCGCGAGACGCGCCGTACGACGTCCCCGTCGTGCTCCACCAGGGAACGGTCCCCGTCCGACCGCGCCCCGCGGCGGGCCTCGGCGTCGAACAGGGCCCTCACTACATCAAGATCCATCGTCATCCGTGCAGCTCAGCAGGCAATATGCCCTCAACGCAAGTGCATTAGCCTCCCCACATGACCGATGCGACCGATCGCGCCCACCGCCCCGTCCCCGCGAGTTCGGACGGGCTCGTCCACACCGGCAAGGCGGGCCCCGATGCCGCCGCCGACCGCGGTTGGCTCCTCGGCCACTTCAAGGCCGCCGACGACCCCCGGCACAGCGCGGACGTCGAGATCAAGTGGGGCGTCCACCCCAAGGGCGAGGAGCGCGCCCAGTGGGTGACGGGCGAGGAGCGCACCGCGCTGCAGGTCCTCATCAGCGGGCGCTTCCGGCTGGAGTTCCCCGGGCGGACCGTGGTCCTCGCCGAACAGGGGGACTACGTGATCTGGGGACGCGGGGTGGACCACTCCTGGTACGCGGAGGAGGACGCCGTCGTCCTCACCGTGCGCTGGCCCTCGCTCCCGGGGTACCGGGCGGACGAGGGCGCGGGGGAGCAGCCGCGGGAGTAGGGACCACCGGGTGGGGGCCCGGGGGCCCTTGGTGAGGGGACAAGGTCCCGACCCCGGCCCCTTCCCCCTCCGTATCCTGTGACGATGCCCACGAAGGGGGCCAACGATCACCAATCGTTGAGATCGTGACGGTGTAGACCACCTCGGGCATACGCGTTCTTTCCGACGGGCTGTTCCCCGGCAAAGGATCCGAACCACCAGGGAGCACGTTCGTTGGCAGCAATCGCACGGTGGTGCATGCGGCACCGCCTCGTCGCCGTCATGCTCTGGCTGCTGGCGTTCGGCGCCACCGCGGCGGCCGCCGCGAGCGCCGGAACCGCCTTCTCCAACGACTACGAGGTCCCCGGCACGGAGTCCGGCAAGGCCCACGCCCTGCTGCGCGAAGGTTTCCACGGCCAGGGCGGTGACACCGACACCATCGTGTGGCGGACCCCGGAGCACGAGAACGCCCGCTCGCCCGAGGTCCAACAGCGCATGGGCCGGGCCCTCGACGCGGTCGCCGCACTGCCCGGAGTCGGCTCGGTCGCCGGCCCCTACGGTCCCGACGGCGCGGCCCGGATCAGCGCGGACGGGCGCACCGCCTACGCCGTCGTCACCTTCGACCGGCCGGCCGACGCGGTCCCCAAGGCGCAGGCCAAGGCGGTCGTGGCCGCCGCGAAGAACCCCGCCACCGAACGCGACGGCCTCCAGGTCGAACTCGGCGGCCGGGCCATCGGCCTCACCGAGGCCCCCTCGGCCCACCTCGCCGAAGTGCTGGGCGTCGCCGTCGCCGGTGTCGTCCTCTTCCTCGCCTTCGGCTCGCTCGCCGCCAGCCTGCTGCCCCTGGCGACCGCCCTGGTCAGCGTCGGCACCGCGTACTTCGGCATCACCCTGCTCGGGCACGCCATGCCGGTCGCCGACTTCGCCCCGATGCTGGGCACCCTGGTCGGGCTCGGCGTCGGCATCGATTACGCGCTCTTCATCGTCACCCGGCACCGCAAGGGCCTGCGGCGCGGCCTGTCCGTCGACGAGGCCGCCCGCGCCGCCGTCGCCACCACCGGCCGGGCCGTCGTCTTCGCCGGGGCCACCGTCTGCATCGCGCTGCTCGGCATGCTGGTCCTGCGCCTGAACTTCCTCAACGGGGTCGCCCTGGCCGCCTCGCTCACCGTCGTCCTGACGGTCGCCGCCTCGGTCACGCTGCTGCCCGCGCTCCTCTCGTACATCGGCATGCGCGCCCTGTCCCGCCGCGAGCGCCGCAGGCTCGCCACCGACGGCCCGCAGCCGGAGCCGCCCACCAGCTTCGCCGTCCGCTGGTCCGCTTTCGTGGAACGCCGGCCCAAACTGCTCGGTGCGCTGGCCGCCGTGGTCATGGTCGTCCTGGCGCTGCCCACCCTCTCGCTCCACCTCGGCACCTCCGACCAGGGCAACAACCCGGCCGCCTCCACCACCCGGCAGGCCTACGATCTGCTCGCCGACGGCTTCGGCCCCGGTGTGAACGGCCCGCTCACCCTCGTCGCCCGGCTCGACGGCCCGGCGGACCGCGTCGCCCTCGACGGCCTCGGCGAGACCCTGCGCGCCACCCCCGGCGTCGCGGCCGCGGGGCCGGCCGTCTTCAACCGGAGCGGGGACACCGCCGTCCTGACGGTCGTGCCGACCTCCGCCCCGCAGTCGCGGGACACCAGCGACCTGGTCGACCGGCTGCGCGAGGACGTCATCCCGCGCGCCGAGCGCGGCCACACCATGGACCTCCACGTCGGCGGCGTGACGGCGGGCTACGACGACTTCGCCGAGGTCATCATCGGGAAGCTGCCGCTCTTCGTCGGCGTCGTCATCGCCCTCGGCTGCGTCCTGCTGCTGCTCGCCTTCCGGTCCATAGGCATCCCGGTCAAGGCGGCCGCCATGAACGTCGCCGCCGTCGCCTCGTCCTTCGGCGTCGTCGTCGCGGTCTTCCAGTGGGGCTGGGGCAGCGAACTGCTGGGCCTGGGCAGTGCGGGCCCGATCGAACCCTTCCTGCCGGTGATCATGGTCTCCGTCCTCTTCGGGTTGTCCATGGACTACCAGGTCTTCCTGGTCAGCCGGATGTACGAGGAGTGGTTGGAGACCGGTGACAACCGGCGGGCGGTCCGGGTCGGCCTCGCCGAGACCAGCCGCGTGATCAACTCGGCGGCGGTCATCATGATCTCCGTCTTCCTCGCCTTCGTCCTCAGCGGCGACCGCTTGATCGCCATGTTCGGCATCGCCCTCGCCGTCGCCGTCGCCCTCGACGCCTTCGTCCTGCGCACCCTGCTCGTGCCCGCCCTCATGCACATGCTCGGGGGCGCGAACTGGTGGATCCCCGGCTGGCTCGACCGCCGGCTGCCCAAGATCAGCATCGAGCCTCCCGAGTGCCGCTCCCGTGCGACACTGCCCGCGCAGCGCAGTACGACCGACGAACCGGCTGCCGCGCCCCGCTGACGCGCCGGGCCGGGCACCGGAGGAGCCGAAGGAACCCGCATGTTCTCGATACCCCTGGCCGACGACGCCCAGCTGTTCCCCCTGGAGATCCGGCACGCCGAAGAGTTCTTCGCGCACATGGAGCGCGGCCGCGCGTACATCGGGGAGCACATCGGCTTCCCCGACGCCGCCACCGACCTCGCGTCGGCCCGCACCCTGCTGGGGAACTACGCCCAGAAGGCGGCCACCGACACGGGCCGGCTCTACGGCATCCGGGTCGACGGCACCCTCGTCGGCGGGGTCCTCTTCCGGACCTTCGACGCGGACGGCGGCACCTGCGAGATCGGCTGCTGGCTGGAGCCGACCGCCGCCGGGCGCGGCCTGATCACCAAGGCCTGCGGGATCCTGATCGACTACGCGTTCCGGGAGCGCGGCATGCGCCGCATCGAGTGGCACGCCTCCGCCCTCAACACCAAGAGCCTCGCCGTCGCCCAGCGCCTCGGCATGACCCGCGAGGGCGTGATGCGCGAGAGCCACCGCCACCGGGGCGTCCTGCAGAACACCGAGGTCTGGGCGCTCCTCGCCCACGAATGGGACGGCGCCCGGCAAGGCTGAGCCCGCCGACCGGCGCACCCGCCCGACCGCACCCGTCCGACCGCGGTCGGACGGGTCGCCCGGACCCGCGGACACGGGCGGCGGCCGCCGGCGGGCGGCCCGGCGGACAGCCGCACATGCGGCTCTCAGGAACCTCTCAGATACGCCGCCTACGGTGCCCCGCATGGACACCACGAAGACCCCCGCCCAGAACGCGCCCGAGTCGGACTCCAAGGAGTCGACCGAGGCCACCGTCACCGCAACCACCGCCACCGATGTCGAGGCCACCGATATCGCGGACGTGGTCGGCGACCCGGACGGGGAGTTCGACGACGAGGAGTCCGACGCGCTCCTGGACCAGGACGCCGAGGACCGCCCCACCGGTGTCTTCGCCGCCGCCGCGGCCGTCGCGGGCGCCGGTCTCTCCCTCGTGGCCCTCAGCGGCACCTGGGTCGCCCGGGTGATCACCGAACGCCAGGGCCTCATAGGCCAGATCGAGTCGGTCAACGCCACCTCGACCGAACAGAAGATCCAGGCCCTGTACAGCGACGGCTGGCACATGACCGCCCTCGTCAACGGCGTCTTCTCCACGATCGCCCTCCTCATCGGCATGTTCGTGCTGGTCGGCCCCTCCTTCGGCGCCCCCGGCCGGGTCAACCCGCAGTGGGTCAAGGCCGTCTCCTGGGTCGCCGTCGCGCTCGGCGTCATCGGCGTGCTGATCTTCGGCCTCATGTACTTCGACGTCCTCTTCCCCCTCCCCAAGGCCGCGGCCGCCGCCTAGGACCACCCCTGGGCAGGGGTCCCTGGAGTCACGGGCCTAGGCCCGATGCCTAGGCCGCCGGGCGGGTGGGCACCCCGCCTTAGTCCGCCCGGCGGCCCGGGGCCACCCGCCTAAGGCCCCCGACCGCACCGAGATGCGGCATGCGCCCGATGCCCGCGCACCCCCTGGGACGAGATTCTTGGATCACACCGAACGAGGTGACCGAGAAACAGGACCAGGGAGTACGAGATGTTCGTGTACGAGATCGCCATCGCCCACCGCGACGAGCTCATCCGTGAGGCCGCCGAGTACCGCCAGGTGCGCCTGGCCAAGGCCCGGGGCGGGCGCCGCGCCTTCTCTCTCAAGAAGGCCTCCGAAAGGCCGGTGAGGGAGACCCGCAGCCGGTTCACCCCGGCCGCGTAACCCGCGCCACGCACCACGTGATCTGACACGTGATGAGAAGCGCACCAATATCCGGTGTCACTCCCGAGCGACGCTGTGCGATGCTCGGCGGCGTGGAGACCAGATCTGTCAGCCCGGTGTTCGTCGGCCGCGCCGACGAACTGGCCGTACTCACCGACGCACTGACCCGGGCCGCGGGCCCGGAACCGCAAGCCCTCCTGATCGGGGGCGAGGCCGGGGTCGGCAAGACCCGCCTCACCGAGGAGTTCCTCGCCGAGGCAGAACGGCGCGGCGCCGTCGTCGCCGTCGGCGGCTGTGTGGAGATAGGGGCGGAGGGTCTTCCCTTCGCCCCCTTTTCCGCTGCCCTGCGCAGCCTGCGCCGCCAGCTCCCCGAGCAGCTGATCGCCGCCGCCGCGGGCCAGGAGGACGAACTCGCCCGGATCCTCCCCGAGCTCGGCGAGACCCCCCGCGGACCGCACGACGAGGAGAGCACCGCCCGGCTCTTCGAGCTGACCGTACGCCTGCTGGAACGCCTCGCCGCCGACCGCACCGTCGTCATCGTCCTGGAAGACCTGCACTGGTCGGACACCTCGACCCGGCACCTCCTCGCCTACCTGCTGCGCACCCTCTCCACCGGCCGGCTCGTCGTCGTCGCCACCTACCGCGCCGACGACATCCACCGCCGGCACCCGCTGCGCCCGCTGCTCGCCGAACTCGACCGGCTGCGCTCCGTCCAGCGGATCGAGCTGTCCCGCTTCAACCGCGCGGAAGTACGCCGCCAGCTCGCCGGGATCCTGGCCGCGCCCCCCGAAGAGGCCCTGGTCGAGACCGTCTTCGACCGCTCCGACGGCAACGCCTTCTTCGTCGAGGAACTGGTCGCCTGCCGCGAGAGCGGCTGCCGCACCGGCCTCACCGAATCCCTGCGCGACCTGCTGCTCGTGCGCGTCGAGGTACTGCCCGACGCCGCCCAGCGCGTGGTGCGCATCGTCGCCGAAGGCGGCTCCACCGTCGAACACGAGCTCCTCCTCGCCGTCGCCCAGCTGCCCGAGGACGCCCTGATCGAGGCGCTGCGCGCCGCCGTCGGCGCCAACATCCTGCTGGCCAGCGCCGATCGGGACGGCTACCGCTTCCGGCACTCCCTCGTCCGCGAAGCCGTCAGCGACGACCTGCTGCCGGGCGAACGGGCCCGCGTCAACCGCCGCTACGCACAGGCCATGGAGGCCGACGAGAACCTCGTCTGCAGCTCGGAGCGGACCATCCGGCTCGCGAGCTACTGGTACTGCGCCAACGATCCGGCCAAGGCCCTGCCCGCCGTGCTCGCCGCCTCCGTCACCGCCCGCCGCCGACACGCCTACGCCGAACAGCTCCGGCTGCTGGACCGGGCCATCGACCTGTGGGAGAGCGCGCCCGCGGAGGTCCGCGCGGAGCTGCGCCCGGCGGACTACACCGAGGTGTACCCGCCCTGCGGCTGCGACCCCGAGACGACCCCGCTGCGCCGCCTCGACCTGCTGGCCGAGGCCACCGTCGCGGCCCGCTTCGGCGGCGAGCGCGATCGCGCCCTGAAGATAACCAAGATGGCCCTGCGGATGCTGGAGGACGAGGACGACCCGCTGCGCTCCGCCTGGTTCTGGACCGAGCGGTCCAAGCTGGTCGCCAGCCTGGGCCGCGGCGACGGCTGGGCCGAACTGAGCACCGCCCAGGAACTCGTCCAAGGGCTGCCCCCGTCCCACGTGCACGCCGAAGTGCTCTCCCGCGCCGCGGGGTGGGGCATGATCCACAACCCCGGCCTCGACAACATCGCGGCCGCCGAACGCGCCGTCGAGTACGCGCGGATGGTCGGCGCCCAGGAAGTCGAACTGCACTCCCGCATCACCCTGGGCTCCCTGCTCGCGGACGCCGGGGACGTGCCGGGCGGGCTCGCCCTGATGGAGGAGGTCAAGGAACGGGCCGCCGAACTCGGCCTGACCATGCTCTCGGGTCGCGTTCACATCAATCTCACCTCTCAGCTCGAAAACAACGGCCGCTCACGGGAAGCGGTGGAACTCGCGGAAGCGGGCGTCCAACTCGTCGGAGCCTCCCGGCTCCTGGACTCCGAGGCCTGGGTCCGCGGCAACATGGCGGAGAGCCTGTACAGCCTCGGCCGCTGGGACGAGGCCACCGAGGCGGCCCAACGCACCCTGCGCGTCAGCCAGAGCGCCGCCCCGCGCGGCATGGCCTCGGCGCGCCTGTCCTACCTCGCCCTGGCCCGCGGCGACGTGGCCGGCGCCGCCGAGTGGCTCGCCGCCGCCCACGAACACTTCGGCACCCACGACGCCCAGCCCCAGCACCGGATCCCGATGTACCGCCTGGCGGTCGGCCTGGCCGCGCTGGAGGGCCGGATCATCGACGTCCGCACGGAGGTCGCCGAGGCGATCCGCGCCGGATTCCCGCTCGGCCACCACCGCTACGCCTGGCCCCTGCTCCTGGCCGCCGCCTCCGCCGAGGCCGACGCCCGGGGCCTCCCGGCCGCCGCCGCGGGCCACGAGGAGGCCGTGCGGACCCTGCGCCGGGCCATGCTCGACCTGGCCGCCCCGGTGCCGCTGTGGGCCGCCCACGCCGACTTCGTCCGCGCCGAACTGCTGCGCGCCGAGGACCGCGACACCCCCGCCGACTGGATCGCCGTCGAGGCCGCGATCGAGCCGCTGGACCGCCCGTACCTGCTGGCCCGGGTCCGCCACCGGGTCGCCGAGTCACTGCTGGCCGCGGGCGGCGACCGCGAGCACGCCGCCGCGCTCGTCCGCGCGGCCCACGCGACCGCCGAGCACCTGGGCTCGCTCCGGCTCCGCGACGACCTGGCCCTGCTCGCCCGGCGCGGCCGCCTCCAGCTCACCGACCCCGACGAGGGCGCCGCCCCGGCTCCCGCCGGGCCCGACACCGACCCGGTCGAGAGCCTGGGCCTGACCAGCCGCGAGCGGGACGTACTGCGCCTGGTCGCGGCGGGCCACAGCAACCGTCAGATCGCCGAGGAGCTCTTCATCTCCCCGAAGACGGCCAGCGTCCACGTCTCGAACATCCTGGCCAAGCTGGGCGTCGCCGGCCGCGGCGAGGCGGCCGCCCTCGCCCACCGCCTGCGCCTGTTCACCCCCGTCCCCTCCTGAGGCAGCGGCTCCCGGCCCCGGCGGCCGGGGCCGGCCGGGCCCACCGGGAGCGGCGGGCTACCGGACCGTCAGGCTCAGGATCCGGTCGTCCCCCGCCTCGGGCGTCCCGCGCCCGTCCGTCTCGCTCGTGACCAGCAGCAGCTTGTCCCCGCCCAGGGACACCACCGTCCGCAGGCGCCCGTACGTCCCCTGGAGGAAGGCCTCGGGCTCCGCGAGCGCCTTGGTGCCGTCCAACGGGATCCGCCACAGCCGGGCGCCCTTGAGGCCCGCCATCCAGATCGAGCCCTGCGCGAAGGCGATCCCGCTCGGTGAGGCGTCATCGGTCTTCCACTGGGCCACCGGGTCGATGAGACCGGGCTTGCCCGCCTTCCCCTCGGCATCGGGCCAGCCGTAGTTCCCGCCGGGCCGGATCAGATTCAGCTCGTCCCAGGTGTCCTGGCCGAACTCAGAGGCCCACAGCCGCTTGTCCTTGTCCCAGGCCAGCCCCTGCACATTGCGGTGCCCGTAGGAGTAGACGACCGAATCGGCCTCCGGATTCCCGTGCACGGGCTGCCCGTCCGGGGTCATCCGGAGGATCTTCCCGCCCAGCGACTTCTTGTCCTGAGCGAGCCCGGTCTCCCCGGTCTCGCCCGTCCCCGCGTAGAGCATCTTGTCCGGGCCGAAGGCGATCCGACCGCCGTTGTGCACGAGCCCCTTGGGGATCCCCCGGAACACGGTGTCCGGGGCGCCCAGTTGCTGGCCGGGCTGTCTCTGCTCGTCGTACCTGAGCCGGGCGATCCGGTTGTCGGACTCCGTCGTGAAGTACACGTAGACCAGGTGGTCCGAGGCGTACGAGGGGGACAGGGCCAGACCGAGCAGCCCGCCCTCGCCGCCCGGAGCCACCCCGGAGACCTTGCCGATCTCCGTCGCCTTCCCCGTGCTGGCGTCGACCCGGGTGATCGTGCCCTTGTCCCGCGAGGCGACCAGGAGGTCCCCTCCCGGCAACGGGGCCACGCCCCACGGCGATTCCAGGCCCTTGGCCACCTCACCGGACACCGTCACCGCCCCCTTCGCCGGTGGCCCCGGGGCCGAGGCCCCCGCGGAGGCGGCACCGCCCCCGGAAGGACTGGCCCCCCGCGCCGGTGGCGAGGAACCCGCCGGAGCCCCGGACCCCGGCCCGCCGGCCGGAGCGCACCCGGCCACCAGCAACGCCCCGCAGCCGACCACGGCCACGGCCGCCCACACACCCCGTGCCGCCCCGCTCCGTACCGCCCCGCCCCGTACCGCCGCGCTCCCCGTCGCGCCGCGGCCCCGCATCGCTCCCGCACCCATCGCCCTGCTCCCTTCCACTGTCCACTGCCCGTCGATCCTGCCGGTCACCAGTCTCAACAGCCGGCGCGGCCGGCGAAGTTCCAGCCCTTCGTACACTCGATCGAGTGGGGATGGACGGCCCCGAACGGGGAAGAGGGCGATCGGACGGCCGGGCGGACCACCGCGTCCCGGTCAGTCCCAGGCCCCCACCGCCACCGGCAGCGCCGCGACCTCCTCCAGGTCCAGCGCCGTCAGCCGCACCTCCGCCGCCCCCGCGTTCTCCGCCGCCCAGGACGCCCGCTCCGCCCCCGGCACCGGCACCACCTGCGGCCCCTGGGCCAGTACCCACGCCAGCGCCACCTGGGCCACCGTCGCGGGCCGCCCGCCCGGCCCCTCGTGCCGCCGGGCTATCCGCCGCAGCCCCGCGACGAGCACCTGGTTCGCCGCCATCGCGTCCGCCGTGAACCGCGGGTGCCGGGCCCGCGCGTCCGCCTCCTCGAAGCCCTGCCCCGGCGTCAGCGTCCCGGTCAGGAAGCCGCTGCCCACCGGCATGGCCGCCAGCAGCCCCACCCCGCGCGTGCGGCACCACGGCAGCAGCTGCCAGGCCGCCTCCGGCGACCACACCGACAGCTCCGCCTGCACCGCGCTCACCGGGAACACCTGCTGCATCCGGTCCAAGTGGCGCAGGGTCGCCGTGTAGGCGCGGTCCCCGAGCCGCCCCGCCCCGGGCCCCGCGCCCGCCCCGAGCGCGCAGAAGCCCAACGCGCGCACCTTGCCGGCCCCGACCAACTCGGCCATGGCCCCCCAGGTCTCCTCCACCGGCACGTCGGGATCCACCCGGTGCAACTGGTAGAGGTCTATGACGTCGGTCCGCAGCCGCCGCAGCGAGGCGTCACAGGCCCGCCGCACGTACCCGGGCCGCCCGTCGGCCACCACGTGCTGGTCGCCCGCCCGCAGCCCGACCTTGGCCGAGACGAACGCCTCCGCCCGGCGCTCCTGGAGCACCCGCCCCACCAACAGCTCGTTGGTGTAGGGCCCGTAGATGTCGGCCGTGTCCAGCAGGCTGGCGCCCAGATCCAGCGCGGTGTGCACCGTCCGCAGCGATTCCTCGCTCCGGCGCCCCGAGGCGGCGTACCCCCAGCTCATCGGCATGCAGCCGAGCCCGATGGCACCCACCGTCAGAGCCGATGCCCCGATCGACCTGCGCTCCACTCCTGGGTCCCCCTCCCGGTCCGCCACACAAACTAACGGCTCGACCTGGATCGCTTCGCATAGCCTCGCGATCATGACTTCAAAGATCGAGGACGTCTGGCTGCCCTTCCCCGCCGAGGAGATCGAGGGTCTCCCCGACGCCTACCGCTACCGGCACTGGGACGGCGAGGAGGAGTTCCCGGCCGACCCGGCCGCCTGCGTCTTCTACGTCACCCCCTACATGAAGTCCCCGGAAGTCACCCTGCGTCCGCTCGCCCACATGCCCGACCTGCGCGTGGTGCAGACCCTGACCGCGGGCATCGACCACGTCCTGGGCGGCCTCGACGACCTGCGGCCCGGCGTGCACCTCTGCAACGCCCGCGGCGTCCACGAGGCCAGTACGGCCGAGCTGGCCCTCACCCTCGTCCTCGCCTCCCTGCGCGGGATCCCCGGCATGGTCCGCGGCCAGGACCGCGAGGAGTGGCGCTCCGGCTTCTACGACGCCCTCGCCGACAAGACCGTCCTCGTCGTCGGCTACGGATCGATCGGCGCCGCCATCGAGGACCGGCTCGCCCCCTTCGAGTGCGCACGGATCATCCGCGTCGCCCGCTCGGCGCGCACCGCCGCCCACGGCCCCGTGCACGCCCTCGCCGACCTGCCGGGGCTGCTGCCGCAGGCCGACGTGGTGATCCTCTCCACCCCGCTCACCGAGGACACCCGGGGGCTCGCGGGAGCCGGGTTCCTGGCCCGGATGCGGGACGGCGCGCTGCTCGTCAACGTCGCGCGCGGACCGGTCGTCGACACCAACTCCCTGCTGAAGGAGGTGGAATCGGGCCGGCTGCGGGCGGCCCTCGACGTCACCGACCCCGAACCGCTGCCCCAGGGGCACCCCCTCTGGCATGCTCCGAATGTCCTGATCACCCCCCATGTCGGTGGCAGCAGCTCCGCTTTCGAGCCACGGGCGAAGCGACTGGTGGTCCGCCAACTCACCGCGCTGGCCGCCGGCGAGCCGCTCGCGAACACGGTGCTGACCACGACCTGAGCCGGCCCCGCGCACCGCCCGTAGTCGCGCGAGCGCACCGCGTGTCCACAACTCCCCTGGTGGTGACGGAGAGTAGAGCATCTATGTCCCTGAGTGACGAAAGTGGTGTATCGTCCGGACCAAGGGGCTGCAGCGCGTTCGTCTGGCGCTGGGGAGTGATTCAGACATTTTGGGGGGCGACGGGCGATGTACGGCCAATGGGTGAACGATCCGACGCGGCTCGGCCGCCGGAAGCGACGACAGTGCGTGCGGAAACCGGCCAGCGGGGCGGACCGGTGAGCGCCCCCGGGGCCCTGCTGACCCGGCCGCCCGCCGTCAGCGGCGGCCGGGGTCTGGCGGCGCAGCTCCTCCTCGCCGTGATCAGCGCCGGCTATGCCGTAGGGGCCGCCGTCGGCTGGGGGTCCAAGGAAGCCGCCGAGATCATGGGCGACTTCGGCCTCAGCGGCGCCGGATTACTGGCCGCGGTCTCCTGCTACCACTACGCGAGGACCATCGGCCGCCGCGAACGCCCCGCCTGGCTGCTGTTCGCGTTCTCCTCGCTCATGGCGGCCGTCGGCAACCTCGTCTGGGGCTGGTACGAGGTCGTCCTCGGCCAGGAAGTGCCGAAACCCTCGGTCGCCGACTTCGCCTTCCTCTGCTTCGCACCGTCCGCCATCGTCGGACTCCTCGTCCTCGCCAAGCGCCCCGTCACCCGGGCCGGCTGGGTCTGCCTCGCACTCGACTCCTGGCTGATCGCCGGATCCCTGCTGACCCTGTCCTGGAGCCTGGCCCTCGCGCACGCCGCCCGGACCGCCCAGTCGGGCGCCCTCGGCAGCGTCCCGCGCGCCGCGCTGTCCCTGGCCTACCCGCTGCTGGACATCGCGCTGGTCTCCATGGTGCTGGTCCTGCACTTCCGCCGCTCCGCGACGAACCGCTCGGCCGTCAACACGGCCATCGCGGCCCTCGCGCTCACCGTGCTCAGCGACGCCCTCTTCACCTCGCCGCTGCTGAGCGCCCACTACCAGTCCGGCCAGCTGCTCGACGCGGGCTGGTTCGCCGGCTCGCTGCTCCTGGCCTACGCGCCCTGGGGCGCCCGGCGGATGCATCCGGTCCCCGAGGCGCCCCGCCCCGCGCCCGACCCGCGCCCGCGGCGCGGGCGCGGGGGAGCGGGCCGCACGGCAGCGGCCCGGCGGGGCGCCGTGCACGGCGCCGAGCAGCTCTCCGCGCACGCGCGCGAGGGCCGCCCGGTCAGCCGCCCGATCACCGGGTCGCTGCCCGCGCTGACCCCGTACCTCGCCGCCGCCGTGTGCACCCTGGGCATCCTCTACAACGTGATCGAGGGCCGGAAGGTCGACCGCATGGTCGTCTTCACCGGCTGCACCGTCGTGCTCGCCCTGGTCATCCGGCAGGGCATCATGCTCCTCGACAACATCGCGCTGACCCAGGAACTGGCCCAGAAGGAGAACCACTTCCGCTCCCTGGTCCAGGGCTCCAGCGATGTGATCATGATCGCCGCGCCCACCGGGATACTGCGCTACGTCAGCCCCGCCGCCGCCGGGGTCTACGGCCGCGACGCCGAGGAGCTGGTCGGCAGCGAACTCTCCGCCCTCATCCACCCCGAGGACCTCGGCCGGGTGGTCCACGAGGTGCGCCGGTTCCTCGCCGCGCCGCCGGCCGAGGAGCCCACCACCCGCATCGAATGCCGCTTCAAGTCCGGTGACGGCGAGTGGCTCAATGTGGAGTCCACCGTCAACCGGCACCAGGGCGGGCTCATCCTCAACAGCCGGGACGTCACCGAGCGGGTCCGGCTGCAGGCCCAGCTCCAGCACAGCGCCGAGCACGATCCGCTGACCGACCTGCCCAACCGGGCCCTGTTCACCCGCCGGGTCCGCCAGGCCCTCACCGGCCGCCGCGCCGGGGACCACAGCACCGCGGTGCTCTTCATCGACCTCGACGGCTTCAAGGCCGTCAACGACACCATCGGCCACCAGGCGGGCGACGAACTGCTCATCGAGGCCGCCCGCCGCCTGCAGGACTCCGTCCGGGCCGGCGACACCGCGGCCCGGCTCGGCGGGGACGAGTTCGCCGCGCTGATCCTCGGCGACGGCAACCGGGACCGCTCCGCCCGCGAGTACCAGGTCCACGAGATCGCCGACCGGCTGCGCACCACGCTCTCCCAGCCCTACCGGATCGCGGGCAGCGAGGTCCGGGTCGCTGCCAGCATCGGCGTGGCCTTCGCCGACCCCGGCATCACCCCTTCGGACCTGATGCGCAATGCGGATCTGGCCATGTACCGGGCGAAGGCCGGCGGCAAGAACCGGGTGGAGCTGTACGCGCCCCAGATGCAGGCCGAGGTGGTCCGCAAGGCGGAGCTGGCCGGGCGGCTGCGCACCGCGCTCCATGAGGGCGAGTTCGCGCTGCTCCACCAGCCCGTCGTCTGCCTCGGCAATGGCGCGGTCACGGCATTGGCCGCGCAGGCCCGCTGGCGATCGGCCCAGGGGATCCTCTTCACCCCCGCGGAATTCCTCCGGGTGGCCGAGTACAGCGAGGGCGCGGCGGGCCCCGGCGGACCCGCGGGACCGGCCGGGGCCGCCGCGCCGGACGCCACCCGGACCGCCGAGCTGAGCCGCTGGCTGCTGGAGGAGGCGGTGGACCAGGCGGCCGACCGCCACCGCTCCGGGCACGACGTACCGGTGGCCGTCCGGATGACCGCTCAGCGGCTCCTGGACCGGTCGATGCCGGGCGGCTCGGTGGAGTCCCTGCTGACCCGCTACGGGCTGCCCCCGGACGCGTTGGTGATCGAGCTGGCGGACAGCGACCCCAGAGTGCCCTTCGACGAGCTGGAGCGCCGCCTGACGGCCTTGCGGCGGCTAGGCGTCCGGATCGCCCTGGACGGCTTCGGCAGCGGTTACGCGGCCATCAGCGCCCTCCGCAGGCTCCCCGTCGACGTGCTCAAGCTGGACCGCGGCCTGGTCGAAGGCGTGGTCGAATCGCCCAGACTGCACAAGATCACCGCAGGTCTGTTGCGGATCGCAAACGATCTGGGAATGCAGTCGGTGGCCGACGGGGTGGACCTGCCCGAGCAGCTCATGGCGCTGCGCGCGATGGGCTGCACGCACGGCCAGGGAATGGCCTTCTCCGGGCCACTCGACGAGTACCGGCTGCGCCGCGCGCTCGTGCGCGGTACGTTCCCTGTACCGGGCGCGGCGGTTCACCCCGCCTTGGCCGGCGGGCCCCTCGGGGGCTCGATGGCCGTCCATAGGGGCTCAAATAATGAGACGCCCGTCCCACCCGCTTGACATCGACCTCCCGCCGGAGGGAGGGTCAGTGCCATGCGCACCCGAATTCTCGTACTTGGAAAGCGCGTCGGCTGAAGCAGGGTCAATCATGCCCCCGCTCACTGCACCCGACGCGCTCCCCTCGCTTGCCTCCCGGCACGAGGGGTTTTTTGTTGCACTGGCACACACCGAACCCTCGCAAAAACCCTCAGCTTCGAGAAGAGAATGCCGATGACCGAGCAGGCCACCGGGGCCCACCATCCGCAGCCGCGGGCCCGTAACGGCGGATCCCACACCGCCGCAGTTGAGCACGTCACGGGTGCGCAGTCCCTCATCCGCTCTCTCGAAGAGGTGGGGTGCGACACGGTCTTCGGCATCCCGGGCGGCGCCATCCTCCCCGCGTACGACCCGATGATGGACAGCCGCAAGGTCCGTCACATCCTGGTCCGCCACGAGCAGGGCGCCGGTCACGCCGCCACCGGCTACGCGCAGGCCACCGGCAAGGTCGGCGTCTGCATGGCGACCTCCGGGCCCGGCGCCACCAACCTCGTCACGCCGATCGCCGACGCGCACATGGACTCCGTGCCGCTCGTCGCGATCACCGGTCAGGTCTCCTCCAAGGCGATCGGCACCGACGCCTTCCAGGAGGCGGACATCGTCGGCATCACGATGCCGATCACCAAGCACAACTTCCTGGTCACCAAGGCCGAGGACATCCCGCGCACGATCGCCGAGGCCTTCCACATCGCCTCCACCGGCCGCCCGGGACCGGTCCTGGTCGACATCGCCAAGGACGCCCTCCAGGCGAAGACCACCTTCAGCTGGCCGCCGCACCTGGACCTCCCGGGCTACCGGCCGGTCACCAAGCCGCACGCCAAGCAGATCCGCGAGGCCGCCAAGCTCATCTGTCAGGCCAAGCGCCCGGTCCTGTACGTCGGTGGCGGCATCATGAAGTCCGGCGCGACCGCCGAACTGAAGGTCCTCGCCGAGCTGACCGGCGTCCCGGTCACCACCACGCTGATGGCGCTCGGTTCCTTCCCCGACAGCCACCCGCTGCACGTGGGCATGCCCGGCATGCACGGCGCCGTCACCGCGGTCACCGCGCTGCAGAAGGCCGACCTGCTGATCGCGCTCGGCACCCGCTTCGACGACCGCGTCACCGGCAAGCTGGACAGCTTCGCCCCCTTCGCGAAGATCATCCACGCGGACATCGACCCGGCCGAGATCGGCAAGAACCGCGCCGTCGACGTCCCGATCGTCGGTGACGCCCGCGAGGTCATCGCCGACCTGGTCCAAGCCGTCCAGGCCGAGCACACCGACGGCCACGCGGGCGACTACACCGCCTGGTGGAACGACCTCAACCGCTGGCGCGAGACCTACCCGCTGGGCTACGACCTGCCCGAGGACGGCATGCTCTCGCCGCAGCAGGTCATCGAGCGGATCGGCGCGCTCGCGCCGAAGAGCACGATCTTCGCCGCGGGCGTCGGCCAGCATCAGATGTGGGCCTCGCACTTCGTCAAGTACGAGGAGCCCCGCACCTGGCTGAACTCCGGCGGCGCCGGCACCATGGGCTACGCGGTCCCGGCCGCGATGGGCGCCAAGGTCGGCATGCCGGAGCGCACGGTCTGGGCGATCGACGGCGACGGCTGCTTCCAGATGACCAATCAGGAACTGGTCACCTGCGCGCTGAACAACATCCCGATCAAGGTCGCGATCATCAACAACGGCGCGCTGGGCATGGTCCGCCAGTGGCAGACCCTGTTCTACAACCAGCGCTACTCCAACACCGTCCTGCACGCCGACGAGACCGGCCAGGACACCGCGGTCGGCTCGCAGCTCGGCGAGTCCAGCGCCCCCCGCAAGGGCACCCGCGTCCCGGACTTCGTCAAGCTGTCCGAGGCCATGGGCTGCGTGGCGCTGCGCTGCGAGGACCCGGCCGACCTGGACAGGGTCATCGCCGAGGCCAACGCGATCAACGACCGTACGGTGGTCATCGACTTCATCGTCCACGAGGACGCCATGGTGTGGCCGATGGTCGCCGCCGGCACCTCGAACGACGAGGTCCTGGCCGCCCGGGGCGTCCGTCCCGACTTCGGCGACAACGAAGACGACTGAGCGAAGAGCGAAAGAGAGAACGACCGACATGTCCAAGCACACGCTCTCCGTCCTGGTCGAGAACACGCCCGGCATCCTCGCCCGGATCGCCGCGCTGTTCTCCCGCCGCGGGTTCAACATCGACTCGCTGGCGGTCGGTGTCACGGAGCACCCCGACATCTCCCGCATCACCATCGTCGTCAACGTCGAGGACCTGCCGCTCGAACAGGTGACCAAGCAGCTCAACAAGCTGGTCAACGTGCTCAAGATCGTCGAGCTGGAGCAGCACCACGCCATCGAGCGCGAGCTCGTCCTGGTGAAGGTCCGCGCCGACAACGAGACCCGCTCGCAGATCGTCGAGATCGTCCAGCTGTTCCGCGCCAAGACGGTCGACGTCTCCCCGGACGCCGTCACCATCGAGGCGACCGGCGGCACGGACAAGCTCGGCGCGATGCTGAAGATGCTGGAGCCCTTCGGCATCAAGGAACTCGTGCAGTCCGGCACGATCGCCATAGGGCGTGGCGGCCGGTCCATCACGGACCGCAGCCTGCGCGCGCTCGACCGCAGCGCCTGAGCCGTTCTTCCCCCTCGCCCTGGCGGCAGAGCCCTCTGCTCGCATAGCGGCAGCGTCTTTTGCTCGCATAGCGAGACTTGAAACCTGATATTCCGTTCCCCGCCGTACGGTGGGAGCAACACCAGCGCACCAAGGAGATATCCCAGTGGCCGAGCTGTTCTACGAGAACGACGCCGACCTGTCCATCATCCAGGGCCGCAAGGTCGCGGTCATTGGCTACGGCAGCCAGGGCCACGCCCACGCGCTGTCCCTGCGCGACTCCGGTGTCGACGTCCGCGTCGGCCTCCAGGAGGGCTCCAAGTCCAAGGCCAAGGCCGAGGAGCAGGGCCTGACGGTCGTCTCCGTCGCCGACGCCTCGGCCTGGGCCGACGTCATCATGATCCTGACCCCGGACCCGATCCAGGCCGAGGTCTACGAGGCGTCCATCAAGGACAACCTCAAGGCCGGCGACGCGCTCTTCTTCGGTCACGGCTTCAACATCCGCTACGGCTTCATCCAGCCGCCGGCGGACGTGGACGTCGCCCTCGTCGCCCCGAAGGGCCCGGGTCACCTGGTCCGTCGCCAGTACGAAGAGGGCCGCGGTGTTCCGTGTATCGCGGCGGTCGAGCAGGACGCGACCGGCAAGGCCTTCGACCTGGCCCTGTCCTACGCGGCCGGCATCGGCGGCACCCGCGCCGGCGTCATCAAGACCACCTTCACCGAGGAGACCGAGACCGACCTGTTCGGTGAGCAGGCCGTCCTCTGCGGTGGCGCCTCCGCCCTGGTCAAGGCCGGTTTCGAGACCCTGACCGAGGCCGGCTACCAGCCGGAGATCGCGTACTTCGAGTGCCTCCACGAGCTGAAGCTCATCGTGGACCTCATGTACGAGGGCGGCCTGGAGAAGATGCGCTGGTCGGTCTCCGAGACCGCCGAGTGGGGCGACTACATCACCGGCCCGCGCGTCATCACCGACGCCACCAAGGCCGAGATGAAGAAGGTCCTCGCCGAGATCCAGGACGGCACCTTCGCCAACAACTGGATGGCCGAGTACAAGGCCGGTCTGCCGAAGTACAACGAGTACAAGAAGGCCGACGAGGAGCACCTGCTCGAGACGACCGGCAAGAAGCTGCGCAAGCTGATGAGCTGGGTCGACAACGACGAGAGCTGAGCCGTTCGCGGCAGGGCCGGGACGCGCCGTCCCGGCCCCGCCGCGTACCCGCACCACCGGATTCCGGCCTTCCGGCCGCGCGCCTTGTCCACCCCGTCCAACCACGGACGGGTGATCCTTCCGGACAGGCGGAAAAGCGGTCCCGCAACGCGATTACACTGCTCAACACAACGCGTCAGGCCCACAGTGTCGTGCGTCTTCCACGCGGCTACCCCCTCCACGCCTGCGGCCGTCGGGACGGCCGTCCGCACTGGACTTGTGAGGACCCACGTGAGCTCGAAACCTGTCGTACTCATCGCCGAAGAGCTGTCGCCCGCCACCGTCGAGGCTCTCGGCCCCGATTTCGAGATCCGGCACTGCAACGGCGCCGATCGCGCGGAGCTGCTGCCCGCCATCGTCGACGCCGACGCGATCCTGGTGCGCTCCGCCACCAAGGTCGATGCGGAGGCCATCGCCGCCGCGAAGAAGCTGAGGGTCGTCGCCCGCGCGGGCGTCGGTCTGGACAACGTCGACGTCTCGTCCGCCACCAAGGCCGGCGTGATGGTCGTGAACGCTCCGACCTCCAACATCGTCACCGCCGCCGAGCTGGCCTGTGGCCTGCTCGTCGCCACCGCGCGCAACATCCCGCAGGCCAACACCGCCCTGAAGAACGGCGAGTGGAAGCGGAACAAGTACACCGGCGTCGAGCTGAGCGAGAAGACCCTCGGTGTCGTCGGCCTCGGCCGCATCGGCGTCCTGGTCGCCCAGCGCATGTCGGCCTTCGGCATGAAGATCGTCGCCTACGACCCCTACGTACAGCCCGCGCGCGCCGCCCAGATGGGCGTCAAGATGCTGACGCTGGACGAGCTGCTGGAGGTCGCCGACTTCATCACCGTGCACCTGCCCAAGACCCCGGAGACCCTCGGTCTCATCGGTGACGAGGCCCTGCACAAGGTGAAGCCGTCGGTCCGCATCGTCAACGCCGCCCGCGGCGGGATCGTGGACGAGGCCGCGCTGTACTCCGCCATCAAGGAGGGCCGCGTCGCGGGCGCCGGTCTCGACGTGTACGCGAAGGAACCCTGCACGGATTCCCCGCTGTTCGAGCTGGACCAGGTCGTCTGCACCCCGCACCTCGGCGCGTCCACGGACGAGGCCCAGGAGAAGGCCGGCGTCTCGGTCGCCAAGTCGGTGCGCCTCGCGCTCGCCGGCGAACTCGTCCCCGACGCGGTCAACGTGCAGGGCGGCGTCATCGCCGAGGACGTGCGTCCCGGCCTCCCGCTCGCCGAGAAGCTCGGCCGCATCTTCACCGCCCTCGCGGGCGAGGTCGCGGTCCGCCTCGACGTCGAGGTCTGCGGCGAGATCACCCAGCACGACGTGAAGGTGCTCGAACTCTCCGCGCTCAAGGGCGTGTTCGAGGACGTCGTCGACGAGACGGTCTCCTACGTCAACGCGCCCCTGTTCGCCCAGGAGCGCGGGGTCGAGGTACGCCTGACCACCTCCTCGGAGTCCCCGGACCACCGCAACGTGGTCACCGTGCGCGGCACCCTGTCGGACGGTCAGGAGATCTCGGTCTCCGGCACCCTCGCCGGCCCCAAGCACCTGCAGAAGATCGTCGGCATCGGCGAGTACGACGTGGACCTCTCGCTCGCCGACCACATGGTCGTCCTGCGCTACACCGACCGCCCCGGCGTGGTCGGCGCGGTCGGCCGGCTGCTGGGCGAAGGCGGCCTGAACATCGCGGGCATGCAGGTCGCCCGCGCCGAGGAGGGCGGCGAGGCGCTCGGCGTGCTCACCGTGGACGCCGAGGTGCCGGCGGAGGTCCTCGCGGCCATCTCCGAGGAGATCGGCGCGGTCTCCGCCCGCTCCGTCAACCTGGGCTGACCGGGGCACCGCACGATCGTGTGAAGGAAGGGCCCGGGGGAGACCCCGGGCCCTTCCGCGTACGCGGAGCGCGGCGGGCCCCGGTAGTCGTTCGCGCTCTCGTCGCGCCGCTTGTTAGATTCCTTCGATGTCCACAGCAGAGCCGATAGAAGCCCGCATCGACGATGCGGGCAACATCCTGGTCGCGCCCTCGGCGTTGCGGGACGACGACGCGGTCAAGGGCTTCTTCGGGACCGTGATCGCGCCGGAGGACCTCGATTCCGGTGCGGTCGACCTCGCGCGCAAGACCGTCTACCTGTGCGGCGACACGTCCGGCATCGATGGCCGCCGACTGGCCGGGGCCGCGCGGGTGTTCGTCGTGCGGGAGCTTTCGCACGGTGGCAGCGAGGACGCCGACGCGCCGTGGCCCGTCGTCGACCTCGGCCGCGTTCCCGTCCGGGTGCACGGGGTCGGCGCGTACTACCGGCGCTTCTTCGACCTCGGCGCCGATCACTTCGGACGGATCCGCGCGGAACACGCCTTCCAGTCCCTGACGGAGTCCACCAAGCCCGGAACGGCCCATCGCAGCGGCATCTACCTGACGCCCGTCACGCGCGACGGCGACGCCCTGCACTTCCGCCTGCTCCGGTGCTCCACGAACCTCTCGGGACCGACCGAGGGCTTCCGCCCGACCGACACGCACATCGTCGACGCCCTGAACCGCGAGGCCGCCTCCGTCTTCCGCGACCAGGCACCGCTGAACCACGTCCTCGCCCAGATCTACCACAACGCCCGCGCCACGACCGAGCGCAAGCAGTCCAAGGCCAAGATCTCGGCCCATGCCGACAAGACCAAGGACATGCCCGTCAACGGCGTCATGGCCTTCTGCACCTTCTACGACGGGGTCGAGGGGCTCCAGCCCCTCGCCGGGGACCCCTTCGACCGCGGTGTGAAGGGTGTCAGCGGGCTGACCACGCTCCGCTTCCGTCTCAAGGAGCCGACCGGGGAACTCGACGGGGTCGCCCTTCCCCCGCGGTTCAGCCTGACGCTCTATCCGGGCTCCGTGTTCTTCATGCCGCTGTCCACCAACCGCCTGTACACGCACGAGATCAGGCCCTCGGCGCTGGACCCCGATGTGCTGCCGACCCGACTGGGATACGTGGTGCGCTGTTCCGGTACCGAAGCCGTCCACCGCAACGGCCGCACGTTCCTCAAAGTGCCCGGGGACCTGGTGGAACTCGGACCCCCGACACCGGCCGGCCTGGACGAGCTGCGCGGGTTGTACGCCGAGGAGAACAGGACGTCGTCCTTCATCGACTACGGCGACAGATTCCCCTTCAGCATGAACACCGGAGATTACCGTGCCCCACGAGCCTAGGATCTCGGACGAGGTCCTCTCGTACGCCGTCCCGACCGAGGGGAACGCCTTCACGGAGTTGTCCGCGTCGGCTCGTTGGGAAGACGTGGGAAAGGGGCGGCGGGGCGCCGTGCTCGCCAAGGCGGACGCGGCGGGTGGCGTTCCCCTCGTACGCACCACCACGTCGTACGGCGTTCCGGCCCAGCGTTTTCGGCCGGTGCACGAACGGCTCGCGGAGCGGATCCGAGAGCGCGCGGCGCTGCCGGTCGGCTTCAACAACGCCCTCATGGAGAGCTATACGAACGCCTACGCCACCATGGGCGGTCACTGCGACCAGGCCCTCGACCTGGCCGACGCGTCGTTCATCGCGGTCTTCTCCTGCTACCGGTTCCCCGAAGCGAGCCCGTCGAGGAAGCTGATCTTCACATCGAAGGGCTCCGGGGGCGCGCGGTTCGAGATTCCGCTCGCCCACCACGGTGTCGTCGTGTTCTCCGTCGAGTCGAACAGGCGACTCATGCACAAGATCGTGCTGGACGCCTCCGCCCGGGCCGTGGACAACCCGTGGCTGGGCGTGACCTTTCGCACGTCGAAGACCTTCGTCCGCTTCCGCGACGGGCACCCCTACCTTCCGCGGGGGGAGCGTCTGCGGTCGGCCGACGACGAGCAGAGGCGCGCGTTCTTCTCCCTGCGGCGCCGCGAGAACAAGGAAACGGACTTCGTCTACCCCCCGCTGAGCTACACCCTCAGCGAGAGCGATCTGATGCCGCCGCTCTGACGCGGCCCCCACGGCCGCCCGGCCGCGCAGGCGTCGCGGGGCATCTCGGGGCGTCTCAAGCGTGCAGCCGGGACGCCTTCAGGGCCATGTGGAGCAACAGTCGGTCCTCGCCCGCGTCGAGGTCCAGACCGGTCAGCTTCTCCACCCGGGCCAGCCGGTAGTACAGGGTCTGGCGGTGGATGCCCAGGGCCGCCGCCGCCCGGCCCGCCTGGCCGGCGCAGTCGAGGTACACCTCCGCCGTACGGGCCAACTCGGCGTGGGTCGGAGCCAGCAGGGCAGCGGTCGCCGGGTCGTCCCTGGCCAGCTCCGGAGCCGCGGCCAGGGCCGCCAGCATCCGGTAGGGGCCGATCTGCGACCACTGGGCCACGGGCCCCAGCCCGGGCTGCGCCGCCGCCGCGCGGGCCGCGGCCACCGCTTGCTCCCAGGCGCCCGGCAGCCCGGCCAGGCCGGTCCGGGGCAGCCCGACCCCGGCGGTCGCGGCCCGGGTGGTCGTGCCCGCGGCGTCGTCCACCCCGGCCCCGGAGCCGGCGGCGGTCCCGGCCAGCAGTCGGGTCGCCGTCGAGAGCACCGGGGCCAGCTGGTCCATGGTCCGCAGCCGCACCAGCACCGCCAGCGCGAAGCCGGAGCCCCCCTCGCCGCCGCCGTCCCCGCCGGCCCGGGGGACCAGGCAGACGGCCGCCGCACCCGGCACCGACGGCGGGGCCTGCCCGCTCCAGGGGGCCACGCAGACCACCGCGTGCGGCCCTTCCGCGCCCGGCCCCAGGGCCACCCGGAGCGCGGCCACCGCCATGTCCCGCTGCCAGCCGCGCCCGGCGGTGACCACCGCGCGGAACTCCCGGGACAGGTCGGCCCCGGCCTTCGCCTCCTCGGCCATCAGGACGCCGATCCGCTCGGCCACCTCCATCGCCGCGGCCAGCTGCTCCGGCCCGGGCCCGGGCTCGGCGTCCAGGAGCCACACGTACCCCTGGGCGATCCCGCGGTAGCGCACGGGCAGGCAGATCCGGCCGCGGAAGACCCCCGCCTCGGGCGCCGCGGGGATCCGGACGGGCGCGGTGGCCCGGGTGATGCCGAACCCCTCGAACCAGGCCCGCACGGCCGCCGTCGACTGGCGGGTCAGGATCGAGCGGGTCCGTACGGGGTCCATCGCGAGGTCGTCCTCGCTGTCGTGCGCGCCGAAGGCGATGAGGCGGAAGTCCCGGTTCTCCAGCGTCGCCGGGGCGCCGAGCAGCGCGGAGATCTCGTCCACCAGGTCCTGGTAATCGCCTTTCACCCGGACATTCTCCCACCCTCCCGTTCATGTTTCAGACATATGTATGAGATCGCGGCCACGGATGCGTGACAGCTGTCGATGGCAGAGGATCGAGGCGATCTCTAGGTTTCACGGTGGTCTTACTTGCGAGTCTCTTACTTCTGCCACCCGTTGGAGGTGCCCGTGCTGGGTCCCGTGATCCTTGCCGCTTCACGCAGCGACAAGATGCGCCGCATCGTTTCCGCCGCTCCGGTGACCAAGCCCGTGGTGAACCGGTTCATCCCGGGTGAGACGGTCGACCAGGTCATCCCGATCGTGGTGGACCTCACGCAGAAGGGCCTGGAGGTCACCCTCGACGTGGTCGGTGAGGACATCACCACCGTCGAGCAGTCGCACGCCGCCCGCGACGCCTACCTCCAGCTCATCGAGCACCTCGCCGAGCTGGGCCTGGGCGAGACGGTCGAGATGTCGGTCAAGCTCTCCATGTTCGGCCAGGCGCTGGAAGGGGGCCACGAGCTGGCCCTCGCCAACGTCCGCCCGGTCGTCGAGGCCGCCGCCGCGATCGGCACCACCGTCACGCTGGACGCCGAGGACCACACCACCCTCGACTCGATGTTCGCCATCCACGAGGAGCTGCGCCGGGACTTCCCGCAGACCGGCTGCGTGATCCAGGCGTACCTCTTCCGCACCGAGGCCGACGCCCGCCGCCTGGCCGCCGCCGGCAGCCGCGTCCGGATCGTGAAGGGCGCCTACAAGGAGCCCGCCGAGGTCGCCTACCAGAACAAGGCCGAGACGGACAAGGCGTACGTCCGCATCCTGAAGACGCTGATGGAGGGCGAGGGCTACCCGATGATCGGGTCCCACGACCCGCGCCTGATCGCCATCGCCCAGGAACTGGCCCGCCAGGCCGGACGCAAGCCCGACGAGTACGAGTTCCAGATGCTGTACGGCATCCGCAGCGACGAGCACCTGCGCCTGGCCGCCGAGGGCCACCGGATGCGCGTCTACACGGCGTACGGCACGGACTGGTACGGCTACTTCATGCGCCGCCTCGCGGAGAAGCCGGCCAACCTGCTCTTCTTCGTCCGCTCGATGATCACCAAGAACTAGCCGCGAACCGAGAACTAGCTCAAGGAGTTACCAGCCCCATGGATGCTGTGACCCAGGTCCCCGCGCCGGTCAACGAGCCGGTCCACTCGTACGCCCCCGGCACCCCGGAGCGCGCACGTCTCGAATTCCAGCTCAAGCAGCTGGCCGAGAACCCGATCGACCTGCCGATGACCATCAACGGCGAGAAGCGGATGGGCGGCGGCGACCGCTTCGACGTCGTGCAGCCGCACGACCACAAGTCCGTCATCGGTACCTACGCCAACGCCACCCAGGCCGACGCGCAGGAGGCCATCGACGCCGCCCTCGCCGCCGCCCCGGCCTGGCGCGCGATGGACTTCGACGACCGCGCCGCGATCATCCTGCGCGCCGCCGAGCTGCTGTCCGGCCCGTGGCGCGAGAAGCTGGCCGCCTCCACCATGCTCGGCCAGTCGAAGACCGCCCAGCAGGCGGAGATCGACACCCCGTGCGAGCTGGTCGACTTCTGGCGCTTCAACGTCCACTTCGCCCGCCAGATCCTGGCCGAGCAGCCGGTCGCGAACTCCGCCGGCGTGTGGAACCGCAGCGACCACCGCCCGCTCGAAGGCTTCGTCTACGCGATCACGCCCTTCAACTTCACGGCCATCGCGGGCAACCTGCCGACCGCCCCGGCCCTGATGGGCAACGTGGTCCTGTGGAAGCCGTCCCCGACCCAGACCCACTCCGCCGTCCTCCTCATGGAGCTGCTGGAGGCCGCCGGTCTGCCCAAGGGCGTCATCAACCTGGTCACCGGCGACGGCATCGCCGTCTCCGAGGTGGCGCTGAACCACCCCGAGCTGGCCGGCATCCACTTCACCGGCTCGACCAAGACCTTCCAGTACCTGTGGAAGACGGTCGGCAACAACATCGAGAACTTCAAGTCCTACCCGCGCCTGGTCGGCGAGACCGGCGGCAAGGACTTCGTCGTCGCGCACCCGTCCGCGGACCGCGCCATCCTGAAGACCGCCCTGACCCGCGGCTCCTTCGAGTTCCAGGGCCAGAAGTGCTCGGCCTCCTCGCGCGCCTACGTTCCGGCCTCGATCTGGAACGACGGCTTCAAGGAGGAGTTCGCGGCCGAGGTCGACGGCATCACCATGGGTGACGTCCGCGACCTGTCGAACTTCATCGGCGCGGTCATCGACGAGCGCTCCTTCGCGAAGAACAAGGCCGCGATCGACCGCGCGAAGGCCGACCCGACCTGCGAGATCGTCGCCGGTGGCAGCTACGACGACTCGGAGGGCTACTTCGTCCGCCCGACCGTCATCGCCTGCACCGACCCGGCGAACGAGGTCTTCACGACCGAGTACTTCGGTCCGATCCTCGCCGTCCACGTCTACGAGGACGACGCCTTCGACGCGATGCTGGAGCAGATGGAGTCGGTGTCGGCGTACGCGCTGACCGGCGCCGTCATCGCCCAGGACCGCTACGCGGCGGCCGACGCGATGGAGAAGCTCCGCTTCGCCGCGGGCAACTTCTACATCAACGACAAGTCGACCGGCGCCGTCGTCGGCCAGCAGCCCTTCGGCGGCGGCCGCGCGTCCGGTACGAACGACAAGGCGGGCGCGGCCTCCAACCTGCTGCGCTGGACCTCCACGCGCTCCATCAAGGAGACCCTGGTCCCGCCGACCGAGTACGGCTACCCCCACATGGGCTGACGCCCCGCCCGGGCCGCTCCACGGCCCCGCTGAACCCCGCCCCCGCTCCGGTACCCCCAAGTCCGGAGCGGGGGCGGTCTCCATTGCGGTCCCCTTCCGGTGTCCTACGGGACGAGGACGACCTTGCCGAGGTTGCGCCGCTCCTCGATGACGGCGTGCGCCCGCGCGGCCTCGGCCAGCGGCACCTCGCCGTGCACCGCCGGGCGCAGCACGCCCCGCTCCCACATCTCCCACAGCTCGCGCAGCCAGCGGGCGTACACCTCGGGCTCGCCGCGCGCGATCACCGCCATCTGGAAGCCGATCACCGACGCGCCGCGCACCAGCAGGTCGTACGCCTCCACCGTGCCGCCGCCGGAGCTGAAGGCCACCAGCCGGCCGCCGGGGGCGAGCGCGCGGACGGCGGGGCCGAGCAGCTCGCCGCCGACCCCGTCGAGGATCACGTCGTACGGGTCCCCCCAGTCGGCCGCGTCGTAGCTCACGACCTCGTCGGCGCCCAGGGCGCGCACGAAGTCCGCCTTGTCGGGGCTGCCGACCGCCGCGACCACCCGCTTCGCGCCCCCCGCCCGGGCGTACTGCAGGGCCAGCGAGCCGACCGCGCTCGCGGCGGCGGTGACCAGCACCGACCCGCCGGGCGCCGGGGAGCCCGCCTCGTAGGCCCCGCGCGCCACCAGCCCGCTGCGGACCAGGGCGATCGCGGTGGCGGCGCTCGCCGCGTCCGGGATCCGGGAGGCGAAGGCGGCCGGTACGACGGCGTACTCGGCGTAGGCGTGCGCGAAGCACAGCCCGGTCACCCGCTCCCCGACCGCGAAGTCCACGCCCGCTCCGACCGCCTCCACGACGCCCGCGACCTCGCCGCCGAGCGGTACCGGTCCGTCGCCCTCGCGGACCTTGCGGACGGTCGGCAGCGTCACCCCGATGGCCTCGGCGCGCAGCAGCACCTCCCCGGGGCCGGGCACGGGGACCTCGACCCGCTCGGTGAACAACACCTCGGGACCGCCGTTGACCTCGAACCGGACGCGCAGCATGCGTTCCTCCCCCCTGTGACCTCGATGAACGTCACAGGGTACGGAAGCCCTCCCGAAGGGTCGCCATCCGGTGCTAGCCTGGCGGGAGTTGTCGTGTACGGCGACACGCTCCACGACTCGGGCCCGGCTTCCCGAGGGGGCGAAGGGCTCTCGCGAGTTCCCGTGCGGGGTGGATGCTTCACGCAGGAGATACGCAACCTCTACGCGTCCGTGCCGGGACGGGGGCCCCGAGGAGACGTATGTCCCGCCGCACCGACAACCGCCACCGCGTGGCCACGATCTGCCGCGAGGCCACGGGGCTGCCGCACCACATCTGCCTCCAGTGGGCCGCCGACGGCCTGATCTCGCGCGGGCTGCCGGTCCCGGACGCGGAGAGCGCCGCGCAGCGGGCCTTCGAGGCGCGGGTGGTGGTGGCCCTGGCCGACGCCCTTACCTACGAGCCGACGCACGGCGC
This sequence comes from Streptomyces sp. NPDC028419, assembly GCF_055565515.1. Taxonomy (NCBI): domain Bacteria; kingdom Bacillati; phylum Actinomycetota; class Actinomycetes; order Kitasatosporales; family Streptomycetaceae; genus Streptomyces; species Streptomyces sp. NPDC028419. The sequence continues at coordinate 105,007 of NZ_JBVHUE010000009.1, read as the reverse complement.
GCTGTGGGGGATCACGGCGGTGTGGCCCACCGCCTCCGGGCTCGGGATCGAGCTGGACCCGCGGACGTCGCACCGTGTGTTCGCCGCCCTGATACCGATGCTCGACGCCGAGAGCGGCGCCCTCGCCGGGGTGCCGGGCCTGCGCCGGGGCCACCGGCGGGACGGCGGACTCCACCTGCGGTGCGCGGCGGGCGGCGGAGCCATCCGCCTGCTGCCGTCCGCGCCCGCCTGGCAGCGGCCCCTGAGCCGGGCGGGCGCGATCGCCCTGGGATACGGGGACACCCCGCTGCACGGCGCCGAACGGGCGCGCCTCGACGACTGGGACCGCGGCACGGCCGCCCGGGACCGGCTGCTCAGCCGCGTCCTGCGGCGCCCCCGGGTGCTCAACGCCGTCGGTGCGGCGCACGGCCGGGCGCATACCTACGGCCACGGACGGTCGGACCTCGTCATCGAGTGGGACGCGGATCCGGGGCTCGCGGCAGTGGAGCGCAGGCTCCGGCGCAGCGGGCTGGCCGCCCCGGCCCCCGGGGCCGGCCCGCCCGGCCCGTCGACGGCCGGGACCATCTGCCTGGGCGGGGCCAGGCTCGTCCTGCGGACCACCGGGGAGGTGTGTCCCGCGTGCTGACCGGAGCGGTGGTGGCGGCGGCCGTGCTGGGCGTGGCCAAGGTGGTGCGGGACTGGTTGGTGCTGCGGCAGGTGCGGGCGGCCCTGGAGGGATGCAGCGCCGAGGACCGGGTGCGGATCGGGTTGCGGCTGGCCGCGGCCCTCGGCGGGCGGGAGGCGCCGCCCGCCGAGGGCGGTGGGAACGGTTAGACCTCGACCATGACCTGGTCCAAGGACTTGCGCAGCAGGTCGGGGACCTCGCAGTCGTCGGCCGGGTAGCCGACCGGGATGACCGCGAAGGCCTTCTCGTTCTCGGGGCGGCTCAGGACGTGGCTGAGGAAGCGCATCGGGCTCGGCGTGTGGATCAGGGCCGCCAGCCCGCTCAGGTGCAGGGCGGAGAGCAGCATGCCCACCGCGATGCCGACCGACTCGTCGACGTAGTAGTGCTTGCGCTTGGCGCCGTCGGGGCCGAGCCAGTAGCGCTGCTGGAAGACCACGATCAGCGCGGGCGCGTCGGTCAGGTGCGTCTTGACCGCGTCCGTGCCGATGGGGCGCAGGGCCGCGAGCCACTCGTCCCCGAGCCGGCCGTCGTAGGACAGCTGCTCCTCCTGCTCGGCCGCCGCGCGGATCTGCGCGCGCACGGCCGGGTCCTTGACCAGGACGAAGGTCCACGGCTGCTGGTGCGCCCCGGACGGCGCGGTCGCGGCGCAGGCGATCGCGTCCCGGACGGCCTGCTCGGGCACGGGCTCGGCGGAGAAGTGGCGCACGGTGCGCCGCTGGTCCATCCGCTCCCGCAACTCGGCGGCCCGCGCCAGGGTTTCGGGGGCGGGCATCCGCTCGGGACGGTAGGCGACGGCGCGGTAGGGCTCGCCGTGGGTGGGGGTCCATTGCTGGGTCTGAGGCGACATGCGCCGAGTCTGCCGAGAGCGGGACCGCCCTGACCAGCACCGCGTCGGCCGAATCCGGCCGGTGCGACCCCCTTCGGCGTCCGCAATGCGGGTACGGTCCCCGCATGAGCGTACGCGTCGTGCACACCGCCGGGCTGGGGGAGGACGGGCTCCGCGAGGTGCGGGCCCTGCTGGAGGGCGCCTTCGACGGGGACTTCGACGACCTCGACTTCGAGCACGCGCTCGGCGGGATGCACGCCCTGGCGTACGAGGGGGACCGGATCGTCGCGCACGGCAGCGTCGTCATGCGCCGGGTGGTGCACCGGGGCCGGTCCCTGCGCACCGGGTACGTCGAGGCGGTGGCCGTGCGGCCCGACCGGCGGCGCCGGGGGCTGGGCGCGGGGATCGTGGCCGCCCTGGAGCAGGTGATCGCCGGGGCCTACGTGCTCGGCGCGCTCTCGGCCTCGGAGCAGGGGGCCGCGCTGTACGCGGGCCGGGGCTGGAGCGTGTGGGGCGGGGAGATCGGGACCCTGGGGCCCGGCGGGCCCGAGCGGCTCGCCGAGGAGGAGGGGTCGACGTACGTGTGGGCGCCGCCCGGCGGGGTCCGGCTGGACCCCACCGGGCGGCTCGACTTCGACTGGCGGGACGGGGACGTGCTCTGAGACCGGCCGTCGGGCCCGCGCTCAGCCGCTGACGCTCGGTGCGCCCGTCTCGATGTGGCCCGTGTAGCGGCGCGACCAGGTGCCGTCGGAGTCGGCCAGGATCGTGAAGTCGTACCAGCCGTTGGAGTAGGCCACCGCGTTCCAGAAGTCCTCGCGGGAGGAGTTCGCGGGCACCGTGTAGGTCCAGGGGCCGTCCGTGCGGTAGGCGTTGGAGCGGACGGTGAAGGTGACCGCCGAGGCGGAGGTGTTGGTCAGCTTGAAGTAGATCGCCGTCTTGCCGCTGCCCGGCTCGGTCGCGAAGCGGGCCGCGACCTCGATCGACTTGCCGGCCTTGGTGGTGTCGCCGATGAAGCGGCGCAGGAAGCGGTTCGGGCCGACCATCGAGAGGTCGTACTTGCCGGAGCCGCTGCCCGTGCCGATGTTGAAGTAGTCGCTCGCGACGCCGCCCGGGTCGACCGTGTACTCCCAGGACGCGGTGTCGCGGTACTGGTGCGGGCGGATCTGGAAGTGCGCCGCGCTCGTGGCCTGCGCGCCCTGGTTGGTCATCGAGAACCAGGCGAGGATCTTGCCGGCGGCCCCGAACTCGAAGCGGTCGAGGTTGCCGTTCACCTGGTAGGGCAGGGCGCGCGCCGGGCGGGTCCCGGCTTCCTGCACCGGCAGGGCGTTGTCCTGGGGGACCGGGTTGGACAGCGGGCCGCAGGTCGACTGCCCGATCACCTTCGCGGTGGACGGCAGGCCCGCCGGGACCCCGTAGACCGGGTGGGCGAAGTCGAAGACGCCGGTGAGGTCGCCGGTCACCTTGCGGCGCCAGGCGCTGATGTTGGGACAGGTGGCCGGGGTGCCGATGGCCGCGGTCCAGGTCTCCATGAACTGGAGCACCGAGGTGTGGTCGAAGACCTCGGAGCTGACCCAACCGCCGCGCGTCCAGGGGGACATCACGATCATCGGGACGCGGAAGCCCAGGCCGATCGGGGTGCCGTCGATGTACTCGCCGGGGGTGCCGGGCGGGGCGACCGGCGGGGGGACGTGGTCGAAGAAGCCGTCGTTCTCGTCGTAGTTGAGGAAGAGGACGGTCGAGTCGAAGACCTCGGGGTTGGCGGCCAGGGCGCGGTAGACCAGGTCCACGAAGTGCGCGCCGTCGCCGGGCGGGGCGTACGGGTGCTCGGAGAAGGCCTCGTTGGCCACGACCCAGGAGACCTGGGGGAGGGTGCCCGCGATCACGTCGGCGCGGATGGCGGCCGCGATGTCGTCGGGGGTGGAGCCGGTGACCTTGGGGACCGATCCCATGCCCCGGTCCCACAGCGGGTTGCCGGGGGCGGCGTCGGTGAACTTCTTGAAGTACGCCAGACCGTTGTCGCCGTAGTTGTCCTGGGCGTTCTGGTAGACCTTCCAGCTCATGCCCGCCCGCTGGAGGGCCTCCGCGTAGGTCTCCCAGGTCAGCCCGGACTCGTCGCCGCCGTCCTTGCTGCCCGCGTCGACCTTGCCGCTCCACAGGAAGGTGCGGTTGGGGCCGGTGGCGCTGAGGGTGGAGCAGAAGTAGGCGTCGCAGATCGTGTAGTTGTCGGCGAGGCCGTAGTGGAAGGGGATGTCCCCGCGGTCGAGGTAGCCGAGGGTGCGGGTGTTGCCGACGCCGGTGACGAAGTTGTCCATCCGGCCCTTGTTCCAGGCCGCGTGCTGCGAGGACCAGCTGTGCGGCAGGTCGCCGTTGCACTGGGCGAGGGTCTCGCCGTCGACCCCGCCGACGGCCGGGGTGGAGCTGAGCTTCCACGGGTACTGCCGGCCGCCCCAGTTGTACTGGTTGAACATGCCCCAGCCGCCGGGGAGGTTGCCCGCGGCGCGGTCGCCGAAGCCGCGGACGCCCTTCAGCTTGCCGAAGTAGTGGTCGAAGCTGCGGTTCTCCTGCATGAGGATCACCACGTGCTTCACGTCCGTGATCGTGCCGGTCGCGGCGGCCGCGGCGGCCGTCGCCGTCATCGGGGGCAGGGCCGCCCCCGCCACCAGCCCCGCGCCGATACCCACGAATCCCCTGCGGCTGATCGGAGTCACTGGCCACCACTCCCCACTCGGGTGCCCTGTCGGCACGTCAGCCGCAAGAGTGGCGGCGCGGGGTTCAAAGGTCTACAGCCGTGCGGTAAGGGTTCGGTGAACTTCGGGTGGTCGGATTCAGCCAGCGATCCTGACGAGCATCTTGCCGAGATTCTCCCCGCGGAGCATGCCCAGGAAGGCGTCCACCGTGTGCTCGAAGCCCTGGACAACGGTGGTGTCGGTGCCGATCCGGCCACTGCGCAGGTGCGGGACGAGGAAGTCCTCCAGCTCGTCCTGCAGATTGGTGTGATTGCGAACCAATACCCCTTCCAGGCGCAGCGACTTGTGTACGACCTCGAAGAGGTTGCGCGGCGCGGCGGGCGAGCGGTCGCCGTTGTACATCGAGATCGCGCCCACCCAGGCGATCCGGCCGTACTCCCGCAGGACGTCGATCGCCCCCGCCAGGTGGTCGCCGCCGACGTTGTCCACGTACACGTCGATGCCGTCCGGGGCGGCCGCCGCCAACTGCTCGCCGACCGGGCCGTCGTGGTAGTCGAAGGCGGCGTCGAAACCCAGGTCGCCGGTCAGGTGGGAGACCTTGGCCGCCGAGCCCGCGCTGCCGATGATCCGGCGCGCGCCGAGCAGCCGGGCGATGTGGCCGGTGGCGACGCCGACCCCGCCCGCGGCGGCCGAGACGAAGAGGTCCTCGCCCGCGCGCAGCTCCGCCGTGCGGGTCAGGGCCGCGTAGGCGGTCAGCCCGGTGCCGCCCAGGATGCTCAGGTACGCCTCCAGCGGCACGCCCTCGTGGCCGCGCAGCAGGCGGGTCCCGTCCACGCCGCGGGTGACCAGCGCGTGCGTGCGCCAGCCCGCCCGGTGGAAGACCAGGTCGCCCTCCTTCAGGCCCGGGTCGCGGGAGGCGATCACCCGGCCCACCGAGCGGCCCTCCAGCGGGGTGCCCAGCTCGAAGCCGCCCTCGCCGCCGTCCATCATTCCGCGGTGGTACGGGTCCACGGAGAGCAGCAGGTTCTCGACCAGGGCGGTGCCCGGGGCGGGGGAGGGGACGGGAGCGGCGGCGACGGTGAAGTCGGCGGCGGTGGGGAAGCCGGTGGGGCGGGCGCTCTGGTGGACGGCGTACGCGGTCGGGGAAGTCATGATCAGGAGGCTAGGAAGGAATCACCGGGTCGGGCAGGGGGTTGCGTTCATGGATGGGAGCCATCCATGAACGACGCTCATGGAACGAGGTGGGAGGCCCGTGGAGCTGTTGCCCCAGGAGCTGCGGGTGTTGGTCGCGGTCGCCGGGGCGGGTGGCTTCTCGGCCGCCGCCCAGAGCCTCGGACTCACCCAGTCCGCCGTCTCCCACTCGGTCCGCGGCAGCGAGGCCAAGCTCGGCGTCGTCCTCTTCGAGCGGGGCCGTACGGGCGCCAGGCCCACGCCCGCCGGGGAGCGCGCCGTCGCCCACGCCCGCCGGATCCTGCGGTTGTACGAGGTGCTGGCCGCCGAGGCGCGCGGCGCCGGCCGGGACTCCGGGGCCGACCGCGTCGAGGGGCCGTTGCGCGTCACCGCCTTCCGCAGCGCCGCCCTGCACCTGCTGCCGCCCGCCCTGGAACGGTTGACCGCGCTGCACCCCGGCATCCGACCCGAGGTGCGCGTGGTGCGCGAGCTGGGGGCCGGCAGCGCGGGCGAGGTCGCCGCGGGCCGCGCCGACCTGGGCATCGCGACGCTGGGCGGGTCCGGCGAGATGCCGCCCGGGCTGCTGACGGGGGTGCTCGTGGAGGAGGCGTACGCCCTGGTCCACCCGGCCGGGCACCCGAGCCCGCGCGCACTGCCCCTAATGGACTGGGACGAGAACTGCGGTTCCTACACCCGTGCGTGGTGGCGGGCCCAGGACTGGATCCCCGGCGCCACGGTCAAGGCCGAGGACGACGCGATGGTGCTGACCATGGTCGGCCGGGGGCTGGGGATGGCGATCATGCCCGAGCTGTCGCTGCGCGAGGCCACGGACGCCGTGGAGATCGTCGGTCTCGGCCCGCGCGGGCCCGTGCGGAGCGTGGGATACGTCACCACGCCGGAATCCGCCTCCACCCTGGCCGTCAGGGCGCTGATCAGGGAACTCAGGGCCGAGAGGGGCTGAAGCGGACCGATCGGGAGGGGCTCGGACAGCTCCTTCCGGTGGGTTCGCCGTCTCAGATAGTAGGAAGTCCGAGTAATTGCGGAGACATACAGGGCGGGCTGGCCTAGCTTTGTAGGAGCCGAACGTCTCGCTGATCCAGCGAATGGCGGTCGAGAGCGTGCGCCCCGAGACAGGCAACCCCTGTGGCGCACCGTTCCCCGCCCCTTCCGGCGCCTTGAAGATCCCCCTCTCTTCTCAAGGAGTCGTTCACCATGTCCCAGACCTCTGCCGTCCGCCGCGTCCGCCACGCCTCCCGCCCCGCCGACGCCGACCGCAAGAACGCCGCCGCCGCCCTCCAGCGGGCCCTCGACCGCCGTGACAACGGTGGCTCGACGGGGCACTGACCAGCTCCTGCCCACGACATGTCCCGTCCACATCGTGGACGGGACATGTCGAGGACTGGGACTGGGAGTACGGTTTCGACATGGCGACCAGCATCAATCTCGCAGTGATCCCCGGTGACGGAATCGGCCAGGAAGTCGTGGCTCAGGGCCTCAAGGTCCTTGCCGCGGTCCTGCCCCAGGACGTGAAGCTGGAGACCAAGGAATACGACCTCGGCGCCCGGCGCTGGCACCGCACCGGTGAGACCCTCCCGGACGCGGACCTCGAATCCCTCAAGGGGCACGACGCGATCCTCCTGGGCGCCATCGGCGACCCGTCGGTCCCGTCGGGCGTTCTGGAGCGCGGGCTGCTGCTCAAGCTCCGCTTCGCCTTCGACCACTTCATCAACCTGCGCCCGTCGAAGCTCTTCCCCAACACCGCCACCCCGCTGGCGGGCCGTCCGGACATCGACTTCGTCGTCGTCCGCGAGGGCACCGAGGGCCCGTACACCGGCAACGGCGGCTCGCTGCGCACCGGTACGCCCGCCGAGGTGGCCACCGAGGTCAGCGTCAACACCGCCTACGGTGTGGAGCGCGTGGTGCGTGACGCGTACGAGCGCGCCAACGCCCGCCCCCGCAAGAAGCTGACGCTCGTCCACAAGAACAACGTCCTCGTCTTCGCCGGCCACCTGTGGAAGAACATCTTCGACACGGTCGGCAAGGAGTACCCCGAGGTCACCACCGACTACCTGCACGTGGACGCCGCGACGATCTTCTTCGTCACGCAGCCCGAGCGCTTCGACGTGATCGTCACGGACAACCTCTTCGGTGACATCCTCACCGACCTCGCCGCCGCGGTGACCGGCGGGATCGGCCTGGCCGCCTCCGGGAACATCAACCCGACCGGCGCCTTCCCGTCCATGTTCGAGCCGGTCCACGGCTCGGCCCCGGACATCGCGGGCACCGGCAAGGCCGACCCGACCGCGACGATCCTCTCCGTCGCCCTCCTGCTGCGCCACCTGGGCTACGAGGCCCAGGCCGCCCGCATCGAGGACGCGGTCTCGGCCGACCTGGCCGAGCGCGACGGCACCTTCCGCAGCACGGACCAGATCGGCGACGCCCTCGTCGCACGAGTAGCCGGCTGACCCGGCAGCTCCACTTCCAGGAAGCCGCCGGGTGGCACACCGCACCCGGCGGCTTTTCCTGCACGGCCCCGGGTGCCACCATCTCCCCTGGGCCGCAACACCCCGTTTCACCGGAGCCATCGCGCGCGCGATAATCGAACGCGAGGCCGCGGAATGCGGGGAAGCTCGGACGTCCTAGTACGCCGTGAGCGCGGTCCGCCCTACGAACCGGTGAAGGACAAGCACTCATGACGACGCCCACGATCGAGCTGAAGCCCTCCTCGAACCCCCTGTCCGACGCGGAGCGCGAGGCGATCCTGGCCAGCCCCGGCTTCGGCCGCCACTTCACCGATCACATGGTGACGATCAAGTGGACCGAGGGACGCGGCTGGCACGACGCCGAGCTGGTCCCCTACGCGCCGCTGTCGATGGACCCGGCCAACATGACGCTGCACTACGCGCAGACGATCTTCGAGGGCCTCAAGGCCTACCGCCAGCCCGACGGCACCGTCTCCACCTTCCGCCCGCAGGCCAACGCCGAGCGGTTCCAGCGCTCGGCCCGCCGCATGGCGATGCCGGAACTGCCGACCGAGCTCTTCATCGGGGCGTGCGACGCGCTCATCAAGCAGGACCGCGCCTGGGTGCCGGACTCCGGCGAAGCCTCGCTCTACCTGCGCCCGTTCATGTTCGCGAGCGAGGTCGGCCTCGGTGTCCGCCCGGCGAACGAGTTCCTCTTCATCGTCATCGCCTCCCCGGCCGGCGCCTACTTCCCCGGTGGCGTCAAGCCGGTCTCCGTCTGGCTCTCCGAGGAGTACGTCCGCGCCGTCAAGGGCGGCACCGGCGACGCGAAGACCGGCGGCAACTACGCCGCCTCCCTCGTGGCCCAGGCCCAGGCCGCCTCGCACGGCTGCGACCAGGTGGTCTGGCTCGACGCGATCGAGCACCGCTGGATCGAGGAGATGGGCGGCATGAACCTGTACTTCGTGTACGGCGACCGCATCGTCACCCCGGAGCTGACCGGCTCGCTCCTGCCGGGCATCACCCGCGACTCCCTCCTCACCATCGCCCGCGACCTCGGCTACACCGCCGAAGAGGGCCGGATCACCACCGAGGACTGGAAGCGCGACAACGAGAACGGCACCCTCACCGAGGTGTTCGCCTGCGGCACCGCCGCCGTCATCACCCCGGTCGGCTCGGTCAAGTCCGAGCGCGCCGACTGGACCCAGGGCAACGGCGAGCCCGGTGAGGTCACCCTGAGGCTCCGCAAGGCGCTCCTCGACCTCCAGACCGGCCACGCGGCCGACACGCACGGCTGGATGCACCCGCTGGGCTAGCCCCTCCCGCCCCGCCGGTACGACGACGGCCCGCGTCCCCTGCGTCGGGGGCGCGGGCCGTCGTCGTCGGCGGTCGGGGCTCAGACGCCGGCCAGCTCCTCGGCGGCGGCCGCGGCGGCCGGGTCCCGGGCCGGTTCGGCGCGGGCGGTCAGCGCCGCGTAGACCAGGCCGCCGGCCAGGCCGGAGAAGATGAAGGAACAGTCCACCCCGCCGGTCAGGGCGAGCAGCGGGCCCTCGTAGAAGGGGGTGCTCACGGCGAGCAGGCCGACGCCCGCGCCGATCGCCCAGGAAGCGGTGGCGGCGAGGTTCCAGCCGCCGCGGTACCAGTAGATCCCGCCCACCGCACGGCGGTTGAAGACCTGGAGCGCGTCGGCGTCGTACCGGCCCCGGCACCGGAAGAAGCCGATCAGGGTGATCACGGCCCAGGGGGTGCCGAGCGCGGTCAGCACCAGGACGAAGGACGTCATCGCGGACTGCACGTTCCACTCGAAGGAGCCGACGAAGACGAAGGCGGTGGCGACGGCGGCGGCGATCACGGTGGCCCGGGTACGGGTGGCCCTGGGCACGATCGCGTCGAGGTCCAGGCCCATGGAGTAGAGCATCAGCCCGGCGTTGCCGACCGAGCCGGCCGCGGCGGCGGCGAGCAGCGGGACCAGGTACCAGAAGGGTGACGCGGCCACGAGGGGACCCGCGTAGTCATCGGCGCCCGCCCCCGCGGCGAGCGCGGTGTAGGTGCCGAACAGCTGCGGGATCAGCAGCCCGATCAGCAGGCCGAAGCCGGTGGCCCAGAACACCTTGCGGGGGCTGTGCGCGCGGGGGGAGACGTAGCGCGTGTAGTCGCCGAGCAGGGTGATGAAGGCGACCGGGCCGCTGAGCCCGGCGGCCACGGCGGCCAGCAGCCAGGTCGGCCAGAAGCCGCCCAGGAGGTAGGAGGTCTCCGCCGGGGCGGTGGTGAAGTCGGGGGCGTAGGCGAAGACGCCGATCGCCAGCAGGACCACCATGGCGACGGAGAGCACCTTGCTCATGCGCAGCAGGAGCCGGTAGCCGAAGACGGCCCCCACGACGGTGCAGGCGGCGAGCACGCCGTACATCGCGGCCCGCGAGACGCCGGTGTCCGGCAGTCCGGTGAGCCGGGACAGGGCGCCCACCATCACGTCGCCGCCGATCCACAGCGTCAGGGCGGTGTAGCCGAGCGAGAGCAGCAGGCCCACGACCGAGCCGACGAGCCGCCCGCGGACGCCGAACTGGGCGCCGCTGGAGGTGGAGAGGTTGGTCGCGGTCCGCAGCGAGACCAGTGCCAGCGGCGCGGTGACGGCGATTCCGACGATGGTGCCGGTCACGATGGCGGTGACCGACGGCCACAGGCCCAGTCCGAAGGACGGGGGCAGCCAGCCGAAGACGATCACACCGAGGCAGAGATTGGACCCGAGAAGGATCGAGATCAGGTCACGTGGACCGCTCGTTCGCTCCTCCTCCGGGATGGTGTCGACTCCGCGCTGTTCGATGGGCATGGGGGGACTCCCTTGGCAGGGCGGGGGGCGGCAACGCATTGTTTGAGCGCCATTCAATGTGACCTAAGCCCAGGTCTCAGGTCAATGCTTCATTGCCGAGAAATGAAGAGTTAGAGTGATGCTCTAACCCATCGACGCAAGAGGTGGTGGATCGACGTGCGGCTGACCCCTACGGAGCGTGACCGGCTGCTGCTCCGCAGCGCTGCGGAACTGGCCAGGGCCCGCCGGGCCCGCGGGCTCAAGCTCAACGTTCCCGAGGCCACGGCGCTCATCGCGGACACGGTCTGCGAGGCCGCGCGCGACGGCAAGCGACTGGCGGAGGCCATCGAGGAGGCCCGCTCCGTCCTCGGCCCCGACGACGTCCTGCCCGGCGTCAGCGACGTGGTCACCGAGGTGCACGTGGAGGCCGTCTTCGACGACGGGTCCCGCCTCGCGGTGGTCTCCGCCCCCATCCGGGGCGCCGTCGGCCTCGGCGAGCACGCCCCGGGCGCGGTCCTACCCGGCCCCGGCGCGCCCCGGCCGGAGCCCGTCGTGCGGCTGCGCGTGCGCAACACCGCCGCCGTGCCCGTCAGCGTCACCTCCCACTTCCACTTCTTCGAGGCGAACCCGCGCCTCGACTTCGACCGGGCCGCCGCCTACGGCATGCGGCTGTGCGTCCCCGCGGGCTCCTCGGTCCGCTTCGACCCCGGCGGCGCGGCCGAGGTCGGGCTGGTCCCGATCGGCGGCGAGCGGATCGCCGTCGGCTTCGCCGGGCTGGTCGACGGCCCCCTCGACGCCCCGGGCGCCAAGGCCGAGGCGCTGCGCCGCGCGGCCGCCTGCGGCTACCTCGGCACCGGGGACGGCGGCGCCGGAGCCACCGGAGCCGCCGACGGAGCGGACGGAGGGCGGGCGTGAGCAAGCAGACCCGGCACAGTGACCACTGCGCCCCCGGCAGCCGCCACATCGACCCCCACGAGTACGCCGGCGTCTTCGGCCCCCGGGCCGGGGACCGCGTGCGCCTGGGCGACAGCGGCCTCACCGTGCGGGTCGAGCACGACGCGCAGAAGCCGGGCGACGAGTTCCTGGCCGGCTTCGGCAAGACCGCCCGGGACGGCCTGCACCTGAAGGCCGCCGCGGTCCGCGAGACCTGCGACGTCGTCATCAGCAACGTCCTGGTCATCGACGCGGTCCTCGGCATCCGCAAGGTGTCCATCGGCATCCGCGAGGGCCGCATCCACGCGATCGGCCGGGCCGGCAACCCGGACACCCTCGACGGGGTGGACGTGGTGGTCGGCACCGGCACCTCCATCGTCTCCGGCGAGGGCCTGATCGCCACCGCCGGCGCCGTGGACACCCACGTCCACCTGCTCTCCCCGCGGATCATGGAGGCCTCGCTCGCGGCGGGCGTCACCACGATCATCGGCCAGGAGTTCGGCCCGGTCTGGGGCGTCGGCGTCAACTCCCCGTGGGCGCTGCGGCACGCCTTCAACGCCTTCGACGCCTGGCCCGTCAACATCGGCTTCCTGGCCCGCGGTTCCTCCTCCCACGACGCCCCCCTCGTCGAGGCCCTCGCCGAGGGCGGCGCCTGCGGATTCAAGGTCCACGAGGACATGGGCGCGCACACCCGCGCCCTGGACACCGCCCTGCGCGTGGCCGAGGAGTACGACGTCCAGGTCGCCCTGCACAGCGACGGCCTCAACGAGTGCCTCTCGGTCGAGGACACCCTGCGCGTCCTGGACGGGCGCACCATCCACGCCTTCCACATCGAGGGCTGCGGCGGCGGACACGTCCCCAACGTGCTCAAGATGGCGGGCGTCCCCCATGTCATCGGCTCCTCGACCAACCCGACCCTGCCCTTCGGCCGGGACGCGGTCGCCGAGCACTACGGCATGATCGTCTCCGTCCACGACCTCAAGCCCGACCTCCCGGGCGACGCGGCCATGGCCCGCGACCGGATCCGCGCGGGCACGATGGGGGCCGAGGACGTCCTGCACGACCTGGGCGCCATCGGCATCACCTCCTCCGACGCCCAGGGCATGGGCCGCGCGGGGGAGACCATCCGCCGCACCTTCGCCATGGCCGCCAAGATGAAGGGCGAGCTCGGCCCGCTGGAGGGCGACGGCGAGGGCGACGACAACGCCCGGGTGCTGCGCTACCTGGCCAAGCTGACCATCAACCCGGCCATCGCCCACGGCCTGGCCCACGAGATCGGCTCCATCGAGGTCGGCAAGCTCGCCGACATCGTGCTCTGGCGCCCGCAGTTCTTCGGCGCGAAGCCACAGCTCGTCCTCAAGTCCGGGTTCCCGGCCTACGGGGTCACCGGCGATCCGAACGCGGCCACCGACACCTGCGAACCCCTCGTCCTCGGGCCGCAGTTCGGCTCCCACGGCGCCACCGCCGCCGACATCTCCGTCGCCTTCGTCTCGGCGGCGGGGGCCGCCCTCGGCGGCGACGAGATGCCCACCCGCAGGCGCCGGGTCGCCGTCCGCGGCACCCGCGGCATCGGCCCCGCCGACCTGCTCCTCAACTCCCGGGTGGGCGCGGTCGATGTGGACGCGCGCAGCGGACTCGTCAGCCTCGACGGTGAACCGCTGCGCTCCGAAGCGGCCGACTCCGTCGCGCTGAACCGCCTCTACTTCCTCTGATCCGCCCCGCACCACCCCTTGCGCCCCGTCCCGCAGCCCGGAAGGACCTTCCGCCATGAACGCCACGCCCGCCACGCCCGCCAACGACGCCACGCCCGCCGCCGCCGGTTTCCGCATGCCCCCCGAGTGGGCCCCCCACGAGCGGACCTGGATGGCCTGGCCCAGCCCCAACCCGACCTTCACCAACGAGCAGGAGCTGGCCGAGGCCCGCCGGGCCTGGGGCGCCGTCGCCCGCGCCGTGCGCGACTTCGAACCGGTGACCCTGGTCGTCGCGCCCGGCGACGCCGACAGCGCCCGCGCCGTCGTAGGCGACGACGTCGAGCTGGTGGAGCGCGAGCTGGACGACGCCTGGATGCGGGACATCGGCCCGACCTTCGTCACCAACGACGCGGGCGAGCTGGCGGCCGTGGACTGGACCTTCAACGGCTGGGGCGCCCAGGAGTGGGCCCGCTGGGAGCACGACTCGAAGATCGCCCGGCACGTCTGCGACCTCGCCGGCGTCCGGACGTACAGCACCCCGCTCGTCAACGAGGGCGGCGCCATCCACGTCGACGGCGAGGGTACGGTCCTGCTCACCGACACCGTGCAGCTGGGCGCGGGCCGCAACCCCGGCTGGACCCGGGAGCAGGTCGAGCGGGAGGTCCACGCGCACCTGGGCACCACCAAGGCGATCTGGCTGCCCTACGGCCTCGCCGGTGACTACGGCACCTACGGCACCCAGGGCCACGTGGACATCGTCGCCGCCTTCGCCCGCCCCGGTGTGGTGCTCGTGCACACCCAGCCCGACCCCGCGCATCCCGACCACGAGCGCTGCAAGCTGATCGCGGCCCTGCTGCGCGGCCAGAGCGACGCCCGCGGGCGCCGGCTGGAGGTCGTCGAGGTCCCCGCGCCGACCGTGCTGGAGGAGGACGGCGAGTGGGTGGACTACTCCTACATCAACCACTACCTGTGCAACGACGGCGTGGTGCTGTGCTCCTTCGACGACCCGCGCGACGAGGAGGCCGCCGAGATCTTCCGCGGACTGTTCCCCGAGCGGACCGTGCGGCTGGTCGACGCGCGTACGATTTTCGCCGGGGGTGGCGGTATCCACTGCATCACCCAGCAGCAGCCGAAGGTGTGACCCGCGGCGGACGGTAAGGAGTGGCCCATGGCGGCCCCGGTAGTACGCGCGCGGAAGAACGCGCCGCCGCGCGAGGACGTGCTCGTCGCCGCCATGGCCATGATCGCCGAGCGCGGTCTGGAGGGCCTGACCATGGCCGGCCTGGGCCGCCAGGTCGGCATGAGCAGCGGCCACCTCCTCTACTACTTCCGCAGCAAGGACGAACTCCTGCTGCAGACCCTGGAGTGGAGCGAGTCCGCCCTCGGCGACGAGCGGCGCGGCCTGCTCTCCCGCCGCGGCCCGGCCCGCGAGCGGCTCCAGGCGTACGTCGACCTGTACGTGCCCGACGGCGCCCGCGACCCGCACTGGACCCTGTGGATGGAGGTCTGGAACCGCTCGCAGAACGCCGGACCCGAGGAACGCGACCGCCAGGCGGCCGTCGAGGGCGCCTGGCACCGCGACCTGGTGGCGCTGCTCGCCGAGGGAATCTCGCGCGGGGAGTTCCGCCCGGTGGACGCCGACCGCTTCGGCGCCCGGCTGCGCGCGCTGCTGGACGGGTTCAGCATCCAACTGGCCGTGGGCCTGCCCGGGATCGGGCGCGAGGACATCCTGACGCACGTCGGGGAGTTCCTCGACGAGTCGCTCCTGGCCGCCCCCCACCGACCCGCGGATGCCCGTTCGACCGGATCGTGAGACGGCCCGCTCGCGGGGCGGACGGTGTGGCAGACTGCGGACGTGCTTGCTCAGCCCATGATTATCGGCAGCAGCGCGCCGGTCCGCAGTGACCGCTGAGACCGTGGAAGAACTTCGCGGCAGCGGCATCGTGCCCCAGACCCGCGCGCAGACCTCTCGCACCCGCGAGGGGTTTTTTCGTTTCCCGGCCCCATTCCTGCCGGGAGCGGACCGCGCGCGATGATGGGGGCAAGCGACGGCGGCCTTCCCTCGGGCGGGCGTCCGGAGCCACTCATCCGACAGGAGTCAGATCAGCATGACGACGACAGAGGCGACAGCGGCGAGCGCGGTCCTCGACGACGGCTTCCACGTCTTCGACACCACCCTGCGCGACGGCGCGCAGCGCGAGGGCATCAACCTCACCGTCGCGGACAAGCTGACGATCGCCCGGCACCTGGACGACTTCGGGGTGGGCTTCATCGAAGGCGGCTGGCCCGGCGCCAACCCGCGCGACACCGAGTTCTTCGCCCGCGCCCGCAATGAGATCGACTTCCAGCACGCCCAGCTGGTCGCTTTCGGCGCGACCCGGCGCGCGGGCGGCTCGGCCGCCGAGGACCCGCAGGTCCGCGCCCTGCTGGAGTCCGGCGCCCCGGTCATCACCCTCGTGGCCAAGTCGCACGACCGGCACGTCGAGCTCGCCCTGCGCACCACCTTGGACGAGAACCTCGCCATGGTCCGCGACACCGTCTCCTACCTGCGCGAGCAGGGCCGGCGGGTGTTCGTCGACTGCGAGCACTTCTTCGACGGCTACCGCGCGAACGCCGCCTACGCCAAGGCGGTCGTGCGCGCCGCGCACGAGGCCGGCGCCGATGTGGTCATCCTCTGCGACACCAACGGCGGCATGCTGCCCGCCCAGGTGAGCGCCGTCGTCGCCACCGTCCTCGCCGACACCGGCGCGCGCCTGGGCATCCACGCCCAGGACGACACGGGCTGCGCGGTCGCCAACACGCTGGCCGCCGTCGACGCGGGCGCCACCCACGTGCAGTGCACGGCCAACGGCTACGGCGAGCGGGTCGGCAACGCCAACCTCTTCCCGGTGGTGGCCGCGCTGGAGATCAAGTACGGCCGCACCGTGCTCCCCGAGGGCGCGCTGGCCGAGATGACCCGGATCTCGCACGCCATCGCCGAGGTCGTCAACCTCACGCCCTCCACCCACCAGCCCTACGTCGGCGTCTCGGCCTTCGCGCACAAGGCGGGTCTGCACGCCTCGGCGATCAAGGTGGACCCGGACCTCTACCAGCACATCGACCCCGAGCGGGTCGGCAACACCATGCGGATGCTGGTCTCCGACATGGCCGGGCGGGCCTCGATCGAGCTCAAGGGCAAGGAGCTGGGCGTCGACCTCGGCGGGGACCGCGCGCTGGTCTCCCGGGTGGTGGAGCGGGTCAAGGAGCGCGAGCTGGCCGGCTACACCTTCGAGGCCGCCGACGCCTCCTTCGAGCTGCTGCTGCGGGCCGAGGTCGAGGGCCGGGCGCGCAAGTACTTCCGTACGGAGTCCTGGCGCGCGATCGTCGAGGACCGCCCCGACGGCACGCACGCCAACGAGGCCACGGTGAAGCTGTGGGCCAAGGGCGAGCGGATCGTCGCCACCGCGGAGGGCAACGGCCCGGTCAACGCCCTCGACCGGGCCCTGCGGGTGGCGCTGGAGCGCTTCTACCCCCAGCTCGCCAAGTTCGAGCTGATCGACTACAAGGTCCGCATCCTGGAGGGCAAGCACGGCACGGACTCCACGACCCGGGTGCTGATCTCCACCACCGACGGCCACCGCGAGTGGTCCACGGTGGGCGTGGGCACGAACGTGATCGCGGCGTCCTGGCAGGCACTGGAGGACGCCTTCACCTACGGCCTGCTGCACGCGGGCGTGGAGCCCGCGGAGTAGGTCCGGCGGACGGCCGACCGGGGGTCCGTGGGTGGACCCCCGGGGGCTTATGTCCTGCTCACACAGGAAACGACCGGTTCCGGTACCGTCGTGACCATGAGGACCAGGCTGATATCCGTACTTTCCGGTCTGCTGCTGGCCCTGTCTGCGACTGCCCTCGTGGTCGCGCCACAGGCCGCCGCGGCCACCGGACCCGCAGCCGTGGCGGAGGCCCTCAAGAAGGGCCCGGTCTACGTCGACCCCCGCGCCGAGGCGCAGCTCCCCAAGGACCGGGCGGACGCCCTGGCGAAGAAGATCAAGGACGCGGGCAAGCCCGTGTTCGTCGCGGTGCTGCCCGCCACCGCCGAGTTCCCGGCCGACAGCGTGCTGCGCACCGTCCGCACCGAGACCGGCATCACGGGGCTCTACGCCATCCGGCTCGGCGACGGCTTCAACGCCGCGGCCGACCGCACGGTCATGCCGGTCAATGCGGTCCGCAACCTCACCGACGCCGTCAAGGCGGGCGGTCCCGTCGACGCGGCCACCCAGCTCGACAACTTCGTCGACCAGGCCCTGTCCCAGACCAAGGGCCGCGCCCCGGCCTCCTGGGGCGGCGGCTCGGACGACGACGGCGGCGGCTCCGGTGCGCTGATCGGCCTGGGCGCGGTGGCGCTCGTGGGCGGCGGCGGCGCGTACGCACTGGTGCGCCGGGGCCGCAAGAAGAAGGAAGAGGCGGAGCGCGAGGCGGTCCGCAAGCTCTCCGTGGTCGTCGACGAGGACATCACGGCCTTCGGCGAGGAGCTGGACCGGCTGGACTTCCACCCCGGTGAGCCCGGGGCCGACGACGCCATGCGCAAGGACTACGAGCAGGGCCTGGACTCCTACGAGAAGGCCAAGCAGATCATGGCCTCGGTGCGGCACCCCGAAGAGGTGCGGGGCGTGACCCAGGCGCTGGAGGACGGCCGGTACGCACTGGCCTCGCTGGACGCGCGCCGTCAGGGCAGGCCCGTGCCCGAGCGTCGGGCGCCCTGCTTCTTCGACCCGCGCCACGGACCCAGCACCGCGGACGCCGACTGGGCCCCGGCCGGCGGGGCGCCCCGGACCGTCCCGGTCTGCGCGGCGGACGCCGTCCGGCTGCGCGACGGCCAGGACCCGGCGGTCCGTACGGTCGACACGGAGCACGGCCCGCGCCCCTACTACGACGCCGGCCCGGCGTACGGTCCCTGGGCCGGCGGATACTTCGGCGGCGGCATGTTGCCCGGGCTGCTCATGGGCACGATGCTCGGCTCGATGATGATGTCCGGTCCCGCCTACGCCTCCGACATGGGCGACGGCGGTTTCGACGGCGGGGACGTCTCGGGCGCCGACTTCAACCCCTCCGACTTCGGAGGGGGCGACTTCGGCGGGGGCGGCGGTTTCGACGGGGGCGGCGGCTTCGGCGGCGGGGACTTCTAGGAGGTCCTGGTCGAGGGGGGGACGGGCCGACCGGCCCGTTCCCCGCGCGCGGCCGCCCGCGGCATCAGCCCTGCTTGATCGCGGAGATGTCGAAGGTCAGCTTGACCTTGTCGCTGACCATCACACCGCCGGCCTCCAGGGCGGCGTTCCAGGTCAGGCCCCAGTCGGAGCGCAGGATCTCGGCGGAGCCCTCGAAGCCCACGCGCTCGTTGCCGTAGACGTCCTTGGCGGATCCACCGAACTCCAGATCGATGGAGAGCGGCCGGGTGACGTCCTTGATCGTCAGCTCGCCGGTGATGCGGTAGGCGTCGCCGGAGAGCGGGGCCGCCGCGGTGGAGCGGAAGGTCATCAGGGGGAAGGTCTCGGCGTCGAAGAAGTCTCCGGAGCGCAGGTGACCGTCGCGGTCGGCGATCCCGGTGTCGACCGAGGCGATCCGCACGTCGATGGAGGCCGTCGAGCGCGACGGGTCGGCGCCGTCCAGACGCAGGGTGCCCTCGTGGTCGGCGAAGGTGCCGCGGACGTTGGTCACCATGGCGTGGCGGACGGTGAAGCCGATGCGGCTGTGCGCGGCGTCGATGACGTAGTCACCGGTGAGCGCGGCCAGCGCCGGGTCGACGTCCAGCGTGGCGACCGCGGTCGACGTGCCGGCGGCGGGGGTGGTGTTCTGGCTGCGGCGGGTGAAGATTCCCATGACTCACTCCTCGGTTCTGGCGCCCGGTGGGAGCGCTTCTCGTTGAGGCCTTGTTGTTTAACCTTCAACGACATTGACGTTAGACCCATTCTGTTCAAATTTCAACATCTCGGGGTCGGGTCGCGCTGCTTTGTTATATCTCCACAAAGGACGAAGGTCCCAACTGGTGGAGTCCTCGCATGAGGCAAGCCATCTGTCCGGGCCGGACAGCGGATCGGGCCGGAGACTGTGCGGAACCAACGGAGGGTTTTCGGCGATCCGCTTCGTAAGGTCGGTACATGACCGTTGTGGACCAGACTTCGAGCGAGCCCACGGACGCACGTGGCCGGGTGGCCGAGCTGCACGACCTGCGGGAGCAGGCGCGGCGCGGACCCAGTGACCGTGCGACCGAGGCGCAGCATGCCAAGGGCAAGCTGACGGCGCGGGAGCGGATCGCGCTCCTGCTCGACGAAGGGTCCTTCAAGGAGGTCGAGCAGCTGCGTCGCCACCGTGCGACGGGCTTCGGCCTGGAGTCGAAGAAGCCCTACACCGACGGTGTGATCACGGGCTGGGGCACGGTCGAGGGCCGGACGGTCTTCGTCTACGCCCACGACTTCCGCATCTTCGGCGGCGCGCTGGGCGAGGCCCACGCGACGAAGATCCACAAGATCATGGACATGGCGATCGCGGCGGGTGCTCCGCTGGTGTCGCTGAACGACGGTGCGGGCGCCCGCATCCAGGAGGGCGTCTCGGCGCTCGCCGGATACGGCGGCATCTTCCAGCGCAACACCAGGGCCTCGGGCGTGATCCCGCAGATCTCGGTGATGCTGGGCCCGTGCGCGGGCGGCGCGGCGTACTCGCCGGCACTGACCGACTTCGTCTTCATGGTCCGCGACACCTCGCAGATGTTCATCACCGGCCCGGACGTGGTCCGCGCGGTGACCGGCGAGGAGATCTCGCAGAACGGTCTGGGCGGCGCCGACGTGCACGCGGAGACCTCGGGCGTCGCGCACTTCGCGTACGACGACGAGGAGACCTGCATCGCCGAGGTCCGCTACCTCATCTCGATGCTGCCCTCGAACAACCGGGAGAACCCGCCGGTCCACGAGAGCACGGACCCGGCCGACCGCCGCTCCGACGTGCTGCTGGACCTGGTGCCGGCGGACGGCAACCGTCCGTACGACATGCTCAAGGTCATCGAGGAGCTCGTCGACGAAGGCGACGTCCTGGAGATCCACGAGCGCTGGGCCCGCAACATCATCTGCGCGCTGGCGCGGATGGACGGCCAGGTCGTCGGCATCGTCGCCAACCAGCCCGGTCACCTCGCCGGCGTGCTGGACATCCACGCGTCGGAGAAGGCCGCACGGTTCGTGCAGCTGTGCGACGCCTTCAACATCCCGATCATCACGCTGCTGGACGTGCCCGGCTTCCTGCCGGGCGTGGACCAGGAGCACGGCGGGATCATCCGGCACGGCGCGAAGCTGCTGTACGCCTACTGCAACGCGACCGTGCCGCGGATCTCGCTCATCCTGCGCAAGGCGTACGGCGGTGCCTACATCGTCATGGACTCCCAGTCCATCGGTGCGGACATCACGTACGCGTGGCCGACCAACGAGATCGCCGTGATGGGCGCCGAGGGCGCCGCCAACGTGATCTTCCGCAAGCAGATCGCGGACGCCGAGGACCCCGAGGCGATGCGCGCGCGGATGGTCAAGGAGTACAAGTCCGAGCTGATGCACCCGTACTACGCGGCCGAACGCGGTCTCGTCGACGACGTCATCGACCCCGCCGAGACCCGCGAGACCCTCGTGGCCGCGCTCTCGATGCTCCGCAACAAGCACGCCGACCTGCCGTCGCGCAAGCACGGCAACCCGCCGCAGTAAGAAGTGAAGGAGACCTGCCACCCATGAGCATCAGCACCGGCACCCTGCTGCGCGTCGAAAAGGGCCACGCCGAGCCCGAGGAGCTGGCCGCGATCACCGCGATCCTGCTCGCCCGCGCCGCCGCCACCCCCGAGGCCGGCCCGGTCCGCACCACCGGCTCCACCGCCGGATGGCGCCGCCTGGAGCGCACCCCCGGCTTCCGCGCCCCGCACAGCTGGCAGGGCTAGTCGTTCGGGCGGGCCGCGCACCCCGCGGCCCGCACCGCGCACCACACGAAAGGCCCCCCGCACTCTTGCGAGTGCGGGGGGCCTTTCGTCGTCCTGCGGTGGCTACCGCAGGCGGGCCATCAGCGCGTGCTCGACGAGAGTGATCAGGGCACTCTTGGCGTCGCCGCGGTGGCGGGCGTCGGTGGTGATGATCGGCGCGTCGGGGCCGATCTGCAGGGCCTCGCGGACCTCTTCGGGGGTGTACGGCTGGTGCCCGTCGAAACCGTTCAGGGCGATCACGAAGGGGAGGCCGCTGTTCTCGAAGTAGTCGACGGCGGGGAAGCAGTCGGCGAGACGGCGGGTGTCCACGAGGACGACGGCGCCGATGGCGCCGCGCACGAGGTCGTCCCACATGAACCAGAAGCGGTCCTGCCCGGGGGTGCCGAACAGATACAGGATCAGGTCCTGGTCCAGGGTGATGCGGCCGAAGTCCATGGCGACCGTGGTGGTCGTCTTGTCCCCGGTGTGGGTGAGATCGTCGATCCCCGCGGAAGCGGACGTCATCACGGCTTCGGTGCGCAGCGGGTTGATCTCGGAGACGGCGCCCACGAACGTGGTCTTGCCCACGCCGAAGCCACCCGCCACCACGATCTTCGCGGAGGTGGTGGAGCGAGTCGCTCCGCCGCCGCCGCTAGAGCTTGCGAAGTCCACTGAGCACCCTTTCGAGCAGTGTCACGTCTGGCTGACCGCCGGCGGATTCGTCCCCGCCGGGCTGATGGATGGCGACAAGGCCCGCCTCCGCCAGGTCGGCGACGAGGATTCGGGCGACGCCGAGGGGAATGGAGAGCAGGGCCGAGATCTCGGCGACCGACTTGATCTCGATGCAGAGTCGGCAGATGCGCTGGTGCTCGGGCAACTGCCCTTGCAGGCGCGAGGGATCGGCCGTGGTGCTGACCAGTGCCTCGATGGCGAGCTGGTAGCGGGGCCGGGTCCGGCCGCCGGTCATGGCGTACGGACGCACCAGCGGGTTGTGCGCCTTGGGGGCCGGCGGCTGCGAAGGCCGCTGCGGCTGCTGGTGTTGCTGCGGGTGCTGCGGGGGCGTGTACGGCTGCTGCCGCTGCGGAGCCTGCGAGGGCTGTCCGTAGGGCTGCTGCGGGTAGGGCTGGTGCTCCGGCACGGGCCGGCTGGGAGTGGAAGGGAAGTTGAAGCGGTTCTGGTCGTGCCCACCCTGCGGCTGCTGCGCGCCGCCATAAGGATGTCCTCCGTGGGGTGTTGTCACGTTTCCTCCTCCGACTCCAAGAACGCAGTACTCCCTGTGGAACCGCGCCACCGCACCCTATGGTGCGATGGCGCGAAACGCACTGCCTGTCTGCTAGTTGAGAAGACTGCCCTGCAGCTCCGCGCGCAGGTCCGGGGTGAGGACGCTGCCCGCGCGATCCACGAGCAGGGCCATCTCGTAGCCCACCAGACCGATGTCGCACTCGGGGTGCGCGAGCACCGCGAGGGAGGATCCGTCGGACACCGACATGAGGAAGAGGAACCCGCGGTCCATCTCCACCACCGTCTGGTTGACGGCGCCGCCCTCGAAGATGCGCGAGGCACCCGCGGTCAGCGAGGTCAGTCCGGAGGCCACGGCCGCCAGCTGGTCGGCGCGGTCCCGCGGGAAGCCTTCCGACATGGCCAGAAGCAGGCCGTCGGCGGAGACCACGACGGTGTGGGACACCCCGGGGGTGTTGTCCACGAAGTTCGTGATCAACCAGTTCAGGTTCTGTGCCGCCTGGCTCATCGGGCTCACACTAACGCTCCTGGTCATAGCTGTTACTTGACTGCTCCGAACCCGCGGTGCGTCCCTGTTGGACACCGCGGCGCAGGTTGCTCAACCTGCCGCGGACGTCCTCCGGGGCGCGGGAGACCTGTGGGCCGCCCTGCGGAGTCGATTCCGCCGCGCCCTCGACCAGGTTGGCCTTGGGCACCCGCCGAGGGAGACCGGACGGGGTGACCCCGCCCGCCTTCGGCTCACGGAGCTTTCCGGCCTGCTGCCAACGCTCGTCATTGCGCGAGCGCCAGGAGTCGGGGCCTGGTGCTTCCTCCGGGGCCGTCTCCGTTTCGGCGGACTGCTGCTGTCGCTGCTGCCGCCCCTCGAAGAGGGATCCGGTGGACTCCGTTTCCTTCTGTGCCGGCTGCCACTGCTGCTGGCTGCCGCGACGCGGCAGGCCCGCTCCGGTCAGTGCGTGACCGGTGTCGGCAGCGGTGTCCGGACGGTCGAAGCCTACGCGCTCCGGGGCGGGTTCGGCACCGGCCGGTGATTCCGATTCGGTCCCGTAATCCTGCTGGTAGGCGGCCGGATAGGTGTTCTGTTCCGGCCACTCCGCCTGGTGGGACTGGGCATCGTAGCCACCCGCGTAGGGCTGTTCACCCTGCTGGTTGTCCTGGTACCCGTCTTCCGGATAGGCGTAACCGTCCTGCTGGTACGGCGCGTAGCCGGCCTGCTGGGGGTAGCCGTCGGGGGTGCCCTGGGCGCCCTGGGCGTCGTAGGCGGCGCTCTCGTAGCCCTGCTCGGGCTGCTGCTCGTACCCCTGGTACTGCTGGTAGCCGTGTTCAGGCTGGGGTTCCGCATACTCCTGCTGCGAGGGCTGCGCCTGCTGTTGCTGCTGCGGGAAGCCGACCTGGGCCTCCAGCGCGGCCCGGCGCTCGTCGCGGCTCAGCGAGCGGCCGACGGCGTCCAGCTCGCGCGGGGCGCCGTCCGGGTCGCCCCCGGGGGCCGGGCGGCGGTCGTACTGCGAGTCGTCGAAGCCGAGCTCGGCGGCCGTGCGCAGCGGCGTGCTCTGCTGGAGCTGGTGCTGCTCCGGGATCATCTGCGAGACGGTGAAGTCGTCGTCGGGTATGCCCTCGCCACCACCACCATGGGTGATCGCGTCCGGGAGCATGACCAGCGAGGTCGTACCGGCCTGCTCGCCCGAGGGGCGCAGCTGGACCCGGATGCCGTGCCGGTCCGACAGCCGCCCGACCACGAACAGACCCATGCGCTGCGAGATCGCGGCGTCCACGGTCGGCGGGTTGGCCAGCTTGTGGTTGATGTCCGCGAAGTCCTCGGCGGTGAGGCCGATGCCCTTGTCGTGGATCTCGATCATGACGCGGCCGTCGGGCAGTCGGGTCGCGTTGACGCGGACCTTCGTCTGCGGGGAGGAGAAGGTGGTGGCGTTCTCCAGCAGCTCGGCGAGCAGGTGCACGAGGTCGGTCACGGCCTGGCCGTGGATCTCGGCCTCGGAGACGCCCGACAGCTCGATGCGCTCGTACTGCTCCACCTCGGAGGAGGCGGCGCGCAGGACGTCGACCAGCGGGACCGGCTGGTCCCAGCGGCGGCCCGGTTCCTCACCCGCGAGGATGAGGAGGTTCTCGCCGTTGCGGCGCATACGGGTGGCCAGGTGGTCCAGCCGGAAGAGGTTCTCCAGCTGGTCCGGGTCGGCCTCGTTGTTCTCCAGGTCGGTGATGAGGGTCAGCTGGCCCTCGATCAGCGACTGGTTGCGCATGGAGAGGTTCGTGAAGATCGCGTTGACGTTGCCCCGCAGCAGGGCCTGCTCGGCGGCGAGCCGGACGGCCTCGCGGTGGACCTGGTCGAAGGCGCGGGCGACCTCGCCGATCTCGTCCTGGGAGTCGATCGGGATCGGCACGACGCGGGTGTCGACCTTGCCGGGGTCGGTGCGCGAGAGCTGGTCGACGAGCATCGGCAGGCGCTGCTCGGCGACGTCGAAGGCCGCGCTGCGCAGGCGGCGCATCGAGCGGCCCATCTGGCGGGCCATCATGCCCGCCAGGATGAAGGCGGCCAGCAGGGCCACGACGACGATGGCGCCGTTGGTGATGGCGGCGTTGCGGGCGTCGTCGGAGATGACGATGGTGTCGCTGACGGCCTTGTCGAGCAGGTCCTTCTCGACCTCGGCGTAGCCGTCGAACTTGGCGGTGGAGGCGGCCTGCCAGGCCAGCGGGGTGGTACCGCCCGCGGCGAGCTTGGTGTTCTTGTCGCCGCCGGCTATCGCCTCGGTCATGCCCGTCAGGGCGGAGCCGTTGACGACCGGCGGGGCCTTGAAGGGCGTCCCGGACTGCTGGGCCTGGTTCTGGGCCTCGGCGAGCTTGGCGGCGCCCGCGGCGGACCGCTTGCCCATGACCGTCTTGAGCTTCTCCGTGTCCTCCTCGGTACCGGCGGAGACGTACTCGCCGATCGCGATGTCTTCGAGGTAGGCGTAGGAGGAGAAGGCGACCAGCTGGGCCTTGCGGATCTCCTCGCTCTCGTTCGGGCGGACCAGGAGGTGGGTGCCGACCGAGCGCTGGAGCGAGTTCGCGGCCTTGGCCAGCTCGATCGCGTAGACCATGCGGCCGTAGCTCGTGATGTTTCCGGTGCCCAGACCCAGTTCGTTGGAGAACGACATGAGGTTGTGCTGCACCAGGACGTAGCCCTCTTCGGTCGGGATGGGCCCGGCCGACTTGGGGAGGTCCTTCTTCGCGGTCTCCGGAGCGGAGTACGCGGTCTTGCGGATGGCGTCGAGCTTGGGCTCCTCCTCCTGGAAGAGCTGGAGGCGGCGTTCGAGGCTCTGCTTCTTCGGCATGCCCTTGACGGCATCGGCGAACTTCGCCCTGGCCGCGTCGGTCGCCGCGTACGCCTTGGTGACCACCTCGCTGCCGCGGTCCCCCTTGAGGAGGGGCTCGGCGGTGAGGTCGCGCTCGTTGAGCAGCGCTTGGCCGTATTCGGCCGCTGCCTGGACGATGCGGGCCGTCTTCTCGGCGTCCTTGGCCTCGTTCCAGGTGTCGACCGAACCCTTCACCTGGAAGCCGCCCATGACCAGTCCGACGAGGACCGGGACGAGCAGGATGGCGTTCAGCTTGGTCGGCACGCGCCAGTTGCGGGGCGCGAACCTGCTGGTGCTGCCACCGCCGACGGGCGCGTCCACGGGCACGTCGAAGGACGCCCCCGCGCGCGGCGGCGGGGTGAAGTTGCCGCGCGCGGGTTCCTCCGCGGGGCTCGAATTGCTTCGCCTCACTCGACCAACAACCTCTCGGCGGTGCTACTAGCTAGTTCATTGATTCCAGCACGGTTAACGGCCGTGTTCCAAACAGTTGAATCCGGCCATACCTAGGGCCTTATGCCCCGCATAAACCGGACATAAAGAGCAACCGACGGGGAAAATGGGGGCAGTTGTGAACGGAGCGGAAGCAACCGACCGCAGGGCGTGTCCGGAGGGGGGCAATTCTCTGTCGAAACGTTATGAAAAGAAAGGGCGGGCCGTGTCGCATGACACAGCCCGCCCTGAACCCTCGGAGGGGACATCCGTGTTACTTGAGGCGCGCCATCAGCGCGTGCTCGACCAGCGTGATCAGCGCGCTCTTGGCGTCCGCGCGGTGGCGGGCGTCGGTGGTGATGATCGGCGCGTCGGGCCCGATCTGCAGGGCCTCGCGCACCTCTTCGGGGGTGTACGGCTGGTGCCCCTCGAAGCCGTTGAGCGCGACGACGAAGGGGAGGCCGCTGTTCTCGAAGTAGTCGACGGCGGGGAAGCAGTCGGCGAGACGGCGGGTGTCCACGAGCACGATCGCGCCGATGGCGCCGCGCACGAGGTCGTCCCACATGAACCAGAAGCGGTCCTGCCCGGGGGTGCCGAACAGGTACAGGATCAGGTCCTGGTCCAGGGTGATGCGGCCGAAGTCCATGGCGACCGTGGTGGTCGTCTTGTCCCCGGTGTGTGTCAGGTCGTCGATGCCCGCGGAAGCGGACGTCATCACGGCCTCGGTGCGCAGCGGGTTGATCTCGGAGACGGCGCCCACGAACGTGGTCTTGCCCACGCCGAAGCCACCCGCCACCACGATCTTCGCGGAGGTGGTGGAGCGGGTCGCTCCGCCGCCGCCGCTAGAGCTTGCGAAGTCCACTGAGCACCCTTTCGAGCAGCGTTACATCCGGCGTTCCGCCGGCCTCTCCATTGCCCGGCTGGTGGATGGCCACCATGCCGGCCTCCGCCAGGTCGGCGACGAGGATCCGGGCGACGCCGAGCGGCATCGACAGCAGCGCGGACACTTCCGCGACCGACTTGACCTCGCGGCACAGCGTGCAGATGCGCTGGTGCTCGGGAAGCAGGCCCGAGAGGTGCATCGGATCGGCGGTGGTGCTGACCAGTGCCTCGATGGCGAGCTGGTAGCGGGGCCGGGTCCGGCCGCCGGTCATCGCGTAAGGGCGGACCAGCGGCTGATCGCCTTCCGAGTACGACGGGTCGCCGTAGTGATCGGAATAGGCGGGGGGCGGGGTCATGAATCCTCCGGGCTGGACAGCAGTGGTCAACGTGCCGTCCGACGGGGCCGGTGGGGGGACGGGATGACGGCCAAACGGCGGTACTGGGTTCCGGGGTGGGGCCCCGTTCTCCCGGCCGGCAGTACCCGCCGGCCGGGAGATCTGGACGTCAGATGAGGAGGCTGCCCTGCAGTTCCGCGCGCAGGTCCGGGGTGAGGACGCTGCCCGCGCGGTCCACGAGCAGGGCCATTTCGTAGCCCACGAGGCCGATGTCGCACTCGGGGTGCGCCAGCACGGCCAGCGAGGATCCGTCGGAGACGGACATGAGGAAGAGGAATCCCCGGTCCATCTCCACCACGGTCTGGTTGACGGCGCCGCCCTCGAAGATGCGGGAGGCGCCGGCGGTCAGCGAGGTCAGCCCGGAGGCCACCGCGGCGAGCTGGTCGGCCCGGTCCCGGGGGAAGCCCTCGGACATGGCCAGAAGGAGGCCGTCGGCGGAGACCACCACGGTGTGGGACACCCCGGGGGTGTTGTCCACGAAGTTCGTGATCAACCAGTTCAGGTTCTGTGCCGCCTGGCTCATCGAACTCAACTATCGCTCCTGCTGGTAAGTGGGGTCGATGTGGTAACTGCCGGTCGCCGGACCGGTGGTGCCGGCCTGACGGCCCTGCTGGATACCGCGCCGGAGATTGGTGAGTCGGCCGCGGACGTCGTCCGGGGCGCGCGAGACCTGCGGACCCGCCTGGGCCTCGGCCTGCTGCTGCGCGGTACCCGCCACGAGATTGGCGCGGGGCACCCGACGGGGCAGGCCCGAGGTGGTGATCCCGCCCGCGGCGGGCTGGCGCACGCGCTCGGCCTGCCGCATCAGCTCGTCGTTGGGGGAGGAGCGCCAGCTCACCGTGGGCGAACCGGGCGCCGGGTGCTGCGCGGACTGCTCGCCCGCACGCTCCTGGCCGCGCTGCGGCAGCGGCTGCTGCGGGGAAGCGGGGACCGGCGTGGGGCCGGTCGGCAGCCCCTGCTGCGGCTGCTGGGGTACGGCCGGCACCGGACCGGAGGGCTGCTCGCCCTCCTGGCGGAACCAGTTCGACTCCAGGTTGTCGAAGAGCGGGGTCCGGGCCTCGCCCAGCGGCTGGGCCGGGGGCAGCGCCTCCGGCTGGCGGGACTGGGGCGGGCGCGGGGCCTCGCCCCGGGCGCCCGGTACGGGCCCCCCGAGCGGCTGCTGCGCCTGCGGGGCCTGGTACTGCTGCGGAGCCTGGGGCGCCTGCTGGGCGCCCTGGTCGCCGTAGCCGCCGACACCGGGACCACCGGTCCGCGGGGCCGCGAAGTCGGGCCGCGCGAACTGGCCGGTGGACGCCGGGTCCTGGGCGGCGGGGAACTCCGGGCGGGCGAACTGGCCCGTGCCGGAGGGGTCCTGGGGCCCGCGCATGTCGGCCCGCTCGAACTGGCCCGTCCCGGACTGCGGGAAGTCGGGCCGCGCGAACTGGCCGGTGGTGGAGGTGTCCTGGGTGCCCGGGAAGGCCGGGCGCGGGAACTGGCCCGTACCGGAGGGGTCCTGGTTGCCCGGGAAGTCGGGGCGCGCGAACTGGCCGGTGGACGCCGGGTCCTGGGGACCGGGGAACTCCGGGCGGGCGAACTGGCCCGTCGTGGAAGCGTTCCCGGAACCGGGCATCGGGGCGTTGTAGTCCGGGCGGGCGAACTCGGCCGTGGAGCCGGGGCCCTGGACCTCGTCGTGCCCGCGCGGCACGTCCGGGCCACCACGGCGGCCCGGGTCGGCGCCCCAGCTGGCGCTCGGCGGCAGCCCGGCGGAGGCGGCGGTGCCGGCGCCCGGGAGCTCCGGACGCGGCGCGCCACCGCGCGGCGGCAGCTGCGGCCGCACCCGCGGGGTCACCGGTCCGCCCTGACCCGGCGCCTGGGGCTGCGGACGCTCGAAGCCGTTGCCGCCCTGCGCCGAGGGGCCGAACGGGTCGTTCTGCGGGAAGGCCGCGGTACCGGACTGCGTGGCACCGGTCGGGGCCGCGCCCGGACGGGCCTGGGGCCCGCCGGCGCCGCCGCGACCGCCCGCCGGAGCACCGGCGCCGAAGGCGTTCGGGCCCTGCGGGGCCTGGCCGCGGCCGCCCTGCTGGCCCTGCTGTCCCTGGGGACGCTGCTGGCCGGAGTTCTCGCGACCGGGCAGCGCGGCGCGCTGACCGCCGCCCGCGACCTGACCGCGCTGCGGGGCCGCGCCCACCGGGGGACGGGCGCCCGTACCGGAGACCGCTCCCTGCTGGCCGGCCGCACCCGGGATGCCCGGGCCGCCCTGGCCCGGCATCGGAGCGGGCTTCTTGCCGCCCTGGGCCACATCGACCGGGAGCATGACGAGTGCCGTCGTACCGCCGGAGTCGGAGGGGCGCAGCTGGATCCGGATGCCGTGTCGCAGGGACAGGCGGCCGACCACGAACAGACCCATGCGGCGCGAGACCGAGACGTCCACGGTCGGCGGCGAGGCGAGGCGCTCGTTGATCGCGGCGAGGTCCTCGGGGGAGAGGCCGATGCCGGTGTCGTGGATCTCGACCAGCACGCGCCCGTCGGGCAGCGCGTGGCCGGTCACCTTGACCTTGGTCTGCGGGGAGGAGAACGAGGTGGCGTTCTCCAGCAGCTCGGCGAGCAGGTGCACGAGGTCGTTGACGACGCGGCCGGCGACGTCGGTGCCGGGCACCGACGAGAGTTCGATGCGCTCGTACTGCTCCACCTCGGACGCCGCGGCGCGGAGCACGTCGACGAGCGGGACGGGGCGGGTCCACCGGCGGCCCGGCTCCTCGCCCGCGAGGACGAGGAGGTTTTCGCCGTTACGGCGCATGCGGGTCGCGAGGTGGTCGAGCTTGAAGAGCGAGGACAGCTGGTCCGGGTCGGCCTCGCGCGACTCCAGCTCGGAGATGAGCGAGAGCTGGCGCTGGATGAGGCCCTGCGAACGGCGCGAGAGGTTGGTGAACATCGCGTTGACGTTGCCCCGGAGGAGGGCCTGCTCGGCGGCGAGGCGGACGGCCTCGCGGTGCACGTCGTCGAAGGCCGCGGCCACCTGGCCGATCTCGTCGCGCGAGTGCACACCGACCGACTCCACGGAGGTGTCGACGTCCTGCGGGTCGGTCTCCGAGAGCTGCTTGACCAGCTCGGGCAGGCGTTCCTGGGCGACCCGGGTCGCGGTGTCCTGCAGGCGGCGCAGCGAGCGGATCATGGAGCGGGCCATGACGAAGGCGCCGACGAGGGAGACGCCGAGGACGAGGAGGATCAGCGCACCGTTGATGATGGCGTCCTGCTGCGACTCGGTCTTGAGCTCGCGGGCCTTCTGCTCCATGTCGTCGAGCAGGGTCAGCTCGATGACCTTCATGGCCGCGAGCTTGGTGTCGTCGGCGTCGTACCAGTCCATCCAGGACCGGTTCTTCTCCTTGCCGAACTGGCCCTCGGTGGTCAGCACGCGGCGGGCGTAGTGGTCGGCGGTGCCGATCTCGCTGTTGCCGTCGCCGAGCGACTGGAGGAGTTCCTCCGGCTTGCCCTGGTAGACGAGTTCGAAGGTCTTCTTCGCCTGGCTCTCGCCGCGCTGGGCGGCCAGGGCGTACAGACGGTCGTTCTCGCTGAGCTTGCCGGGCTTGTCACCGGTCTCGGGCAGCGCCGCGGCGATGACCGCGCGCTGGATCGAGGCGTACTCCTTGGCGGAGGAGAAGGCGGCCAGGGCGCGCGTGCGCTTGATCATCTCCGGGCTGGAGGTGGCCTGGGCCATGTCCTGGGAGAGCGAGAGCAGCGAGACGATGAGGCCGTTGTACTCGGAGACCGTCTGCTGGGCGCTGTTCTGGTACGCCTTCTTGCGGATGTCCTCGATGCCGGCGAGCTGGCGGCCGATCTGCAGGACGTTGTTGCGGATCGACTTGAGGGTGTCGTCCTTGTCCTCGGCGCTGTCGATCTTGTCGGTGGCGCTGGCGAAGGCGGTCGCCGCGGCGTCCGTCTGGTCGCGCACACCGGCGACGAGGCTGTTGGCCGGGGCCGGGGTCCCGCCCGTGTTGGCGGCCGCGGCGGCCTTGGCCACCGACAGCGGACCGGCCGACTTGTCGCGCTCCTCCTGGAGCGCGGCGGCCAGGTTGGTGGCCTGCCGGGTCATCGTCGTCAGCAGCTGCATGTGGTCCAGCTGCGCGATGTCGTTCATCGAGTCGTTGATGCGGAAGCCACCGAGCGTGGTGGCGGCAACGACGGGCAGGGTCAGCAGCGACACCAGTCGCGTGCTGATGCGCCAGTTCTGCAGGGCGAGCCGGGAGCCGGGCCCACTGGGGGCCTTCGGTATCGCCTGGTCCCGCTCGGCGGACTCCTCCAGGGCGGTCTTGCCGGTCGCCTTGGCCTTCGTCTTCGCTTTCGCCTTCGGGCCCTTGCCCCGGCCCTTCGCCTTACCGGCGGGGGGCGTGTCGGGGCCACCCGTGCCACCGGCAGCCGGCCCGTGGTTCTGGGCGTGCTGGGGCGAGGAGCCACGGTCGGTCCCGCTGCGCGGCTCCTGCTCCGCCGCAGCGCTGCCATCCCTCTTGAAACGTCCCTGCACTAGCTCGCAACCTCTGGACCAGGCGTCCCGCCGGGAGACCGGTGGGACGGTGTCGAGTCGTGGGGCACTGACGGCCCCATGGTGGTCGTCGGTGACCGGCGCGTGTCCCTCTCCTTGCCACCGCAGCTCGGCGCTTGGTCGCGCCGCTTGCACCGGCTGATTCCCGCGGCGGTCCCGCGAATTCCAGCACAGTGCCGGATCTCCAACAAGGTGCGAGGGTTCCCTCGGAGAGTCGGTGACGGCTTGTGACAAAGGCACTACCGGATGTGGAGTCTCTTTCGGGGCGAACCGGACTTTACCTGTGTAATCGCTATGATCCACTAGGTGTCCCAGTCGCCATGATCGGGAGCGGAATGGCGCATTCAGTGGCGCAATGTCCGTTTCTGGCACTTGAATTGACTGACCGTATTGACCGGAATGCCCGGTCGTAGGTGAGCAAACTCACACAGCCATGGCCATTACTTCCCGGTTCCTCGGGGGATTCAGATGTTTAGCCTGGCCCTTTACAGGGATGGCACGCCCGACAACCGGCGCCCACGAGGTGCGTCCGGCCCACACATCGACCAAGGGTTCCGACACTCCGATGAGCACGCAGAAGACGACGATGATGTTCCGCAACATAGCCAACCCGCGCCGCACCACCCTCGCGCACCTCAAGGACGCCGAGGAGCTGCAGGCGGTTGAGACGCCGGAGCACTCGGTCGACCTGCCCACGCAGACCGCGAACCCGCGCCGCACCGTGCTGATGGACGCCCCGGTGGCCTCCGCGGCGCAGTAGCCCCGCACCGCGCACCGACCCCGCACCGCGGGGGAATCACGCGAAGTGCCCCGGTCCGCCGCGTTAGCCTGGAGTCCGCAGACTCCGGCCCACTCGGGCCACCCAGTGGACGGACAGAGGGGCAGACGCAACACGTGCGCATCGCCAGGTTCTCGATCGACGGAAATGTCGCCTTCGGCGCGGTCGAGGGCGACGCAGCCCCCGGCGCCGAGGGCGGGCTCGTCCTCGACATCATCAAGGGCATCCCGTACGGGGACTTCGAGCTGTCGGGCACGAAGGTCCCGCTCGACCCGTCCTCCCGGGACCGGGTCCGGCTGCTCCCGCCCGTCCTGCCCAGCAAGATCGTGGCCATCGGCCGCAACTACGCCGAGCACGCCGCGGAGCTGGGCAACGCGGTGCCCGACGCCCCGATCACCTTCTTCAAGCCCTCCACCTCGGTGGTGGGCCCCGGTGACCCGATCGCGTACCCCTCCTTCTCCCAGGACGTCCACCACGAGGCCGAGCTGGCCGTGGTGATCGGCCGCATGTGCCGCGACGTCCCGCGCGAGCGCGTCAAGGACGTCATCCTCGGCTACACCTGCGCCAACGACCTCACCGCGCGCGACGTCCAGCAGCGCGAGAAGCAGTGGGCCCGGGCCAAGGGTTTCGACGGAGCCTGCCCCCTCGGTCCCTGGATCGAGACCGACCTCGACCCGAGCGACCTGGCCATCCAGTGCACCGTGAACGGCGAACAGCGCCAGCTCGGCCGCACCAGTGACATGGTCCGCTCCATCGAGGACCTGATCGTGCACATCACCGAGGCCATGACGCTGCTCCCGGGCGACGTCATCCTCACGGGGACCCCGGCCGGAGTCGGCCCCCTCAACGTCGGCGACGAGGTCGCCGTCACCATCGAAGGCATCGGCACTCTCACCAACAAGGTGATCAAGCGTGGTTAACGGACCTGTCCGCGTACGTTTCTGTCCCTCCCCGACCGGCAACCCCCACGTGGGCCTGGTCCGCACAGCCCTCTTCAACTGGGCGTTCGCCCGCCACCACGGCGGCACGTTCGTCTTCCGCATCGAGGACACCGACGCGGCCCGCGACTCCGAGGAGTCCTACGGCCAGCTCCTGGACTCGCTGCGCTGGCTCGGCTTCACCTGGGACGAGGGCCCCGAGGTGGGCGGCCCGCACGCCCCGTACCGCCAGTCCGAGCGCATGGACATCTACGCGGACGTCGCGAAGAAGCTCAAGGACGGCGGCTACGCCTACGACTGCTACTGCACCACGGAGGAGCTGGACGCGCGCCGCGACGCCGCCCGCGCCGCCGGCAAGCCCTCCGGCTACGACGGCCACTGCCGCGACCTGAGCGCCGAGCGGGTGGCGGCGTACCAGGCCGAGGGCCGCGCCTCGATCGTCCGCTTCCGGATGCCCGACGAGACCATCACCTTCACGGACCTGGTCCGCGGCGAGATCTCCGTCACCCCCGAGAACGTGCCGGACTTCGGCATCGTCCGGGCCAACGGCGCTCCGCTGTACACCCTGGTCAACCCGGTCGACGACGCGCTGATGGAGATCACGCACGTGCTGCGCGGCGAGGACCTGCTGTCCTCCACCCCGCGCCAGATCGCCCTCTACGGCGCCCTGATCGAGCTCGGCATCGCGAAGGCGGTCCCGGCCTTCGGGCACCTGCCGTACGTGATGGGCGAGGGCAACAAGAAGCTCTCCAAGCGCGACCCGGAGTCCTCGCTCAACCTCTACCGCGAGCGCGGCTTCCTCCCCGAGGGCCTGCTGAACTACCTCTCGCTGCTCGGCTGGTCCTTCTCCAAGGACCAGGACGTCTTCTCGATCGAGGAGATGGTGGCGAAGTTCGACATCCCGGACGTCAACGCCAACCCGGCGCGCTTCGACCTCAAGAAGGCCGAGTCGATCAACGGCGACCACATCCGCATGCTGGACGTGAAGGACTTCGCCGACGCCTGCACCCCTTGGCTGCGCGCCCCGCACGCCCCGTGGGCCCCCGAGGCCTTCGACCAGGCGGCCTGGGAGGCCATCGCCCCCCACGCGCAGACCCGCATGGCGGTCCTGTCGGAGATCACGGCCAACGTCGACTTCCTCTTCCTCGACGAGCCGGTCTGCGACCAGCCCTCGTGGGACAAGGCGATGAAGGGCGAGCCGGCGGCCCTGCTGACCACGGCGCGCGCCAACCTGGAGGCGGCGAACTGGAGCGACCCCGAGTCGCTCAAGCAGGCCGTCCTGACGGCGGGCGAGGCCCACGGCCTCAAGCTCGGCAAGGCGCAGGCCCCGGTCCGCGTCGCGGTCACCGGCCGCACCGTCGGTCTCCCGCTCTTCGAGTCCCTGGAGATCCTGGGCAAGGACAAGTCCCTGTCCCGCATCGACGCGGCGCTGGCGAAGCTGTCCGCGTAGCACCACCTCGCACTCCTCCCCGGGGGCGGTAGCCGTAAAGGCTGCCGCCCCCGAGGTGCTGCGGCGTAGGGTCGGGGCATGCCGATACGCGCGGTGCTGTGGGACATCGACGACACGCTCTTCGACTACACCGGGGCCGACACGGCCGGGCTCCGGGCGCACCTGGAGCGGGAGGGGCTCGCCGAGCGGTACGGGGCGCCGCACGAGGCGCTGGCGCTGTGGCGGGCGCACACCGACCGCCACTGGGCGCGCTTCGCCGCCGGGGAGGTCGACTTCCAGGAGCAGCGCCGGGAGCGGGTGCGGGACTTCCTCGGGCAGCCGGAGCTGGACGCCGCGGGGGCCGACGCGTGGTTCGGCCGCTACGTCGAGCACTACAAGGCGGCCTGGGCCGTCTTCCCGGACGTGTTGCCCGTACTGGACGCCCTGGCCCACAGCCACCGGCACGGCGTGCTCTCCAACTCCTCCCTCGCCAACCAGGACCCCAAGCTGCGCGACCTGGGCCTGCGCGAACGCTTCGAGGTCCTGGTGTGCGCCGCCGAGCTGGGGGTCAGCAAACCCGACGCGGCGGCCTTCCTGGCGGCCTGTGCGGCGATGGGGCTGGCTCCGGGGGAGGTGGTCTACGTGGGGGACCAGCCGGAGATCGACGCCCGTGGGGCGCGCGACGCGGGGCTGATCGCGGTCTGGCTCGACCGGGACGGCGGTAGCGAACCCGGGCGGGGGGGGGGGGGGGGGGGGGGGGGGGGGGGGGGGGGGGGGGGTGGGGGGCCGGGGGGGGGGGGGGGGGGGGGGCGCCACCCGACTGAGCAGAGGAAAGGTCGTCTGGTTCGAGCTGGCGCTGCCGGGGGCGGCGCC